>DAHXON010000032.1 GCA_027364875.1 Chloroflexota bacterium
GTACCTGCGTTACGTAGTCCGATTGGACCGTCATGAGCCGCGGTTAGCCCGCGGCGTTTGCTGCTGCGAGCTTTTCCAGTGGTCCGAGTTTCTTGCCCTCAGAGGGAACGCCCCGGTCGGCGTCTCTCGAAACCGCCGGGGTTTCCGCCCCGGCCGCCGAAACCGCCGCCGAGTCCGCCGAATCCGCCGATCGCGCCGCCCGCGCCGAGTACCGCGTGGATGTTGATCGTGTTCATCAGCCCGGTGCCGATGAACGCGACAACGCCACCGAGATACGGCGCCGCGAGCAGGGCCGCGGCCGGGAAGAACGGGAACAGGTATCGCTCGTGGACGCGGGTGGGCAGGGCGTAGAACGCGAACGCCACGACGGCAAAGCCCAGAACGATCGAGATCCGGTCGTCGCGGACCAGGAGGCCCCCGGCGACGAGGAGCCCCGCGCCGACCAGGAGGACCGCTCCGAGCTGGACCGCGCTGAGCCCTCCGAGCACCGGCAGCGAGTCGGAGATCCACGAGCCGCTGCCTGCGGCGATAGCCGCGAGCGGCGGGTTGCCCACGAGAGCCCAGCCGTTGAAAGCGTTGGCCGACAGGACGCTGAACTCACCCGACAGCGACTCGAACAGGCCTGCCAGCCCTGCCGCCTGTCCGACGACCGGGGTGCCCGACAAACCGGCCGGTGCGAATCTGCCCAGGTCGAACGGCAGGATCACGACCAGCGCCGCGATCGCCGAGAGGGCGAGCGCGATGCCGAGGCGCAGCGGTCCCTGGTCGGTGAGCCGGCCACCCGTGCGCGCGTCGAAGGCGGCCAGGCGACGGCCCAGCCGCGGCACCGGGCCGGACCCAACACGCAGGACGTGGCGGCACAGGAGCACCGGCAGAACCACGACGAAGACGATCAGGTCCTGAGGCTTCACGAGAGCGGACGCTGTGGAGAGAAGCAGAGCGGGTTCGGTCCAGCCGTCGGCGAGGGCGAGGATTGCCGCCAGCATCAGGAACGCGCCCACCGCGTCCACCTGTCCCCATAGCGCGGAGTCGTACCAGGTCACCGGGATGAACAGGTAGAGCGCCGCCGCCACCACGCCCGAGCGGCCTCCGAACCAGGCCTGGCCGGCCCGGTACAGGAGCAGCGAGATGCCGGCGTCGGCGGCGATGGGTGGCAGCTTGAGCAGCGACAGGGTGGCCTGCGCGGAGGAGACCCCGAACGGCGGGCCGATCAGCCGGCCGAGCTCGCCCAGAAGCCACAGCACGTACATGTAGCCCGGCGGGTAGTTGGCGTTGGAGCTCGCGTAGAAGGCGCCGGGCCCAACTCTGGCCAGCGCCTCGGCCCAGCTCGTGAACTGCTGCAGATCAGACGCGAAACCCTGATTCGGATAGGCCACGTAGGCCAATCCGAGTCGCAGCGCGATCCCACTCGAGAGGACGGCCAGGAAGAGGGCCGCCGGCGTCGACAACCCGGCGACGCCAAACCTTCGGGCCGGCTCAACCCCGCGCTGCATACCCGAAGAATCGAAGGATCTTCTGAAGCAGCTCTGAAGCGGCCCGGACCGAGTCAGAGCAAATCCGAGACGGTCCGAACCTTACCTTCAGGACGCGGGTCTACCGTTCGGTGGCCGGCGTCGCCGGGCGGCAACTCGCTCGGCGGCGCAAGGCCTGCCCGCAAAACCGGGCTGATAGACTGAAATCCCGCACGTGCTGTTGCGGCCCACATCGATCGGAGGAAGGGGACAATGGAAGTCCCGCTAATCATCCTCGGGGTCATCGTCGTACTCGTCGTAGTCGTGATCCTGATCTACAACGGTCTGGTCGCGAAGCGGAACCGAGTCGACGAGGCCAACTCCCAGATCCAGGTCCAGCTCAAGCGCCGCCATGACCTGATCCCTAACCTGGTCAACGCGGTGAAGGGCTACATGGACTTCGAGAAGGGAGTCCTGACCCAGGTCACCGAGGCTCGCGCCGGCGCCATCGCAGCGGGAGCCCAGGGTCCCGTCGCACAGGCCCAGGCCGAGAACGTCCTCACGGGCGCCCTCCGCTCGCTGTTCGCCGTGGTCGAGAACTACCCGCAGCTCAAGGCCAACGAGAACGTCCTCGCGCTGCAGGAGCAGCTGACCACCACGGAGAATCAGATCTCCTTCTCCCGTCAGCACTACAACGCGACCGTGCTGGACTTCAACAACTCGCTGCAGGTCTTCCCGAACGTGCTGATCGCCGGCCCGTTCGGCTTCACCAAGCGCGAGTTCTTCGAGGCCGAACCGGAGGCCGCGGAGGTTCCTGTCGTAAACCTGGGCTCATAGAGGCACACAAGCACAATCGGGCTGCGCGGCGGGCCACCACGGCCCGCCGGCGGAGCGATGCCTGAGGGCACCAATCGGTGACTACAACCTTCTATTCCGAGGAGTCGGCGAATCGCCGCAACTCGTTCCTGCTCGCTCTCATCGTCGTCGCCTTCCTGGGCGTCTTCGGCTACATCGTCGGCTATGTAGTCGGCTACGGCAGCGGAGGCGGCGACCCGGTTCTGTGGGGCATCGGCGCGCTGGCCATTGCCATCGCGATCGGGATCCTGAGTGCGCTGGGTTCCTACTACGGCGGCGATCAGCTGGTCCTCGCCAGCTCGCACGCGCAGGAAGTGAACCCTACGCAGGCGCCGGGGCTGTTCAACGTGGTCCAGGAGATGTCCATCGCCGCGGGCGTGCCGATGCCCAAGGTCTACATCATCGACGACCCCTCGCCGAACGCCTTCGCCACCGGCCGCGATCCGCAGCACTCGTCCATCGCGGTGACCACGGGGCTTCTCCAGAAGATGACCCGCGAGGAACTACAGGGCGTGATCGGCCACGAGATGTCGCACGTCCGCAACTACGACATCCGCTTCACCCTGATAGTGGGGGTCCTGGTCGGCAGCATCGCGTTGCTCGCCCAGCTGTTCCTCCGCTACACGTTCTGGTTCGGGGGCGGAAGGTCCCGCGACAACGAACGGGGTGGGGGAGGAGGCTTCGCCGCCATCCTCCTCGTGATCGGGATCATCCTCGCCATCCTCGCCCCGATCTTCTCGGCCCTCGTCCAGATGGCCGTGAGCCGGCAGCGCGAGTACCTGGCGGACGCTTCGTCGGTCCAGCTGACGCGCAACCCGCACGGTCTCGAGAGCGCCCTGGCGAAGCTCGCCATGGACGGCGAGTCGCTGCACTCGGCCAACGGGGCAACGCAGCATCTTTACATCGTCAATCCGCTCAAGAAGCTGGGCGGCGGTTCGGCCCTCTTCTCGACGCATCCGCCGATCGTCGATCGGATCAATCGACTTCGCGAGCTGACCGGCGATTCGCCGCTGCCGCCCAATGCCATCTCGCAATTGAGCGGCCTGGAATAGCCGGCGAATCCTCCGTCGGAAGGCTCCGCGGGGCGCCGCATGCCGGTCTCGCGGCGGGCAGGTCGGCAGTCGTTCGCCTGCCTTGCAGCGTTTCGGTTCGACGTGGTACCTTTCGACGCGCCGACGGGCAGCCAGTTCGTCTGACAGGGCCGAGATAGCTCAGTTGGTAGAGCACGCGACTGAAAATCGCGGTGTCGCCAGTTCGATCCTGGCTCTCGGCACCAATACGGCTGGCGTGGTTTTCGAGCGGAAGTGGCTCAGTTGGTAGAGCATCACCTTGCCAAGGTGAGGGTCGCGGGTTCGAGTCCCGTCTTCCGCTCCACTTCTTTCCTTCCATGCTGCCGACCCGGACGGCGATCCGCCGAGAGCTAGACCCTCTGCCCCTTCGTCTAGTGGTAGGACAGCGGACTTTGGATCCGTTAGGCGAGGTTCGAATCCTCGAGGGGCAGCCAGTCCTCGCGGGGAACCCGGGCAGGGACGAGCTCGGGGTCGGACTGAGTCGACACAGCGCCGGTTCCCCGCCGGCCGGTCGAGGCGCCGCAGGCGACTCGACAGCGCGTCGAGGCGACGTACCCAAGTGGTTAAGGGGGAGGTCTGCAAAACCTCTATTCAGCGGTTCGAATCCGCTCGTCGCCTCCACTTCCCCCTAGTGAATTGGCCCTGCTGGGCTGTTCTGTGCTCTGTCCTGGTAGCAACGTGGTAGCAACAGGCGTACACTGGCGTACATAGCGCGACGGCCCCCGGGGCGAACCGGAGGCCGTCAAGGAAGCGCTCCTGCAAGAGAGGACCGCTACCAATGGGAGAGCTTACCGCCAAGACAGAGCGAAGGCGATCGCCTGGCGAGGGGTCCGTCTACGAAACCAAGGACAGACGTGGCTGGCGCGGAGCCGTCACCTGGACCGAACCCGACGGGCGCCGGCGCCGGCGCGTCGTTTCGGGCGAAACCTCCAAGATCGTCCGCGACAAGCTGGATGATCTTCGCCGGGAGCTGAGGCTCGGCACGATCGCCCCGGCAGGCAAGGCCGTCACAGTAGGGGAGTACCTCACCGCCTGGATCGATCGCGACCGGACGCGTGTCCGCCCGTCGACGTGGAAGGGCCGCGAGACTCACGTTCGCTGCTACCTCATCCCGACGCTTGGGCGGCTGTCGCTGGCCCGGCTTGGGTCTCCGGACGTTGAGCGGGCGATTGCCGGGTGGATCGCCTCGGGCCGCCCCGTGACCGGAGACGAGCGCAAGCGTGGTCGCCAGGGTCATGCACCCGTATCCCCACTGACGGCACGACACATCCGCGCTACCTTGCGCCGGGCACTCGCCGATGCGGTGCGAGACGGGCTAGTGGGTCGCAACGCGGCGGGGGACGCCCGCCCGCCCTACGTGGCACACCGTCCCGTTGCCTACCTCGACGCGCCACTCGTTCGTCGCCTGCTCGAGGCCACGGTTGCGGACGACTACGGCAACCTCTACGCCGTGGCAGTTTCGACCGGTCTGCGGCTCGGAGAGATGCTCGGTCTGGCCTGGCCGGACGTTGACCTAGTCGCTGGCACCCTGACCGTGCGCCGGTCGCTGGCTATGGCCCGCGATGGCGGATGGGCGCTGGCGCAGCCCAAGTCAACGCGGTCGCGACGCACGATCCCGCTCCCCGGGCTTGCCCGTGATGCACTCGTGCGAGAGAGTGATCGTCAGGCCGACGCCCGGGCAGCTGCCGGGAGTGCCTCCTGGCAGGATCGGGATGGCCTCGTGTTCACGGACAGCGTGGGCCGGCCGCTTCGCCCGGAAGGAGTCTCCGCCGCGTTTCAGCGAGCCCGCGAAGCTGCTGGCCTGCCGCACGTCCCGTTCCATGCCCTCCGCCATAGCGCCGCGACGCTCATGCTGGCCGAAGGCGTGCCGTTGGCCGTTATCAGCGAATGGCTCGGCCACTCGGGGATCGCGATCACGGCGAGCAGCTATGCCGCGATCGTGCCAGCGCTCCGCCGCGATGCCGCGGACGCGATGGACCGGGCGCTCCGATGACGGCCCCGACGGTCTTTCGCTCCGTGTCCTGGTACGGCGATGACGATGGACCCTGGGACTTCGTGGCGGAGCCGCCGAAGAGCCTCAGGCCGGACCCGATCACGGGTCGCTCATCCTACCGAGTCACAGGACGCTCGCGGTCGCGTCCGCCCGACCTTCATTTCGAACATGTCACCGTTGCCGACACTTTCACAGGAGCCGCAATAACGCTAACCACGGCCCCCGACCACGACGGTCCGGCGTACATCGACCAGTTGTGGCGCGATGCCCGTCTCCTAGCCGGCGTGGCGCAGCGGCTCGGGCGGCCGCAGGGAACCACCGTCACGGAAGCCGAACTACGGCGGGTCATTGCCCTGCTGCAGAAGGCCGGGCGCAGAGTCACGCTCCAGACGATCGCGGACATGTCCGGCAGGTTCGATCGTGACAACCTCCGGTACTTCCTGAGGGTCAACCGCAGGCATCTGGCTGACTACCTCTAGGTCGGACCTTTTCGCGCATATATCGCGCAGCCTGGTCCCGCATCGTCCGGGCATGGACGAAACGATCAAGGTTCCGCTCGACGCCAAGACCCTGGAACGGCTGCGCGAGCGGGCAATCACGGACCGGCGAGCCACTTCTGACGAAGCCGCCGTCATCTTGACCCGCGTCCTCACGCCGCGACTACCTCGCCGGGCTGGACCACAGACACCGGGCGAACCCCAGCGATGAGCGACCGTCTTGACCTCGCGCTCCGCGAACTGGCCGAGGCTTTGCGTGAGGAACTCCGGTCGGAGAGCCGCAGTGCGCCCGCGCCAGACCGGCTCCTGGGTGTCGATGAGGCGGCTGGCCTCTTGGGGATCGGCCGAAGCGCGCTGTACGACGAGATCCGTTCGGGCCGCCTCAAGACGATCAAGGTCGGCCGGCGCCGCCTCGTCTCAGACACGGCGCTGCGTGAGTTCATCGCAGGCATGGCCCGATGAGCCGCTCTGACGGCTTCGACCACGCCGACATCGACGTGGGTCTGATGGCAGACCCGAAGGTCGTGGGCCTGGCCAGGTGCCTGCGTGATCCAGTGAAGATCGGCGCGGCAGTCACGCTCTACCAGGCCGCGGTCCTCGCGTCTTGGAAGGCGGGAGCCCGGCTCACGGCCGAAGAGGCGTTGCCAGCCTGGTGGCTCGACCTGCCCGGTCAACTGATCGACGCCCTGGTAGTTGCCAAGCTCCTGGATGCCGACCACCGCATCCCCGAGCACGCCTTCGAGAGTTGGTTCGGCCCTGCTCGGGACCGGCGGGAGCACTATCGCGAACTCGGTGCTCGTGGCGGCAAGGCTAAGGCCAGCAACGCCGCAGGCTCTAGCGACGGCTCTGCCGACGGCTCTAGCGACGGCTCTGCCGACGGCTCTAGCGACGGCTCTACCGAGCGCTACACCGACGGCTCTACCGGCGGCTCTAGCTATACCAGTACCGACATACCCGACAGACCCGACAGGGAAGGTACCTCGCGCGAGCGCGCGAGGGACGACGATTGGCCGACCGAGCACTGTTGGGCATCCTTCCGGAAAGCCTGGGAGGCACGCGGCTTTCGGGCACCGCCAACCTCGAAACAGCTGGCAACACTCGGCGAAATCGTGGAACGCCGGCCTGCGTCGGCCGCTGGTTGGGTCGTTTCGGCGCCACCTGGTGCCAAGGCGGCCGAGGTCGTCGGCTGGGTCTTCAAGCAGTGCCGCGAAGCCGACCGGGAGGCGCAGGCCACGGCGAAGGCCGAGGACGACGAGCAGGCTGCGCGTGCTGACGCAGCTGCGTCACGAGACGGCCAGAAGGGCCCCGAAAAGGCCGCAGATCTATTGAGGGTGGTGGGGCAATGAAGCCAGCCATTCACGCCATCGCCGTCGGCGCGAAAGGCCCGCGGCACGTCGCAGATCCAGCCTGCTGGTGCCACCCGAAGGCGTGCCTGCGGACGCTGGGTGACTTGACGTTGATCTGGCTCCACTCAGCCCCGACGCCGCCCGAACAGAAGGCGAAGCCATGAGCGGCAAGCCGGCGATTCGCCATGTCGTCTCAACCTGGCGCCCGGCAGGCGGCGTGGACCACCGCGCCAGCCTCGGCTGCGCCTGCCACCCCAGCCTGTTCCACGACTTGTCGAACCCCAAGGTTCTGGTGCTCGTTCACCGAGACGAACCCCCGAAGGAGGAGGGACCCAAGTGCTCGAAGTAGTGCCCGCAGCTGGCCCAGCTGTGTCTGCTGGGCGGTCTTTCGTGATGACGGCCGGTCAGACGTTCGAGGAGATCGCGCTTCGGCCCGGCGGCTGGTCCGAGATCCGGGACCGCGGCACGCCCGCCATGATCCGACGCGCCGAACCCGCCGATCCCGCGCTGCGCGTTTTCGTCGAGCGGGTGGCTAGGGAAGCCAGCATCGAGATGGGCCTGAACGGCAGGCTAGGCGTCGCCTTCTTTGTTTGCACCACGCCCACTGAGACCACGTCTGTGGGCGACGGCGGCCTTGGGCTGCGGTTCAGGCTTGATGGATTCTCGACCACCGCGACGGAGCCGTCGTCGATCTGGATCAGGCTCGACGGCCGCCGTGCGAACGTCGCGGAACTGCGCCACTTGGTCAGACACGAGATGGGACACCTCGGGGTCGAACTCGTCGGGCTTCCTTCTGGCCCCGTCGCCGAATCGGCCGCCGACCTTTTCGCGGACGGCGGCATGCCGGCGCTTGCCGCGGGTCTCGGCTTGGGTGCCGAGCGCCAGCAGCTGCCCGCGCCGCAGCCCGCACCTGCGCTAGGCGCCGGCGACCCGACGGGCACGATCATCATCGACGGCACCTCCGACATGTTCAAGATCGCGGCCACCGGGACGATCACCGTCAACGGGGTCGACGGCAGCGGCGCTGGTGGCGGAACCGCCACTGCCACCGTCACGATCACGACGGGCTTCACGTATCGGCCGGCGCACCTGATCTACGCGCAGTTCGCGGGTGGCCTGGCGGGCCTGACGCCATCCGTGCAATGGGACGTCTCGAATGGCTTCCCCCAAAGCGGCCACATCACGGATGCGTACAACGGGTGGGTAGAAGCTGTCATCGGGAACGCGACCAAGGTTACTTGCCGGTGGGCAACACGCCTGAACCGGTCCGGGTCTTCCGTTGACTTCCGGTACTACGTGCTCGTGGAGGCGGCGATCTAAATGGGCATGTTGCTGGCCTATACCCGCGACGGCACGATCGTCGCCACGCTGGATTCCTTGGTCATCCGCGACCCCCAGGGCAACGTGGTGGGCTTGGCCGACTTTGCCGCGCACGAAGCAGCCGGCAGGCCGTTGACCGACCTCTGGACGGTCAACTCAGGCGACCCTACCAACCCAATCAAGGGCAGTAAGCACTGGCCGGAATGGCTGGGCGCCACTGCCCACGGCTACCGCGTCGAGCTTGACGGTCCGGCGGGGCAGAAGCACATCGCGGCGCTGGTGCACCGCACGAGCGGCTACCGCCGTGGGCGGGCCGTGATCGACGCGGCCATAGCCGATGCGAACGCGCGGGGCGTTCACGACCTACGCCACCTCCTGGGCGACCCCGGGCACCCACTTGCCGTCGATGCCGAGGGTCGCACTTCACCCGCGGTGACGCCCGAACCTGCGCCGCCCACGATCCGACAGGCGGCCAGCACCATGACCGGTTTCGGACCACCCCCTGCGGCTGCATGCCCGCAGCGGCGTCGGCGGGCAGGGGGGAAGGTGTCGTGATGGACGACGACCGCTGCGTCTGTGGACCCTGCCAGGAACTGGACGTGGCTTTGACCCTCCTGGCCATCGCCGAAGGGCGCGCCCGTGCCCCCCGTCGCCGCGTGAGACGCGCCGCAACCCAAGTAGATGTCGTGCACCAGTTGGACCTGTCCAGCGTGCCACCTGACCAGACGCACGCAATGCATGCCGCCCTGGGGAGGGTGGGGGCCCAGGCCCGCTGGGGTGCCCCGGCATCGCAGTCGATAGTCGAGGCAGAGGCGTCGGCGTCGAAGGTCGAACAAATGAAAGTCGATCAAGGCACGGCCCCGTTTACTAACACCCCCGGGGAGGGAGCCTCACGGAGCCCAGAAGGCGCTCGTCCACCCCGGCACTCACGCCTCGGAGGTGCCGCGAGGAAAACCGAACCGGGTGAGACATGACCGCCAGGAGCCGGACGCCACGCCCGCCAGCCCACCTGAAAGAGGCCGGCCAGGTGTTATGGCGGGCCGTCACGCGCAGTTACGAGCTTGAAGACCACGACCTGGCGATCCTCGCGGCTGCGTGCGAGGCGGCTGACCGCGCCGCAGCCGCCCGAGTCGAGATTGATCGCGACGGCATCACGATCGAAGGTCGCTACGGCAGACGCGCCAATCCGGCCATCCAAATCGAGCGAGATTCGCGCCTTTCGATGCTGAAAGCGCTACGCGAACTGGGCCTAAACGCGGAACCGGCGGCTGAACCCCGCCCGCTGCCGGCACAGCGAGGCAGGAGGTAGACATGGTTGCTAGACCCCGCCAGCCGCACGTCGCGGTGGCACGAACCGCGGACCATGACCTGGCCGAGCGCGCGGGCTTCTTGGCGAATCGGTTGGACACCCTCGAACGGCTCGCCCAGATCGGCATGGGCAAGCCGTTGACCGCCGAGCGCGTCGCCTGGCTCCGGACCGCCTACAGGGTGCCGGCCGATTACCAGTTGCCAGCGCCCGTCCGACTCCGGGTGCAGCCGTGAAGACGCCAGCGTCGGGTGGTGCAACCGCTCGCCTCGCCGCGGGCGCCCCACGCCTAGAGGACTGCGCCACTCGCGCCTCAAACACCGACAGCGTTGCCCCTAGGCGGGCAGCTCACCATCCGGCCGGCTGCCGGCGTCCAGGAAGGCCGCGTGGGCAGTGTGCGCGGCTTGGCCGACCCGGCAGCCGCCGGTCCACAAGGAGGGAACCATGGACCCCGAACTAGACCGCCAGCGCAGCGAGATGGAGGCCTTGCTGGGCACGTTGCAGCGCACGGCCGTCGAACTGACCTGCGCCCGTACCGCAGACGACCGGTTTGCCGCTGCCCAGCAGTGGCAAACCGCTCTGGCTCAAGTGGGCGCACTGTGGCGGAGACGCGGCTGGCAACCGCCCGTACCGTCCGGCAAGTTGGTGCACCCACTTCTGATCCTGCGGCTCGTCGGCGCGATGATGGCCGGCCACAGTCTCAGTCCGGGCGCTTGGGATGCGCTCGAGAACGCGGTTGCGAGCGCTCTGCCGGCCCGCTTGGCGGGCCGCGCGGAGACCCGATGAACACCGTTCTGGTTGCGGTTCACGAACTGGGCCACTGGTTGGCTCAGATCGCGTGCGGCTGGCCGATCGATCTCGTGACGATCGTGCCCAGCGCCAGCGCTGCGGGCTGCGTTTTCCCGACATATCCACCGCCCGCGCATGTGACCAGGCTGGACCACCTCGTCATCCTCGAAGCCGGCGACGTGGCGCAGCGCCTCCTGACACCGGCAATGGCTGCACTCGCTGACAGTGCACGGGCAACCGATGCCACGGTCACGGCGTTGGCCAGCCTGCCCCCAGCGGACCGCCAATTCATCTCGGAGGTGATGGCATACCGCGCCCATGACGCCGACGAGGAGAAGGCAGCAAAGCTCGCAGCTGGCGACACCGATCTGCTTCGCCAGGCACGTATCCGGGCCTGGGAAGTTGTCGACGTGGGCTGGCCGCAATTGCTCATCGCCGTGCCGGTGCTGCTGGCACGGCGCACCCTGACCGGCGCTCAGCTCGAAGCGGCCCTCCGGGGCCAAGCAGGAGGACTCGACCATGCCTAGCATCCCCTTCACCCACACAGGCCCGGACCCCGAGAAGCTGTACGCCGTCGTGGAGGGCTTCTCGGCCGATCTGCCCAGTTTCCCCGACTTCAGTCCGCGCATCGGCACGCGACTGCCGGGCGATCACCCGGCGGTTGTCGCGCTGTTCGAGGCCGGCTACTTCGCTGAGGTGGGCGGCAAGGACTACATCGTCGTGGGCGCGTTCTGCGCTGCGATGCCTGATGGCCACAACTTCGCGCCGATGCTCGGCACCCGTGTTCCTGCCGGTCACCCGTTGGCCGCGAAGCTGGCGAAGGCTGGCCTCCTGGTTCCTGCCGATGCCAGCGACGAACAGATTAGGGCAGCCAAGGCCGCCGTCATGGCGCCGGCTTTGGACCGCGTGCCAACAGCTGACCCGACTGCCCCGCGCGTTCTGGACGTACCACCGGAGCGCCTGGTTGTCTCGACGTGCAACCTGTTTACACCTAGCGGCTGGCTGCCGGCTGGCAGCATCGCGGACAGCGCCAGCGAGTTCGTGAAGGCGAACCGCGAGCACTTCGTGCCGGTTCCGCGGCCGGTCGAGCAGGAAGAGGTGGAGGCCAACTAATCGCACGGCCTCCCGGTCTCCCGCCGTTGGGCTCGTCTCGATTCGCGGTGTAGCTGGGGCGGGCCGACGGCGGGGTGGCAACGACCAGTGTTGGAGTCTCCCGCGAGGGAGGGCGCAGCACTGATCACGGCGTGAACGAGAGCCCGTCATAGTACTGACGAGCAGTGTCCGATCTGTGTTGCCAGGTCGATGCTCTGTTGCCCATGGTCACCAACGGCGGCAACAGGCTCTTCTACGGCGACAACCTGAAGGTTCTGCGTCGGTATGTTCGAGACGAGACAGTTGATCTCGTCTACCTCGACCCTCCGTTCAAGTCAAATGCCGATTACAACGTGCTCTTTGCCCAACATGGACAGAAGGCTGCCGCCCAGATCAAGGCGTTTGGCGACACATGGGAGTGGAACGAAGAGTCGGCCGCTTCCTACGAGGAGACCGTCGAGCAGGGTGGCGACGTGGCCAACGCCCTCCGGGCCTTCCGGACCCTGCTCGGGACCTCCGACATGCTGGCCTACCTCTCGATGATGGCCCCCCGCCTCGTCGAACTGCAACGGGTCCTCAAGCCAACGGGCTCGCTCTACCTCCACTGCGACGCGACAGCGAGCCACTACCTAAAACTGCTCCTTGATGCCGCCTTCGGTCCGAGGAACTACCGCAACGAGATAATCTGGCATTACGCCAAGTTCCAGATGCGAGCGATGCGGAAGTACGTCAAGAACACGGACCGGCTGCTCTTCTACTGCAAGGACGAGTCATCCGGGTACACGTTCAACCCGCAGACGGTCAAGCTAGAGAAGCCGAAACGGTACCTGCGTAAGCATTGGAGCGCCGAACTAGGCCGGATCGTCAACTTCAAAGACGAGTATGGCCATACGGTTATGGACGAGTACACCGACCAGCGGGTCGATGACGTTTGGGACATTCCCTACATCGCCGCTCCATCCAAGGAGCGACTGGGCTACCCAACACAGAAGCCCGTGACGCTCCTCAAGCGTGTCATCGAAGCCTCGTCCAAACCGGGTGACCTTGTGCTCGACCCGTTCTGCGGCTGCGGCACAACGATCGATGCCGCGCAGGCGCTCGGTCGCCATTGGGTAGGGATCGATATCACTCACCTTGCCACGGGGCTGATCAAGCACCGCCTGATTGGCGGCTATGGCCCAGAGATTGCTGCGACATTCATGGTCACAGGAGAGCCAGAAACGGCCGAGGATGCAGCCGAACTGGCTCGCGATGATCCTTGGCAGTTCCAGGCGTGGGCCCTGGGACTGGTAGGTGCAAGGCCGTTGGGCGAAACGAAGAAGGGCGGCGACAAGGGGATTGATGGCCGGCTCTTCTTCCACGAGGTATCCGGCGGCCCCTCGAAGGAAATCGTGATATCGGTAAAGTCCGGCCATCTGGTACCTGCGTTTGTGCGGGATCTCCGGGGAGTCATTGATCGAGACGAGGCGGCCCTGGGTGTGTTGATCTCGTTTGAGAAGCCGGGGCGCGGCATCCAGGCCGAGGCTGCATCCGCTGGCTTCTACGACTCGGCGCAAGGGAGGTTCCCGCGGATACAGCTCCGGACCATTGCAGAGCTGTTGAGCGGCCATCGGATTGCCTACCCGGTTACGGTCGAGCCCCCGCAAACGCTATGGCCGCTGGAGATGATCCCAACTGGCCCCAGGCAGGAGCACAAACGTGGGCGCCAGGCATCCAAGGTGGCGGTCCAACTTCCGCTCGTGCCCACTGAACACCAGGCCGTACGGCAGATCCGGGACGACTACATGCGACGCGTGGCCGAGCCAACCGCGGCCGAGGGCAGCCCGGCGCACAAGCCTCAAGCGCCGCCGGTCTCTGAGGACCGCTAGCCCCACACAGTAGCTCCCTATCCCCACGAAGCCCGGCTCGCGGCAACGCCACCAGATGTGCCCGGGCGTGGAGCCGGGGGTGCATCAGGCGACCCGAACGGCATCGCCAGGACTGGCCGCAGGTCGCGGGATCGTCGGCGCTGAGCAGAGCGGGGCAAGACGCAGGCTAGCGACAACGCCCTATCTGGCGCCTATCGACGAGATACGATTGCAGTTCAGCTCCCAGGCGAAGGTCCAGTTGGGAGGGGGATGGCGATGGCGACCCACAGGGGCCACGAAGCGACGGTCTGGACGCGGCTATCCGGCGTGTCCCTGACCCCGGCAGGTTCTACGCCCGCGCAGTCCGCCACACCCGCAGGCTCTACACCGAGCATCCCGACGCCAAAGATATTCCGGAAATGGCGCTGGCGTTTGCTGAATGTTCTGGCCGTCCTGGCCTGGGTCTACATCTTCGCCAAACTGTTCGTGACCGACGTGGATCGCGAGTTCGTCTCGGCCGTGGCCCCGAGCGCACTGCCGATGCTCGACTACCGAATCGTGTTCTTCCTCGTCCTCATAGGCGTGGTCCTGTGGCGGCATTGGGTCTTGGAAGCCCTCTACGTGGTCGGCTTTCCGCTAGTCGTGCTCTTCGCCTGGATACCTTGGCGCGTGATCCGGTACTTCTGGCGGCATCGCAGCTGGGGCGTGTTTCTGGGGATGCTGCAAGTTGGTGCGACCTTGCTGCGCGACGTTCGCTACAACATCATCACGAAGTCGCTGGCCCTGGCCGCCGGGATCTTGATCGTTACGACCGGTCCATCTCCGTTGTTGTGGGTCTGTGCCGCCTACATCACGTGGCTAATGGTCTGGTCGTTGATCCGACGCGTCCGCGGGACCTTTACTCGCCCGACCTTCGTGGCGCTCCAGGAGAAGTTCATCACCTCACTGATGAACTTTGGCTGGCTCCAGCGGGCGCAGTTGCTCAAAGAGGAACTCAAGGCAGCCGACCTGGAGAAGTACGATGAGACCCAGGCACAGTCTGTAACCTCCGCGATCTCTATCGGAATTGGCCTCAACAAGGCGCTTTACTTGTATGCCTATCAGCTCGGCCGTTATAGGCGCCGCTACTCTCCGAGCGTGGTGTTCAACATCATCACGTTCGTTTGGGTCTTCTGCGCTTCCCTGGCTGGCCTTACGCTCCTAAATGTTGCCCTCTTGAAGCTGGCTCCCGACCAGTACGCGACCGCCCATCCGTGGGGTCCAGTGTCGCCGATGGTGTACTCGCTCAGCACCTTCACGCTTGGCAGTGCCGGTGGCATCCAGCCGATTGGACAGTTGGCCTACCTGCTGCAGTTTGCAGGCGCTATCACCGGAACGTTGATCCTCGCCACGCTAGGGGTGAGCGTCGTGCTCGGCTATCTGCGCGAGCGCGACGACTCGGCTCTCAATCAGCTGATCCAAGACCTGAAAGAACAGGCGCGACTTCAAGAAGAGCGGTTCAAGGCTGAGTATGCGGTGACGATCGACGAGGCATATTCGCGGCTCCGGGATCTACGGGCTAATGCCGTGGGCATCCTGGCCTTCCTCATTCAAGCCCTCCCAACCAGTCCGCCTGATGAGGCGGAAGGGGACAGCACCGGGGCAGAGCTGACGCCGCCGTAGCGAGTGTGCATCGTCAACAATGGTCGAATGACGGTATTGCGGCCGGGCATCTCCTCACGAAGAGAAACGCCCCGGCTGCCTGAGGGGGAGGACAGCCGGGGCGCCGGTAGATGCGGGTGGTGCGGATGCAGTGAGGGTGTTCCGAACTGATTCTCGGGCCCATGTCGGGGGCTGTTGTCGCGGCGTTGGTGCCGGCCCTGCAACGACCACCCGTCGGCCCGCGGCAAGCCCGCAGGCCGCCTACAGCCTGGTACAACCGGGCCCTCGGGGGCAGCGGAGACCAAAAGGGGAGATGCAGTCAACGGTCCTCGCTAATGACCCCCAGAATGGGTAGTCGTCCGGCTGGCACGCGGAACCTATGCTGCGCCCGGCCACAGTGGCCCTCGTCGCTGGACTATGATCGTGTGGAAGCCAACAGGGGAGGCGAGACATGGCGCATCGGCACAACAAAGACGTGGAGGACCGGCAGGCGGAGCAGGCCCGACTCGTCGAGTTGGCCCGCAAGGAGCCCGGAGTCGAAGAGGCCTTGGCGGCGTACCGGCGGCTCCAAGGGCAGGTCCCGAGTGTCGCCATCTCCGGCTTTGTGGGTCGATACGCGACCGGCACGAACCGCTGATGCCAACCTGGGGGGAGATACTCGCGGAACTTGAGCAAGGCGAGCGCGAGACCGGGGTCCGCGACTACGATGGGGTGAGGCGCAAGTACATCGCGCGTCTCCACGAGATCACCGGTCGTGATGTCATTCTTTACGCGACAGACTGGCTCAGCGACAAGCCCAACACGGCCATAACCCTCGAAGATATGCAGGGTCTCATGGAGACGTGTAAGGGCCTCCACGGCCCCGGCCTAGATCTGATTCTTCATAGTCCGGGCGGCGATCCCAACGCCACCGCCAGCATCGTCAGGTACTTGCGGTCACGGTTCAAGAACATACGCGTTTTCGTGCCACTGGCGGCCATGTCGGCTGCGACTATGCTGGCGCTATCGTCCAACGAGATCTGGATGGGTGCCCATTCGCAGCTCGGGCCAATCGACCCCCAGATGCTGATTGGCGGCCGCAGCTACCCGGCGCGCGCGATCCTTCAGCAGTTTGACAACGCCAAAGAAGAGCTGAGCAAGGACCCGAGCGGGCTGCTCGCCTGGGTCCCAATCCTCCAAGGCTATGGCCCCTCCCTCCTGGCGGAGTGCGAGAAGTGGACCGAGTTGTCGAAGAAACTGGTCCGCGATTGGCTGCGCCAGTACATGCTCCCGGCGACGCAGGATCGGTCCCTAAAAGCCAGCCGCATAGCCAACTACTTCGCTGACTACGACCGACACGGCTCGCACGCGATGGGAATCAGCCGGGAAAGCGCCCGAAAATGGGGCGTGGTCGTTCGCGATCTGGAGAGCGAACCGGTGCTCCAGGACGCTATCTTGAGCGTCCACCACGCCACGATTCACACGTTTAGTGGCCCGGCCGCCAAGATCATCGAGAACCACCTCGGCAAGGCGTTCGTGCGGTTGGCCATCAGCGTTCCATTTCAAGTAGTCCAACGGCCGGTGCAGGCAGAACGGTAGGCGCTCGGAGAGACGAAGCTGGTCTCCGCTCGGGGCGAGCCTGGTAGCAACAGCGGTAGCAATTGGGGCGCACCAGACCGGCCGCGAGGGCCACCAGGAGGCCGAGTTCGTGCTTGCGAACACCGTCAGCGGCCGTCGGCGTACGCCTCTGCGCACACTGCAAAACCTCTATTCAGCGGTTCGAATCCGCTCGTCGCCTCCAACTTCCCCTCGTGAAATCGGATCCTGGGCCCCACTGTGCCCCATGCCGGCAGCAACGTGAATCGGCCACTCCATGCATCCCGGCGTGCTTCCCACCTCAGCGGGATTCCCGGTTTACCGATGGGGGCGGTCCAACGCAGGGCTGCGATGGGGCGGCGGCTGCATGGCCGTCCGTTTCTGGCCCAATTTGAGCGTCATGTTAGCCGCTTACGACTGACAAATCGGCGATGCGGATGACTACCGCAGCATAACCGCGTCCCTTTTCCGGCTGCACCGCCACCATCGGTATTCCGGCATTTCGGGAGTCGGGCGATCGAGATTGCGCCCGGGCGCACAACTTGCTGGCCCGCCGAATGGAGCCGGCAGCGGAGAGGAGCACAACTCGGTTCTTGGCGCGGGTGGTGGCCACAATCCGGGCCCATTCGGCCTCCGGTCGCCATCGCAGACGGACGTGGCGCCTGGTATCAACCGCGGTGGCCAACGGGAAGCCCATGCCCGGCCGCGAGTGCCGTCAAGAGGCCGATTCCACGTTTGGGTGCGCCGTCAGCGGCCGTCGGCGTATGCACCGCCAGGCGTGTGCACCGCCAACGGCAATGCCCCTATTCGGCGGTTCGAATCCGCTCGTCGCCTCCAAATCCCTCCGGCGTCCGCCGACCACCCGATTCATTTGGTTGGCCGGACCCGCGCCGTTCGATGACGCGCTGGACGAGGAGCCGCACGGCAACGATGGCGACGCCGAACGGGGCGAACACCGGGACCGAGAAGGCGATGGCGAGGACCCTCGAACGTCGGGCGGCCTCGATAGACCAGATGAAGTAGTGGTCCTGAGGGTGCGGCCACAGAGCCGGTGTCGCCACGAGCAGGCCGGCCCGGCGAAGCGAGAGCAGCAGCAGGAGCATCGGCGGTATGGCGATCAGAGGCAGCTGGATCCCACTCGGAGACTGGGCCGCGAGCGTCGACGAGATCGTCCCGAACTCGGAGATGAAGCGGCTCCACGGGAGCAACGGGAAGGTGACGGCCACGAGGACCGCGGCGCCCAGAGCCGCGCGCCATCTACCCTCGCCGAGCATCCCCGGCAGCGAGTACACCTTCGTTGCCCCGGAGATGGCGCCCGCGCCGAGGAGCGTGAGTCCCAGCAGGGCCACGTCCGGGCTGCCCGGCCAGATGCCGCCGGTGAAGGGCGGCCACATGATCCACCACCAGGGCAGCTTGTAGTGGCGAATGGCCAGGACCACGCTGGCCAGGCCCGCGATCGGCCAGAAAACTGCCGCGACGGTCTCGCCGAACGGGAGCAGCGGGAGATTCAGGAGCAGGCAGGGCGGCGGCGCGGCAAAAAGGAAGCCGGCGCTGCTTCGCACGGCCCATGGGTCTCCGCCGTTGACCCAGGCCTGCGTGGCCTGGAAGTAGAGCCGCGCGTCGTCCGACGAGCTGGCCGGATGGTTCAGGATGTAGATGGCCCGAGTTGCCATGCAGAACACGAACCAGGTCGGGACCGACAGGCGAACGAAGGTGTTCCACGCGAGCGCAATATCCGGCTTGCGGGGATGGAGGCGGGTGCTGGCCACGACTGTCCTCTCGAGCGGCTCGACGGCGAGCCCAGGCGGCGAGCTACGTTAGCACAGCCCCGGGGCCCGACAGAGCTCCGTCCGAACCGGCTGGGCGCCCTGCCCTGGACCCGGCCAGACCTCCCGGATCAGCGGCGCGATTCCCCTACGCGTCCGCCTCGGTAGCCTCCGGTCTCCACGCCCGCGGAACGAACTCGTCGTCCACGTCTTCGGCCAACTCGGCCAGAGCCTGGGCGAGCGACGCCTGGTCTTCCTGGCAGAGCCCCAGGAAATGAAGTCCGATCAAGCGTTGCCGACCGGACGGATCGTCGGGGTCCTTGTCGACTCGGACGACCTCGGCCTGGCAGTCGAACGTCGTTTCGGGAGTCAGCTGGAGCGAGGCGTCCACCCGCTGGGCCACCATGACGGGCAGCTCGGCGATGCAGAAGACGCCGCCGACGCTTACGTTGGTGCTCATTGCCGGTACCGGGTCGGCGCCTTCGTCGGCCCGCAGGTAGAGCGGTATCGAGAGCCGAACGCGGGAGTGTTCGCGCCGGGAGGGAGGGTCCCAGAGGCGCGGCCGCTTGAGGACGACGACCGCGCCGTTTCGGCCGATGTGCCACAGCACCACGGTGTCGGCGGTCTGCGTCGGACGGTTCGGATGACGGAGGACGAGCCGGACCTGCCGCCCGGGGTCGAGCGGGTCGCCGAGCTGGTGGTCGATGGCGACCCACAGCTCCTGGCGGGTGAGATCCGCGATTACGGCCGGGTGGGAGTGCCACTCGTCGCCGGCGAGCGTCTCCAGGCTCACTTGCGTGGCGATCGTCGGTTCCTGGTCATACTCCGTCACGTCCCCACCTGCATGCACCGGTCTTCCTTTCAGAGAACTCGGCAAGTATGAAAGAGTGTTCGTGGCGCGTGGAAGTTGGCTAACTCCACCTGACCGCACCGACGTGTCGTCAGCGTCGTCGAGGGCATGGCGAAGGCGTGGCCAGAGAGCACCGTTCGTGTGTCGTTCCACCAGATCAAACCCGGTTGGCGCGCCGGGTTGCGGCCCTTACGATCGGCCGATGCTGCGACGACCTCAGGTGAGGTAGGGGGATGCCCACCACCGATCCGCTCAGGGCGACGTGGCCTGCCCGAATCCTCATCGCCGACGACGAGCCGCTGGCGCGCCGGTTGCTGCGGCGAATCCTGGAGCCGGCCGGCTACGAGGTCAGCGAGGCGGATACCGGCCGCGGCGCCCTCGAGGCCACGCGGCAGAGCCATCCGGACCTCCTGATCCTGGACATCTCCATGCCCGACATCGACGGCGTGGAGATCTGCCGCGCGGTCAAGAACGACCCCTCGATGTACCTGACGCCGATCATTCACGTAACTGGCTCGACGGTCCGCGAAGAACGTCTGCGGGCGCTCGAGGCCGGCTCCGACGAGTTCGTGGGCAAGCCGTTCGACATCGAAGAGCTGCTCATCCGCGTCCGATCGCTGCTCCGCACCAAGCGCGCGACCGACCACCTGGTCAGCAGCGAGGCCGTCGTGATCGCGCTCGCCAAAACCGTCGAGGCTCGCGACAACTACACCGAGAGGCATCTTCGGCGGGTGGCCGACCGGGCGGTCGAAGTCGCCCGTCGGCTCGGCATGCCCGAGCGCGAGGTCGAGGCGTTCGAATGGGCGGTCTGCTCCACGATCTCGGCAAAATCGCCGTGCCCGATCGGGTGCTGCTCAAGCCGGGTCCCCTGGATCGCCGAGAGTTCGCCCTTGTGAGGAAGCACCCCGAGGCCGGCGCGGAGATCGTCCGGCCCCTTCGCTCGTTCGAGGCGCCGGAGCCCGCCGTTCTGCACCACCACGAGCATTTCGACGGGACGGGCTATCCGTACGGGCTTCGGGGGAACGAAATCCCGCTATCGGCGCGCATCGTCGCGGTCGCGGACTCGTTCGACGCGATGACGACCGATCGTCCGTACAGGGAGGGGCTGCCGGTCGCGGAGGCGTTCCAGCGGCTCGAGGACGGAAGAGGGGAGCAGTGGGATCCGGACGCGGTGGACGCCTTCCTGGCCGCCTATGCCGGTGCCGGCGAGCCGGACAGCATCCTCGAGCGCCGGCAGTAGCCCAATCCGTCGGCCGATTGCTCCGAGGGGTTCCGACACGCGCCCGGGCCGCGGCCACGCTAACCTTGCCTCTCCGGCCGGAGTGGCGGAATTGGCAGACGCGGCGGACTTAAAATCCGCGGCCCCCCAGTGGGGCGTCAGGGTTCGAGACCCTGCTCCGGCACCAGGCGAGGCATGACGGCTGCCGGCTCAGCGACGAGCGAGGAGCCTTCGCCCCCGCATACCCCCAGACAAACAAGAAGCGGGCTCGCCCTTCCAGGCGGCCCGCCGCTTGCTCCGAAGCCTGAGCTGGACTCAGAGAGTCCCAAACGTGGTCGCGATGTTGCTCATCATGGACTGCACGGTTGTTCCGAACGCCATGACTCCCGCCACGACTGCCAGGCAGATGAGTGCGAGGATGAGTGCGTACTCCGCGAGACCCTGTCCTTCCTCGCGGCGAAGGACCGAGAACAACGAGGCCTCCTTTCTGATCCGCGGGGGCATCAGTTCTTCGGGCCGCCGAGCCTGGATGAATGATGAACTTGGCCCGGCATCCCAGATGGCAGCATAGGCCTCGGCCGGGGACCCGCCGCCATAACTTTCGTACCGGCCTTGCCCGTTGCCACGGGTACTCGCACCATTGGAGCACACAAGGTGGTGCCAGGCTGCGCCACCGACCCTCCACGCACGGAGCGGCTGCCGTCGCCGAAACCGGCGAGGAGCCGCAGAGGGCCGAGCCTGGTATCATTCGCCGGTCCTTTCGGCTCCGACCGACCGGCGTTGCCGCTCGCGCATCGGGGCATACCCATGGGAAGGAGACACTGGCGCATGCGCCGATACGAACTCATGCTCGTCCTGCGTCCGGACTTGCCGGACGACAAGGTCCAGGGGACCCTGGAGCGAACCGCCCGAGCCATCGCGGCCGGCGGCGGCCAGATCGTCAAGCAGGCCCCGTGGGGCCGCCGCCGACTGGCCTATCCCATCGACCACCATCGCGAAGGGTCGTACTACGTTCTGCTCTTCGAGGCCCCGGCGACGGCGATCTCGGAGCTCGAGCGCGGTCTCCTCATCAGCGAGGAAGTCCTCCGCCATCTCGTCACGCGCGTCGAGCGGCCTGTCCGGGCAGCTCGCGGCCGCGGCGCCGAGGCTGAGGCCGACGTGGATGTGACGTTGCCCGCCGACGAGGAAGAGCCCGAGGATCAGGGCGAGTTCATCGACGAGTCGGAGAGCGAAGCGGCGCCAGCCGCGATCGACTAGAACCGCTCGCAGCGGTACGGAGGGAAGCTCGATGTCGCTCAACAAGGCGATGATCATCGGCAATCTCGGCCGCGATCCGGAGATGCGGTATACCGCCAACGGCCAGGCCGTCACGCAGTTCACGGTCGCCGTGAACCGCAACTACAAAGACGCCAGCGGCGAGTGGAAAGAAGAGACGGAGTGGTTCCGCGTCGTGGCCTGGGGACCCCTGGCCGAACGGACCGCCGAGTACCTGCGCAAGGGCCGCAAGGTCTATGTGGAAGGACGCCTGCAGACTCGCAACTGGGAAGGCCAGGACGGCCAGAAGCACTACACCACCGAGCTGATCGCCAGTACGGTCACCGGCCTGGATCCGCGGCCGCGCGAGGAAGGGGCCCCCGAGTTCGCGGGCGCCCGACCGAGCCGGAGCGGCGGACCAGGCGAATCGGGCGCACCGAGTGGATCGGGCGACGATTTCGGCTCGAGCGACCTGGACGAACTGCCCTTCTAGCCGCACCTGGCGCCCGATCGGCGCCGGCAACGAGACCAAACCGCCGCGTTTGACGCGGTCCACGACAAAGGAACGCGAAATATGCCCCCGAGCACCCGAGAGAAGACCCGAACCAAGCGTGACGAGTACTACCGCGATCGCCGCCGCCGCAAGGTCTGCACGTTCTGCGCGGACAAGACGGTCATGATCGACTACAAGGAAGTCAACAGGCTTCGCCGCTACCTGTCGGAGCGAGCCAAGATCGAGCCCCGCCGAAAGACCGGCACCTGCGCGAATCACCAGCGCCAGCTGGCGGTGGCCCTCAAGCGGGCGCGGATCGTAGCCCTCCTCCCTTACGCCCCCCAGCACGTCCGCCCCTAGCCGCTCTGACGGCTCAGCGCGGCGTTGTCGCCTGCGCGGCTCGCTCACGGACGTTGAAGTCCGCTCGCTTCTCTGCTCGGCTCCGCCTGGCGCTGAGCTCGCCATAGCGGCTGGGGATCACGTGGACGGAGCCCCGCATGGATCTCGCCGTGCGGTCGAATGGCGAGATCCCTGATCCACGGCGTCTTGCGGAGACTGAATGGACATCGTCATCCTCGTCGTGTCGTTCGCGGTGATACTGACCGGCGCGGAGCTGTTCACCAACGGCATCGAGTGGTTCGGCCACAAGCTCGAGCTCGGCGAGGGTGCCATCGGGTCGGTACTTGCCGCCGTGGGGACGGCCCTCCCCGAGACGATGATCCCGTTCATCGCCATCGTCTTCGGGGGCGGCGGATCGGGCAGCGAAGTGGGCGTCGGGGCCATCCTCGGCGCCCCGTTCATGCTCAGCACCCTGGCCATGTTCGTTACCGGCGCGGCCATCATCCTGATGCGGCGGCAACGGTCCACCGGCGAGACCCTCAGCGTCGACACGGGCGTGCTGGGCCACGACATGGCCTACTTCGCGGTCGCCTACGCGATCGCCATCGGCGCGGCATTCCTCCCCGTCGAGTGGCAATGGCCCCGGCACCTGATCGCCCTGGCCCTGCTCGGTACATACGTCTACTACGTCTGGGGCCATCTCCGGGCCGACGCCGCCGAACACGAGGGTCTGGCTCCGCTTCGTTTCCACAAGCTGGATCGCCGCGGACCCCAGCACCCCGAGCCACCCAGGCTCGTCATCGTGACCGTCCAGGTCATCTTCTCGCTGGGTCTCATCATCGGCGGCGCCTTCGGCTTCGTCCGAGGCGTCGAGGACATCGCGTCCTCCTTCGGACTCGATGAAACGCTTCTGGCGCTGGTCATCGCCCCGATTGCGACGGAGCTGCCCGAGAAGCTCAACAGTGTGCTGTGGGTCAGACGCGGCAAGGACACCCTGGCCATGGGCAACATCACCGGCGCAATGGTCTTCCAGAGCGCCATCCCGACCTCTATCGGGCTGGTGTTCGCCGCGTCCTCCTGGACGGTTGTGGGAGCGGGCGTTGCGTTCACCTCGGCCGTCATCGCCTTCGCCTCGTCCGCTTGCATCTTCCTGCCCATGGCCCGGCGGAACAGATTGACCGCCAGGGTCCTGCTCGTCGGCGGGATCTTCTACCTCGCCTACCTGAGCCTGGTCGTCTTCACGCTCGGTCAGACGCGCGCCTGACCGGCGGACTGCGAACGAGCCTGCCAGGCGGCCCGGTCGAGTGGGGGCGAGGGCTGGGTATACTTGGCCTTCGCCGGTAGAGCCGGCGGTTCAAGTACAGGGAGCGGCAAGAAATGGTCACCGAGAATGCTGAGGCCACAGCTGCCAACTTCGCGGCAAAGCCCAATCAGAACAGCTACACCTGCTTCTTCCAGGGCAACTACGTACCGCTTGGCGACGCCCGCATCTCGATCATGACCCACGCCTTCCTCTACGGGACGGGCGTCTTCGAAGGCATTCGAGCCTACTGGAATGCCGACGAGCAGCAGCTCTACGCCCTTCGGGTCAGGGAGCACATCGTTCGGCTGCGCAACTCCAGCAAGATCATGCTGATGTCGGACCTGCCCTCGGTGGACGAGTTCACCGACATCGTCCTGGAGGTCCTGCGCCGCAACAACTTCCGAGAGGACGCCTACTGCCGCCCGTCGGTCTACAAGACGACCGAGGCGATCGGTGTCCGCCTGCACGGCCTGACCCACGACTTCTACGTCCTGGCCATCCCCATGGGCGACTACATCGACACGGAGAAGGGCATCTCCACCTGCACCGTCTCCTGGCGCCGCACCAGCGACGTGTCCATCCCGTCGCGCAGCAAGATCACCGGCAGCTACGTCAACCCCGCCTTCTCGAAGAGCGAGGCCATGCTGAACGGCTTCGACGAGGCGATCGTGCTGACCAACGACGGCCACGTGGCCGAGGGTTCCGCCGAGAACCTGTTCATGGTTCGCGACGGCGTCCTGATCACGCCTCCGGTGAGCGAGGACATCCTCGAAGGCATCACCCGGGCCGGCATCCTCGAAATCGCCGGTTTCCTGGGCATCCCCACCAGGGAGCGCCAGATAGACCGGACGGAGCTGTACATCGCCGACGAGGTCTTCCTGTGCGGCACCGGGGCGCAGGTTTCGCCAGTCGCATCTGTGGATCACCGTCCGGTCGGAGACGGGCACGTCGGTCCGATCGCGCGGAATATCGGCAAGACCTATTTCGACGCAGTCCGCGGACGGCTGCCTGAGTTCAAGCACTGGGTGCTACCCGTCTACAAGTGAGCGAGCTAGCGGCGCGAGACTCCTCGGCCCTAAGGCCGGCGGTTGCGCAGAACCAGCCGGCAGCGACCAGACGAAGAGCCTCGCTTCTCGTCCTGGAGAAGATCCCGGGCGTGGTGACGTGGGTACTGATCCTCGCCATGGTTCCGCTTGCCATCAAAGCGCCGTATGCGCTTGGGATCTTCGTCCTCTCGTTCGACTTCTACTGGCTTTACCGGGCCGTCACGTTGTCCGTCAGCGTGGCGATCTCGTTCCGCCGCATCCGGAGGGTCGTGGCCGTCGACTGGCGCCAGCGAGCTTTCGCGCTTGCCGATCCGCCCGGCCGATTTGCGGAGCTGGGCGTGCTCATCGAGATGGTCCAGCTGCGGATCGCGGAGCTCGACGCGGCGGGCAACAAGCTGGCCGCGCGCGGTGGCAGGCGCGAGCTCCATCGCCTGATCGAGGAGAGGCGGAGCCTGGAACGCCTGCTGGCGCTCGACGAGAAGTTGCCGAACCCATACGAGCTATGGCATGTGGCCCTGATCCCCACGTACACCGAGCCCTACGAGAAACTGTACGAGACGGTCAAGGCACTGGCGGACTCGGACTACCCGAAGGACATGCGGATGGTGGCCATCATCACCCGCGAGACGGACCTCCAGGGTCGAGAGAACGTAGCCAGGCTCAAGGAGGTCTTCGGGCCGCAGTTCCGCCATTTCTTCCACATCCTGGATCCGCTGGAGCCCGGCGTGGTCGTGGGCAAGTCGAGCGCGATGGCCTACGGCGGCCGCTGGCTCTACAAGGAGCTGACCCGCCTCGGCTTCGACCCTCGCAAGGTCATCGTCACGGACCTCGACTCGGACTACCGGGTTCATCGCCAGTACTTCGGCTACCTGACACACCAGTTCATCACCAATCGCGACCGGTATCGCCGCCTCTACCAGCCCGTCCCGATGTTCCACAACAACCTCTGGAAGTGCCCGCTGCCTGTCCGCCTGATCGCGGTCGGATCGACCCATGTCCAGATGTGGCACCACCTGACCCCCGAACGGCTCGTGAGCTTCAGCTCCTACGCGGTTTCGCTCCAGACCGTCCACGAGGTCGACTACTGGGCGACGGACGCCATCCCGGAGGACAGTCGCTTCTACTGGAAGAGCTTCTTCCGGTACAGCGGTCAATTCCGCGCGGAGCCCCTCTTCATCCCGGTATACGGGGATGCCGTCAGGGCCAGGTCGTACCCGCGCAGCCTCATGCAGCAGTACACCCAGATCCGACGCTGGGCCTGGGGCGTTACGGACATCCCGTTCTTCATCGGCAACGCTCTCACCCACAACGAGATCCCGTTGCGAGAGCGGATAGCGCGCCTGGTCGACCTCTGGGTGGAGCACATCAACTGGGCCATCGCCCCGTTCGTCATCGTCCTGGGCGCGACGCTGCCGGTCGCCCTCAACCAGACCTTCGCCCAGTCGTATTTCGGACAGCAGCTGCCGATCTACGCTTCGTGGCTGCTGACCGGGGCCCTCGCGGCGCTCATCGTCCTGATCTTCATCGAGGATCAGCTGGCGCCGCCGCGGCCGCCGGAGTGGGGGATTGGGATGTACATCGTCTCGTGGGTGCAGTGGGTCACCCTGCCGGTGGTAGGGGCCATCTTCACGAACCTGCCCGCTCTCGACGCCCAGACGAGGCTGCTCACCGGCCGTTACCTGGAGTACCGGGTCACCGAGAAGGCCTGACGTTTTCCCGGAGGCCGGCCTGCGAGGCCCTCGCGTCCGGCCCGGACCCGACGCCGCCGCGCCGCGGGCGGTCGGTCCGTTAGGATAGGGGCAACACGTCCCCTCGCCGCGGGCAAGGGCCAGCCCAGCTGTCGGCTCGACCACTCCGTGCGGGCGAGGGGATCGTCGAATCTGCGACGCAGCGCCGCTGACCCCGAGCGGGGCCATAGCATCAACGCGACAGAACCGAGGACGATGTTTCGACCAGTAAGCTCCAAGCCTGACCTCGTAGCCGGCGAGCACGAGATCCTGGCCCTGTGGCGCGAGCGCAGGACGTTCGCGCGGCTGCGGGCCCAGAACGCGGGGAACCCGCGCTGGAGCTTCCTGGATGGCCCGATCACGGCCAACAACCCGATGGGCGTCCACCACGCCTGGGGCCGCGCGTACAAGGACCTCTTCCAGCGCTTCCACGCCATGCTCGGCCAGGATCAGCGCTACCAGAACGGCTTCGACTGCCAGGGCTTGTGGGTGGAAGTCAACGTCGAGCGCGATCTGGGCTTCACCAACAAGCGCGACATCGAGGACTACGGCATCGCCGCCTTCGTGAGCTTGTGCAAGCAGCGAGTCCTCACCTACGCGGCACGCCAGACCGAGCAGTCGATCCGCCTCGGCATGTGGATGGACTGGAACGACCCCAACGAGCTGCGGCGCCTCCGCGACCTGCTCGCCGAGAACCCCGCCCAGACCGTCACGACCACCAGCACCGACGGCCAACCCGTCACGGACACGGCCGAGATGATCGTCGGGCGGCTCGGATTGCCCGAGACCGGCGGCAGCTACTTCACGTTCTCCAACGAGAACAACTACCTGATCTGGTCGTTCCTGGCCGAGTGCCACCGGCGCGGGTGGCTCTACAAGGGCCACGACTCGATGCCCTGGTGCGCCCGCTGCGGCACCGGCATCAGCCAGCACGAGATGACCGAGGGTTACGCGGATCGCGAAGACCCGGGCCTCACGGTCAAGCTCCCGCTCCTGGACAGGCCCGGCGAGGCGCTCCTTGTCTGGACCACCACGCCCTGGACGCTGACCTCCAACGTCGCGGCGGCCGTCGGACCGGAGCTCCGCTACGTCAAGGTCCAGCAGGGTGACGAGACGTTCTGGCTCGGGCGAGGGACCCTCAAGCACGCTCTGGCAGGGGACTTCAAGGTGGTCGAGGAGCACCCCGGCAGCGAGCTCGCCGGCTGGCGGTACTCGGGCCCGTTCGACAACCTGCCGGCCGTCCAGGCGGCCTTCGCCGGCGCGGGACTCGGCGGCGCCGACTACGAGCACCAGGTAGTGCTCTGGGACGAGGTCGGCGAGGAAGAGGGCACCGGCATAGTCCACATCGCCCCCGGCTGCGGCGCCGAGGACTTCGCCCTGGGCAAGTCGCTCGGCCTGCCGATGATCGCGCCGCTCGACGAGAACGGCATCGTCATCCCGGGCTTTGGCCCCTACTCGGGCCGCGACGTCCGCGACGTCATGGAGCCCATCGTCGAGTGCCTCAAGCACGAGCACCGCTTCTACCGCCTCGAGACGATCACTCACCGCTACCCGCACTGCTGGCGCTGCGGCACGCCCCTCGTCTTCAGACTCGTGGACGAGTGGTACATCTCAATGGGCCCCGTCTACGACAAGCCCCGCGAGAGCCTCACCAAGGCCGAGGTGGACGCCAGCCTCCGCTACCAGATCATGGAGGTGATCGGCGGGATCAAGTGGATCCCTGGCTTCGGCTATGAGCGGGAGCTGGACTGGCTCCTGAACATGCACGACTGGATGATCTCCAAGAAGCGCTACTGGGGCCTGGCGCTGCCCATCTACGACTGCACCGCGTGCGGGACCGTCACCGTCGTCGGTGGCCGGGAGGATCTCGCGTCGCGGGCCATCGAGGGCTGGGATCAGTTCGAGGGCCACACGCCCCACCGGCCGTACGTGGACGCGGTCAAGATCGCCTGCTCCAACTGCGGCGCCCCGGTGTCGCGCATCAGAGACGTGGGCAATCCGTGGCTCGACGCGGGCATCGTGCCGTTCTCCACGGTCCATTACCGCTCGGACCCCGAGTACTGGAGCCGCTGGTTCCCGGCCGACTTCGTGACCGAGAGCTTCCCGGGCCAGTTCCGCAACTGGTTCTACTCGCTGCTGGCGATGAGCACTGTGCTGCGCCGCGAGGCCCCGTTCAAGACGCTCTTCGGCTACGCCCTCGTCTTCGGCGCGGACGGCCGCCAGATGCACAAGAGCTGGGGCAACGCCATCGAGTTCGACGAGGCCGCCGAGCGGATGGGCGTTGACGTGATGCGGTGGATGTTCGCCAACGCGCGGCCGGAGGACAACATCCTCTTCGGCTGGCACGCGGCGGACGAAGCGCGCCGCCGGCTGCTGGTCCTGTGGAACGTCTACTCGTTCTTCGTGACGTACGCCCGCCTGGCGGGCTGGGAGCCCAAGCGCGGCATCGTCGCGGAGATCCGCGAGGTGGGCTCGCGGCCGGACGCCGAGGCCTGGCCGGCTCTCGACCGCTGGATCCTCTCGCGCGTGGCCGGGCTCGCGGCCGAGGTCAAGGAAGACCTCGCCGAGTACGACGGGCTCGATGCCGCCCGCGCGATCGACCGCTTCGTCGAGGAGCTGTCCACGTGGTATTTGCGCCGATCGCGCGACCGGATGCGACCGTCGGCCGATCCCATCGATCGCGAGCAGGCCTTCGCCACGCTGCATGCGGCTCTGGTGGCCCTGTCCCGCATCCTCGCGCCGATCCTGCCATTCCTTTCGGAGTCGATCTACCAGAACCTCATCGTCTCGGTGGATCCGAGCCTGCCCGACAGCGTCCATCTGACCCGCTGGCCGGACGAAGAGCTCTCCGACCTGCGCGACCCGGGCCTCGAATCCTCGATGGCGGTGGTGACGCGCGTGGTGGACCTGGTCCGGACGCTCCGCGGCCAGGCGGGCATCAAGGTCCGCCAGCCGCTCGCCCGGATGTGGATCGCGCTGCCGGACGCGGACCTGGTGGAGCGGGACGAATTGCTGGCCCTCGCCGCGGACGAGGTCAACGTCAAGTCGATCGAGCTCATCGGCGACGAGTCGGAGCTGGTCGATCGGCGAGTCAAGCCGCTCCTGCCCAGGATCGGGCGCAAGCTCGGCAGCGCGATCCCGGCGGTCATGTCGGCGGCCCGCGAGGGGCGGTTCGAGATTCTCCCCGACGGCTCGGTCACGCTCGGCGGCGTGACGCTCGCGCCCGACGAGGTGGAGATCCAGGCCACTCCGCGGCCGGGCACGGCCGTTGCCCACGATGAAGGCCTCGTGGTCGTGATCGACACGGAGCTCACGCCGGAGCTGCGGGCCGAAGGCGACGCCCGCGAACTACAGCGGGCCATCCAGGACGCCCGCAAGGACGCCGGGGTCGAGCTGGACGACGAAGTGCGCATCCGAGTCGAAGCGCCGGCCGCCATCAGGGCAGCCCTCGCGCCCTTCGTGGCCGCCGTCTCGGCCGAGACGCGCAGCACCATCGAGTTCGGCGAGGCGCCGGCTCATGCCCAACCGATCGATCTCGACAGCGGGACGATCCGGGTCGGCTTGATGCCCGGAACCGTTGGCCCCTAAGCTTGCGGAACACTCTGGAGGCAGGAAGCTGAACCCTAGCGAAGCGCACCCCACCAGGCCTGCGGCGAGCTCTCAGGAAGGCGATTCCTGGTTTCGACGCCGCGCCGCTCTGACCGCCTTTCTGCTCATCGCCCTGACCATCGCGGTCAGCGACCAGCTTCTCAAGCACTGGGTGGTCGCCAACTACGCGCTGGATGTGCCGAGCCCGGTCATCGGCGACTGGCTCCGCATCGACTACATCCACAACCGGGGCGGTCTCTTCGGCCTGTTTCAGGGTTCGGCGCTCCTGTTCGCGTTCATCACCCTCGCCGTGGCGGCCGTGCTCGCCGGGCTCGAGTTCAGTTCGGGCTGGCGCAGCTGGATCGTGACCGTGACGCTGGGATTGCTCCTTGGCGGTGCGATCGGCAACTTCATCGATCGGATCACCGTTGGCTACGTGGTGGACTTCGCCGACATCGGGATCGGGACGTGGCGTTTCTACATCTTCAACATCGCCGACTCGGCGGTCACTGTGGCCATCCTGCTGATGCTCGGGATCTGGATACTGGGTCCCTTCATCGGGCTCCACGTCAATCTCGACGTGCCCGGGGCACGGCATGACGCGGCGGAGGCGGCGCGGCATCAAGAAGCGGTGGCGGCCGAAGACGCGAAGGCCGGGGTGGTCGTTCGGGACCGGACCCCACACGGCGAGGGCCGCTAGCCGATGAAGCGGCTGACGATCGCCGTGCCCGATACGGCCGACGGCCGCATCGACCGGCTCGTCGCGGACTTGTCCGGATTGTCGCGCAGCTACGTCCAGAAACTGATGTCGGAGGGACACGTCACCCTCGACGGCGATCCGGTCAAGGCCAACGAGGCCGCGGTTCGGGGATCCGTGATCGAGCTCGACGTCCCGGATCCAAAGCCACTCGAGCTGGAGCCGGAGGCGATCCCGCTGTCCGTCGTCTACGAGGACGACGACATGCTGATCATCGACAAGGCGGCCGGCCTGGTCGTCCACCCCGCCCCCGGCCACTCGGGCGGCACCCTGGTGAACGCACTGCTCGCCCGCGACACGGAATACGGGGGCATCGCCGGCGTCGCCCGACCGGGCATCGTCCACCGCCTGGACCGGGACACGAGCGGCCTTCTCATGGTCGCGAAGAACGACCGAGCCCAGGCGAGCCTGATGGCCCAGCTCAAGGCTCGTGGGATCAAGAAGACGTACCTGGGTCTGGCGCTCGGTGCGGTGGCGGCCACGGCGGGCCGGATCGAAGCCCCGATCGGCCGCGACCCGCACCACCGGACCAGGATGGCCGTGACCCCGGGCGGAAGAGACGCCGTGACTGGCTACCGCGTCCGCGAACGGCTGCCCGGATGGACCCTGCTCGAGCTGGACCTGATCACCGGCCGGACCCATCAGATCCGCGTCCACCTCGCCGCTCTGGGTCATCCGCTCGCGGGCGATCCGTTGTACGGCACCGGCACGTCGCGGCGCGGCCCGGAAGGTCTGTCACGTCTCTTCCTCCACAGCTGGCGGATCGAGCTGCAGGCGCCGGCCGACGGCCACCTGATCCGGGCCGAAGCGCCGCTGCCACCTGAGCTCGAGTCGGTGCTCGAGGATCTGCGAATCGTGGCCACCGGCCTGCCGCGGCGGGTCGTGGACGGAGCGAGCGCATGAGCACCCCGTTCGAGCAGACTTCGGCGGCCGATCCGGAAAAGGGTCTGCGAGCTCCGCGCTCGGCCACGGTGACGGCCCAGCCCGGCGACCCGAACCCGATGCTCGTGATCATCTCCGGCCCATCGGGGGTGGGGAAGGACACGATCATCACCGCTCTGCAAAGGCGCGGGCATGTCCCCGCCTACCACTACGTCGTGACCTGCACGACCCGCGCGCCGCGCCTCGGCGAGGTTCAGGGCGTCTCCTACGAGTTCGTGGGCATCGAAGAGTTCATGCGACTGCGGGACGCGGGAGAGCTGCTCGAAGCCAACGAAGTCCACGGCAACTGGTACGGCACCCCGCGCGCGGGTGTCCGGCGGGCTCTCGCGAACGGGCAGCACGCGATCCTCAAGATCGACGTCCAGGGCGCCCAGGTCGTCAAGAGCTGCGTTCCCGAGGCCCTTCTGATATTCGTAGTTCCGCCCTCGATGGACACGCTAGTCGAGCACCTGAAGGCGCGCCGTACCGAGTCGGCCGAACAGCTCGAGCTTCGGCAGCGAAATGCGGCCATCGAGCTCGCCCGCAAGGACGACTACGACTACGTAGTGGTCAACGAGGAGGGCCGTGTGGACGTCACCGCGGCCCGGATCGAGCAGATCATCACCGAGGAAGAGCGGCTCGGATCGCGACGGGTGGTCACGGTCTGACCTCCACTGGCGGCGTGGACCGGGGGCGTGAAGTGACCGGCGAAACCGAGGAGCTGGGGCTGGATCTGGGACCCGCGCAGGATGAGGCCCCCGGGCCCGATGCCCTTGACTCTTCTCGGGAGCCGGGCGCGGTGGCGTTCGTCGAGGTCGCCGTGGACGCGCCCGGAGCGTCGCGAACCTACACGTACGCCGTGCCGGTACGGCTCGCCGGAGTCGAGGCCGGAGAGGCGGTTCTGGTCGAATTCGGGCGAGGCCGGCAAGCCCTCGGCGTCGTGATGGGCGAGGCCGCCGATCCGGCACGCGCCGCCGGCGAGGCGCCCGCCAAGCCACTGCTCGCGCGCGTCCACGCCGACGGGCCGCTCCTGCCGCCGCTTTCGCTCACGCTGGCTCGCTGGATCGCGGCCGAGTATCTGGCGCCCCCGGCGGCCGTGCTCCGCTCCATGCTGCCGCCGGGGATGCTCGAGCGCCTGGACCTGGTCGCGGAGTGGTCGCCGGCACCGACCGAAGCCGATGGAGGAGCCCTCGGTGCCGAGCCGATCGGGGCCGCCGAGGTGGCGATCCGGGACAAGCTCGCTGACGGGCCGCGGCCCGTTCCGGCGCTCGAAGGTGACGACGGCCGGGCCGCGACCCGCAGGCGGCTGCGATCCATGGCCGCCCGGGGCCTGCTTCGACTCGACTGGACTCTCACGGCTGCCACGGCCGGGCCGCGCTACGAGCGTTGGATCAAGCTCACCGACGAGGGGCGCGCCGGCGGCGCGGGCGTGGCCGCCGGCAGCACCACCGGAGGCCGGCTGGGGCCCCGGCAGCGTGCTCTCCTCATCGAATTGGCCGCAGCCGGCGAGCTCGGCGTGGCCGCGGCGGACGCGGCCCAGCGCCACGGCTCAGGTACGGCCACGAGCCTCGTCCGCCGCGGCCTCGTGACCGCGGAGATACGGGAACGGCCGCGCCGGCCGCTGGAGCACCGGCGGCCCGGCCGGCGCGGCACCCGGCCGGAGGGAGCGGCGCTGACCGAACCGCAGTCCGCTGCCCTCGCGCTGGTGCTCCGAGCGGCCGCGGCCCACGACCCGACGCCGCTGCTCCTCGCGTGGATCACCGGTTCGGGCAAGACGACCATCTACGCGGAGGCGATCGCCGAGGTCGTCTCTGCCGGCCGGCCCGCGATGGTCCTCGTGCCGGAGATCGCCCTGGCGATGCCACTCGTGGATCGTCTCCGGGCCGATCTCGACGCGGAGATCGCCGTCCTCCACTCCGGTCTCGGGGAGGGCGAGCGGGCCGCCGAATGGCGCCGGATCCGTGCCGGAGGTGCGGACGTCGTGGTGGGCACAAGGATCGCCCTGACGGCGCCCCTCGCCGACGTCGGGCTGATCGTCGTCGACGAGGAGCACGACGCCGCCTACAAGAGCGATCGAACGCCCCGCCTGCAGGCCCGCGACGCGGCCGGGGCGCTCGCCCGGATCGCTGGTGCGGCGGTCGTCCTGGGCAGCGCGACCCCCTCCGTGGAGAGCGTCGGCCGAGCTCGTGAGGGGGCGTACGTGCGGGCCGTTCTCCCGGACCGGCCTTCTGGCGCCCCGCCGCGAGTGGAGGTCGTGGACCTTCGGGCAGAGCTGGCGTCCGGAAACCGCGGTCTTCTGTCCGCCGCGCTCACCTCGGCGCTCGATTCGCTGCCGGAAGGCGAGCAGGCGATCCTGGTCATCAACCGCCGGGGGACCGCTTCGGTAGTCATCTGCCGCGATTGCGGCTACGTCCAGCGGTGCCCGGAGTGCGAACGGAGCCTGGTCTATCACCAGGCCGGTGTGACTCTGCGCTGCCACCACTGCGGGACGGCTTCGCCGCTGGCCACGCGCTGCCCGCTCTGCCGCTCCCCGCGCATCCGCTACCTGGGCGCCGGCACGCAGCGAGTGGAGGACGAAGTCAGTGCCGCCTTTCCCCACCTTCGGATCGG
>DAHXON010000033.1:0-249 GCA_027364875.1 Chloroflexota bacterium
GTCAAGATGCCGATGCTCCGCGAGGCCCTGGAGCCGACGCTGCGCTGGCCCGACGTCCCGACCCTCACCGTCGAGAACGGCATCGGCGCGTACGAGATCGCCTCGGAGATGCGGCCGCGGGCGCCCCAGATCGCGGGCTCGCTCACCGCCCCGATCGCGCCCGCTTCCCAGGACGAGGTCCGCTGGCTCGGGCGCGGAGGCATCGGCCTGGCGCCCGTGATTCCGGCCGAACCGGGCGCCGGGCCACGC
>DAHXON010000033.1:259-34445 GCA_027364875.1 Chloroflexota bacterium
GGAGCCGCCGGCCGCGGAGCTCCTCGCGGACCTCGTCGCGGACTTCGAGAGGGCCGGATTCAGAGCGGCGGCGATTGCCAACGCCCCGGCCATGAAGTGGTCGAAGCTCCTGGCGAACCTCATCGGCAACGCGACCGGCGCCATCCTGGACATGGACGCGACGGACATCTACCGCAACAAGGGGCTCTTCGAGGTGGAGCGCCGCCAGCTTCTCGAGACGCTCCGGGTCATGGCCGGACTCGGGCTCCGGCCCGTGGCAATCCCCGGCGCCGCGATCCCGTGGCTGGCGCGCGGAGCGCGCCTTCCGGCCTGGATCGGGCGCCCGATCCTGACCCGCGCTCTCGGCGACGCCCGCGCGGGCAAGATGCCCTCGCTCAGGATCCACGTCCGGAGCGCCCCGCCGGACGGCCCCTCGCCCGAGCAGACCGAAGTCGAGTGGATGAACGGAGCGGTCGCGGATCAGGCCGCGCGCCTCGGGATCCAGGCTCCGGTGAACCGACTGCTGACCACTCTGACCGATGAAGTCGCGGCCGATCCGGAGCGCCGGGCATGGTTCCGAGGCCGCCCCGATCGGCTTCTCGCCGAGCTCACCCGCACGGAGGCGGCGGGCTAGCCAGAGCTGGAGGCGCGCCGGGATCTGCGCCGCCGTTTCCGCAGCCTATACTTCGCCCAGATGGAAACCGCAGATATCGCGCGCGTCCTGTTCGCCATCATCGTCGGCTACCTGCTCGGCGGAATCCCCTTCGGCGTAGTCGTTCTGCGTCTCATAGGCGGCCCGGATCCGCGAACGATCGGCAGCGGGCGGACTGGTGGCGCCAACGTCTCGCGCGCCGTGGGGTTCAGATGGGCGGCCGTTTCGGGCCTGCTCGACGTCGCCAAGGCGGCTGTCGCCGTTCTCCTGGTCGTCGCCGTCGGTGGCGGAGCGGTACCGCAGGTGGTCGCCGCGCTGGCCGCGATCATCGGCCACAGCCGCTCGCCGTTCATCGGCTTCCACGGCGGCCGCGGCGTCTCGCCGGCCACGGGCGGAGCGCTCATCCTTGCTCCGGTGATCCTGCTGGCCATCCTCCCCGTGTTCGCCATCACGATCCTGATCACGCGGATCTCGTCCGTGGGGTCGCTGAGCGCCAGCCTGATCGGCGGGATCGCGATGATCGTGATCGCCGCCATCACGCCGCTCGCGCCCATCTACTTCGTCTACGGCGTGGGCGTGCCGGGCCTGATCTGGCTCTTCCACCTGGACAACATCCAGCGCCTGCTCGCCGGCAAGGAGCGCCGGATCGGGACCAGGGTCGCGGCGGCGGGCTCTGCGGCCGGTAGCGCCCCCGGTGCCGAGGGACAGGACGCGCCCCGGGGCGGCGGCACGCGGCTGGCCGGCCGCTGAGCCTTCCTTGCGGCCGACCTTTCAACAACTTGCGCGCTGCGAAATCCGTGAACTCCCCTACCCCTTTCGGCGTATCCTGCTATTTGTCAAGTAGCCGATATGTCCCATAGGTCCTTCGCAATAGTCGTCCTGGAGAGGACTGGGAAGCCATGGGAACCGAGATCGATTTCGTAGGTTTCGCGGACGATTGCCGGGTAGAGGGCAAAGTCGAAGTCGAAGACGCCCGGCTCGCAGATTTCCTCAACCGCAGCCGCGCCATCGTCGTCAAGGACGTCATGCTCGTCAGCACGATCGATGGCCACACCAAGAACTTCGATCAGCTCGAGATTGAGCGCGACGAGCTCAACATCGTCGTCGCCAGCGGCCCGCGCGGAGATCCCAAGCGCCGCCTTGCCACCAAGCCGAGCGGCGTGGCGATGAAGCTCGGACCGTACGCGGCCGAAGGCTTCATGCACGCACCGCCGACCGCCAACCCGATTCGCGGCCTGGGCAGCCGGCCCACGATGGTTGCCCTGACGGACGCGGTGCTCCAGTACGAATCCTGCGGCGAGCCTGTCTCCCAGTGGTACCGGACTCTCCTGGTGAACCGGGAGCTGGCCATTTCTCTGCGCGCCGTCACGAGTCCGTCCGCCCTGTCCATCGGGCACGCATAGCGCTCGGTTCGCGCCCGGTCAGGTATCTCTGCGCCTCGCGCCTGGTTGCGCGCGCGACGCCGGCGCCTCGCGATCGGGGCGCGCGTGGACTGATGCCGACCCATCCCGATTCGGCCCGTCGATCCATCGCGGCCGAACCTGGCATCATTGGGAGTCCAAGGGGCGTTACCAGGAGAAATCTGTCTGTCGATGGATAGTCCGTCAGCCGGCACCCCGGCACGCGCGATCGCCGGCCTCGCCGCGCTGCAGGACCTCACCGTTCTGCTCGACGGCATCGAGGACCTGCGGGCGCAGCGGCCGGTATGCAGACAAGTGCTCGAGGCTCGGCGGAAGCTCCTCGGCGCCGATCACCCCACCACCATCGAAGTGGAAGCGCGCCTCGCCGCGATAGCGCTGGACCTGGGCGAGCATCAGGTTGCGCGAGACGCGTACACGGTTCTGCTGGAACGTTCCGAGCGTGTCTTCGGCCCGCGCAACCTCGAGACGCTCGCCGCCGCGCATGGCCTGGCCGTTGCCCTGTCCTACATGGACGAGCCGGCCAAGGCTCGGCCACTCTACGAACGGGTCCTGGCCGGCCGGAAGAACGCCATGGGTCAGGAGGATCCCGCCACTCTGGCGGTGATGCACAACCTCGGCCTGACGCAGCGGGCACTCGGCGAGAACGAGGCCGCGCGGCTCGTCTTCGAGCAGCTGCTCGAGATCCAGCGCCGGACGCTCGGCCCGGAGCATCCGAACACGCTCCGGACGATGACCAACCTCGGCAACGTGCTGAACTCCACGGGCGACTTCACCCGGGCCTGCGAGGTGCTAGCTGAACGAGTCGATCGCAGCCGGCGCGTCCTCGGCCCGAACCACGCCGACACCCTGGACGCCATGCTCTGCCTGGCCGAGGCGCTCGTCGGCGAAGGCGACAGGGCCTCCGGTCGAGCCCTCGCCGAGCAGGCGCTCGCCGCCTCGATCTCGACCTACGGCCAGGATTCGGCCGAGACCATCCTGGCGATGACCGTCCACAGCCGGCTGCTCCTCAAGCTCGGTGACGCCAGGGCGGCCACGACCGCCTACCGGAACCTGTTCGACAAGCTGACCCGGCTGCGAGGTCCCGAGGACGTGGCCACGCTCGACGCGCTGGCCGGGCTGGCCGACGCGATAGGACGCTGCGGCGACCACAAGCGAGCCCACGACCTGGACATCCAGCTCCTGGACCGGCGCCAGAAGCTCCTTGGCGCGGAGCATCCGGCAACTCTCTGGGCGGTCGGCGATCTGGCCTGGAACATGGAGCAGCTGGGCGACCTGAGTGGCGCCGCGGCACGCTTCGCCGAGCTGACCGAGGCGCGAGCGCGCGCCCTCGGCCCGGACGAGCCCGACACCGTCTGGGCGCTCCAGGGCCTGACCCGCGTCCTGACGAAGCTCGAATCGCACACTGACGCACGCTACGCCTATGCCCGCCTGCACGAAACCCAGGATCGACGCCTGGGCGCCCACGCCGACGAGACCCTCGACGCGCTCCGCGGCCTGGCCTGGGAGCTGAGCAAGGTCGGCGAGCTCGACGAGGCCCAGCAATGCTGGCGCCAGCTCGTCGACACTCACGAGCAGATCCACGGACCCAAGGACGAGCGCACGCTGGACAGCCTGGTCTGGCTGGCCGAGTCGCTGCAGGAGACGGGCGACGTCGAGCAGGCTCGCGCCATCTCGGAGCGAATCGCCGGTCCCCTCGGCCGGCTGTACGCGAGCAGCTGCGAATCGCTCGGTGAGGACGATCTCCGGACGCTCAACATGGCCCACGGCCTGGGCCTGACTCTGGAGAGGCTCGGCCAGCTCGAGTCGGCCCGCACCACCTACCAGAGCGCCCACGATTCCTATACCCGTGTCCAGGGCAGACGCGGCCGCGCCGTCGCCGATCTGCTCGGTCACCTCGGCGACGTGGCCCGCAAGACGGGCAATCCCCAGGCCGCTCACGAGCTCTACGGCGAGGCGCTTGCGATCCTCCGCAAGGATCCGGGGCCCGAGGACCCCGACACGCTGGAGATGATCAGCCGCGACGCCACCGCCCTGCTGGACATGGGCAAGAAGATCGCGGCCAAGAACCAGGCTCGGGTCGTGGTGGACGGCTTCCGCCGCACCCTCGGCGAGGACAACGAGCTCACCCAGCGCGCCCGCAATCGCCTGGAGGCGATGTCGACGGGGCGCCGGCGCGGGCTGTAGCTCTCTAGCCTCGGCCAGACGGCGGCCCACCTGCCGGGCATAACCGTCGACCGGAAGGCGTCTCACGGGCGCCCGGCTAGAGTCGCCCTATGGAGCGGCTGGCCGTCGCCTGTCTGAACGAGGAGATCCTGCTCGCGGCCACGAACGAGCTGGTTTCGCGCGACGCGGACCTTGCCGGGATCGTCGAGCGCTTCGGGCCGCCCCCGTTGTGGGCTCGACCGCCCGGTTTTCCGACGCTCGTGCAGATCATGCTCGAACAGCAGGTCTCGCTGGCTTCGGCCTTCGCGGCGTTCGACCGGCTCCGCGCCGCCGTCGATCCGTTTACCCCGGACGGCTTCCTCGGCCTGAACGACCACGAGCTTCTCGTCATCGGGTTCAGCCACCAGAAGGCGAGGTACGTGCGGGGGCTGGCTCGGGCGCTGACGACGCGGAGCTTCGACCTCGAACGGCTCGCGACGCTGCCCGACGAGGAGGTCCACCGTGAGCTGGTCGCGCTCATCGGCGTCGGCCCGTGGACCGCGAGCATCTACATGATGGAGGCGCTGCTCCGTCCCGACGTCTGGCCCGTTGCCGACATGGCTCTCGTTGCCTCCGTTGCGCAGGTCAAGGGCCTCGACCGCAGGCCGGGTCCAACCGAGATGGAGGCCATAGGCCAGGCCTGGCATCCCTGGCGGTCCGTGGCGGCACGGCTGTTCTGGCACGACTACCTCGGTCGGAGAGGCCGGTCTCTGACCGCGCCGGAGGTGGCGCCGGATCCGAGCATCGAGGCCGCGACCAACTCCACTCCGGCAAGAGGGACCACGACGTGACCGACGCGATCGAACCTTCCGCCGAAGGCGCCCAGGGCGTGCCGGGAGCCGAGGGTGCGGGCGTTGCGGGCGTTGCCGGGCCCGGCATATCCGGTGTTGCCGGCCCCGGCGTTACCGGCGTTGCCGACCCCGGCATATCCCGGTTGAGCGGGCTCTCGCTCGTCCGGGTGGAAGACATCCTGCTCGCGGCCTGGATCGCGCTGGCGGCGCCGCTGATCGCCCGGGCGGGCTCGTTGCGACCATTCGAGACCGGCCGTCCGGTCGAAGGCGTCCTCATCCTGGCCGGCGTGGTCGCGGCTCTCGTCTGCCTCGTCACGGGTACGTCCGACGGGGCCGCCCGGCGGCCTGCCGTCGGGGGGAGCATCGGGCCGCTCACCGGGGGCCTCCTCCTCGTCACGTTCGCCGGCTTCTCCGCGCTCGACGCGCCGTCGAACCTGGTGATGCCCATCGCCGTCGCCGGGATCGCCCTGGTCGCCCTTGTCCGCCTGCGCGTTCCGAGCCTGCCGTCGGCCGCCCGCCGGGCGCTGGTGATGCCCTTCGTTCTGATCTCTGGCAGCCTGTTCTGGGGCTTCATCGACGCCGTCATCGGGCCCGGCGGCGCGTCCGGCGTCACCGCAGGCCAGCTGCGAGATGCGCTCATTGGCGGCACTGCGGGCGCCGGAAACGTGGCGCTGGCGTTGCTGGCCTTCTCGGCCGTCTACTACGCCATGCTGGTCTACGCGCCTCGTCAGATCGCGGACGGCGAGGGCAGCCCGGTCGCCTGGCTGGCGCGCTTCGGTCTGTTCGTGGCCAGCGTTCTTCTCGGCTGGGGCTGGGTGAACGCGATCGGGCTCTGAGTCCCGCCTCGCCCGGCGCCGGCTCGCCTCCGGCCGGCCCCGGCCTATCCGGCCACGCGGTGGGCCGTCATCCCCTGGCCGTCGAGCGAAACCGTGAGCGAGTCACCAACGACCCAGGCGCTGGTGGCCTGGTCGCGCCCGTTCAGAGCGTCGAGGTGGAGCTGCCCGGCCGAGTCCACGGACCAGTGGCCGTCGCGGGTACCGCCCATTGGCAGGGCCAGGGTCGCGGTTCCACCGGCCTTGAACGTCACCTTCGTCGGGCCGAGCTGCCAGGTCCCGAGAATCGCTTCGGCGAGGGGCCGCGGATCGCGCTGGTCCGGAGCGGGCGGCTGAACGTTGCGCGGCTGGAGGAGGGCCTTCTCGGCGTTGCCGAGAGCCTCCATGGTCGCCCGCGCCTCGGCAGCCTGGACGGAGTCGTGAGACCGCATCGCCGTTAATGCGCCGGTCAGGGTCTCCATCGGCGATTCGATCGCCCCCGCCGGCAGCGGCCGATCCGGCAGGTGTTCGAGGTTCACCACGTGCTTGCTCTGGGGCAGGTAGTACACCTTGAAGATGCCGGCATCGGGGATCGCCTCGTAGGCCGTCTCCCAGATCTCGAAACGGTGCCTGTCGACCTCGATCAAGTGGGTGGACATCGACGAGGTCCTTGACTCGGAGTGCACGACCCACTTGGTGATCGCGCCTTCAACGGACTGCACCTTGCTGCCGTGGAGGTCTCGCGTCAGGGCATCGCCCGCGGAGGTGGATCGGTAGAGGAAGAACAGCACGACGGCGAAGCAGGCCGCCGGAAAGCCGTAGTGGAGGAGAGGCGGCTTGCTGGAGTCGACGCCGAAGAGGACGACCAGACCCATCACCGCGAAGATGAAGGAGCCCGTGAACTCGTTCTTGCGGTCGGCTCGAGCGACTCGCCCGAGGCGCTGCCTCTGATCCTGGGTCAGCTGACCCGCGCGGTTGGCTTCGAGCGCGTCGGCCGGAAAGGGTAGTGACGTCGCGACAGACATGACCGAGACCCCTTGCGAGATGCCCAGCCACTCTCAGAAAGCACGAGTTCCGCGTCAACGGGTGTCCCGCGTGCTGCCCGATTGGAGCGGGCGCCGGGACTCGGCATTCGCTCGAAGGCTCCGGCTCAGCCGGCAGTCGACTTCGCGAGAGCCTGGTCCAGATCCGCGATGAGATCGGCCGTCGTCTCGATACCGACCGAAAGCCTGATGACGTCGTTGCCTGCTCCCGCGGCTTCGCGCTGCTCGTCGGTCAGCTGCCGATGCGTCGTCGAGGCGGGATGGATGATCAGGCTTCGGGTGTCGCCCACGTTGGCAAGGTGCGACCACAGCTCGACACCGGCCACCAGCCGGACCCCCGCCTCGTAGCCGCCCTTGAGGCCGATCGTGAAGACGGAGCCGGCGCCCCTGGGCAGGTATTTGGCGACGAGACTGTGGTAGGGGTTGTCCGGCAGGCCCGCGTAGCCAACCCAGGCGACGGCCGGATGAGCCGCCAGGTGCTCCGCCACTGCCAGGGCGTTCGCGCAGTGGCGCTCCATCCGGAGCGGCAGCGTCTCGATGCCTGTGAGGATGTAGAAGGCGTTCTGCGGCGACAGTGCCGGGCCCAGGTCGCGCAGCGCCACGCCGCGAGTCTTGGCCGTGAAGGCCTTGGGCCCGAACTCCTCGTAGAAGTCCAGGCCGTGGTAGGCCTCGTCCGGTTCGGTGAGCCCGGGGAACTTGCCGCTCGCCTCCCAGTCGAAGCGGCCGGACTCGACCACCACGCCGCCGAGGGACGTCCCGTGGCCGGAAAGGAACTTGGTCAGGGAGTGGACGACGATGTCCGCGCCCCACTCGAACGGCCGCCCCAGGTACGGCGTTGCCAGGGTGTTGTCCACGACGAGCGGGATGCCGTTCTCGTGGGCGATGGCCGCCAGCGGCTCCAGATCCACCACGACCCCGCCCGGATTGGCCAGGCTCTCGGTGAAGATCAGCTTCGTTCGCGGCGTGATCGCCCGGCGAACCTCGTCGAGGTCGCGCGGGTCGACGAGGGTCCCGTGCCAGCCGAGCCGCGGAAACGTGTGCGAGAACTGCGTGATCGAGCCGCCGTACAGGAACCGCGAGGCGACGAAATGGTCGCCCGGCTCCATGAGCGTGAAGAAGGTCACGAACTGAGCCGCGTGCCCTGAGGACGTGGCCACGGCTCCGGTTCCACCTTCGAGAGCCGCCACGCGGGCCTCGAGGGCGGCCACGGTCGGGTTGCCCAGGCGCGTGTAGATGAAGCCATCCTCTTCCAGGTTGAACAGAGCGGCCGCGTGGTCCGCGTCGCGGAAGACGTAGCTCGTGGTCTGGAAGATGGGCACGTTCCGGGCGCCGGTGGTGGGGTCCGGGACCGCACCCGCGTGCACCGCCCGAGTCTCGATGCCGTAGCCTGGCCTGGCGTCGGGTGAATCCGTGGCGGACATGTCGGACCTCGGGGTGGCGGTGTGACGGCTCCTCTAGCTTAGCCGCAGATCACACGCAGGACCTGCTCCGGCGATTCTTGACCGACAGTCCACAGAAAAGCCCCGCGTGGCGCTCGTCTTCCTGCCGTTCCGGCCCGGTCTGCACCACCCGGCCGGACGGACAGATGCCGCGCTCGCAACTGGCTTCGATTCGGTCGGACGGAAGCGATCTGCCGCCTCGGCGGTGGAGCCCCAAGCGCCATAGAGCGCCGCGCCGTGGGCCAGCAGGCTCCCTCGTGGACTGTCAGTCAATTTCCACCGACGGCCATCCTGCGCACACCCGGTCCTCCTCTGCCGGCAACCGGTCGACGGCTGCCGGCGCCCCCGGCCGCCTGCCCGCCCGACCCGCGCCCGCCCTGGCGCGAGCTTCGTCAGGCTCTGGCCGCTGCGCGGAGGGCGGCGAGCGCCTCGCGATAGCCGTGATAGCGGGGTCGAACCGTCGCGACCTCACCCAGGCCGACCCATCGGCGCCGGTCTCTACGGATGCCTTCGAGCGGATCCCACACGATCAGCTCGCTCAGAATGCCAGTGGGTGGCAGCTCGCCGAGCCACCACGCTCCGAACACTCCCGAGTCCGGGCATGCTGCCCGCCACGTCGCGTTCCGCAATCGGAGCGAATGAAGGGCCTCGGCCGACCACAGCGCCACGATCACATGGGCTTGGTGCCGCCATCTCCCGATCCCGAGCCGCTCGGCAAGCTCGGCGCCAAGGTAGGCGCGCTTGGCGTTGAAGCTGCCGAGGGCTTCCTGGGTGTTCGGAAATTGCGTTCGATTCTCCAGGTGGAGAAGATGTGCGGATTCAGCGCTCCAGGCCAGGAAGTCGGCGCGGCCGGCGTGCTGGTAGTGCTGGAACGGGACGTCCAGGTTCGTGCGCATCCCGAGCTTCTGATAGTGGGCCGCCTGGATCTCCCCCATCGCGGCGTGGACCGGATCCTCCACGCGGGCCACCCCAGATCGCCTGCTGGACGCGATCTCGACCCTCAGATCGAGCCGAAGCGCCATGGCAATGTGCTGCAGGACTTCGAGCGAGGCGGGCTCGCCGACTTCGACGTTGTGGACGGTGGAAGGATCGACCCGGGCCGACTCGGCGAGCTCCCGGAGCGTCAGGCCGCGACCGCGCCGCTCGTTCCTGATGGCGATGCCGATTTCGAGCCGCAACCGCCCAACCGCGGAAGCCACGGCATCCGGTCTCGACCTCTGGAGTGTGCGTTCCTGCGACATTGGACCCGGAGTCAACACCGGCCGTCTTGGCCGCGCCTTATCCGCCGCTTACTCGCCGCTGCCGCGATTGGAACAGGCACCCGGGAACGCATGGGGATCGCCGCGGCGCATCGGCTGCTGAACTGGAACGTTTGACGCGCATCCGCACGGCCGCCCGTCGACCGGCAGTCAAATTCGGCGCGGTGGCGATGCGGCCGGCCTCCCGGAGGAATGGTCTACCGCCCAAGGGCGCGGCCAGCGCGGCGGCCTGTTGACCGGCAGTCAAATCCGGCGCGGTGCCGAGGCGACCGGCCTGCTGGCGCCCTCCCTCGGCCCACAACCTCGCATTCGGCTGGGGCCTCGCTGCATCTCCTCCTCGCCGCGCCCCCGCGCCGCGCGCCACGCCCCGAGACGACGTCGGAAGCGCGCCGGGGACCACTTGCGCCGCGACGGGATCAACCCTTATCCTTCCGGCCCTGATGAACGCACGCACTTTCTGCCGCCGGGAGACTTCGCGCAGGACTCTGTCCCTGCGCGGTTCGATGATGGCGATGCCCGGGCGGCCCCAGAGCGCGGAGGCGTTGATCTAGCTCAGCAGCGCGAGCAGATCCGGTCCCGGGGCCGCGGACACCGCACGGTGCCGCGGTTCTTTGTTTCTCCGACGCGAAGCCCCCTTCGCGGCCACGCTCTGGCAGCCGCCCGACACCACCCGCCGACGCAGGTCGGCACGCGCCGCCCCCTGGCGCACCCGGGACCTGAACCACGCCTCTCACCGCCGAGCCACCGCCCGGCGCCAGCGTTCAGGAGCACATCGTGTCGGACACCAGCTACCGCCCCGAAACCCTCGCCGTCCACGCCGGCCAGAGCGTCGATCCCACGACCAGGTCGCGCGCCGTCCCGATCTACGCCACGACCAGCTTCGTCTTCGACAGCGCCGACCACGCCGCCCGGCTCTTCGGCCTCCAGGAATTCGGCAACATCTACACCCGGATCATGAATCCCACCACGGACGTGTTCGAGCAGCGAATCGCGGCGCTCGAAGGCGGCGTAGGCGCGCTCGGCCTCGCGTCCGGTCAGGCGGCCGAAACGCTGGCGATCCTCAACCTCGCCCGAGCCGGCGACAACGTTGTCACTTCGGCGTCCCTGTACGGCGGCACATACAACCTCTTCCAGTACACGTTGCCCAGATACGGCATCGAGTTCCGGTTCGTCGACGGCTCACGGCCCGAGGAGTTCGCCCGGGCGATCGACGGCCGGACGAAGGCGGTCTACGTCGAAACGATCGGCAACCCGCGCCTGGACGTGCCCGACTTCGAGACGATCAGCTCCATCGCGCACGAGACCAGCATCCCGGTCATCGTGGACAACACCTTCGCGCCGCTGCTGTGCCGCCCGATCGACTTCGGGGCGGACCTCGTCGTCCATTCGGCCACGAAATGGATCGGCGGGCACGGAACGGCGATCGGGGGCGTGGTCGTCGACTCGGGCAAGTTCGACTGGGCGGCTTCTCCCCGCTTCCGCGCGGACTTCGTCGATCCCGATCCGAGCTACCACGGCGTCAGCTACACGGCCGCGTTCGGGCCGGCGGCGTTCATCACGAAGCTGCGCGTTCAGCTGCTACGCGACCTGGGCCCGGCCTTGAGCCCGTTCAACTCATTCCTGTTCCTCCAGGGCCTCGAATCGCTGCCGCTCCGGATCGCCCGCCACTCCGAGAACGCTCTGGCGGTGGCCCGGTGGCTGGAGGCGAATCCGGTTGTCGAATGGGTCAGCTACCCGGGCCTCGGATCGCACCCTGCTCACGCCTTCGCCCGGAAGTACCTGACCGGCGGCTTCGGCGGCATCGTCACATTCGGCGTGCGGGGCGGAGTCGAGGCCGGCCGCAGGCTCATCGATTCGGTCAAGCTGTTCAGCCTTCTGGCGAACGTGGGCGATGCCAAGAGCCTCATAATCCATCCGGCCAGCACCACGCATCAGCAGCTCTCCGCGGCCGACCAGGTCGCGTCGGGCGTGACGCCGGAGCTGGTCCGGATCTCGGTCGGCATCGAGAACGTGGACGACATCATCGCGGACCTCGACCAGGCGATCGCGGCAGCCACCGGCGCCACGCCGGCAGCCGCAGCGGTCAGATAGCCCGAAACGACCGGGCGGCCTGTCGCGGACACCGTGCGCTCTGCGCTTAACCGCCTTCGGCGCTAATGCGCTGTCGCGGACGATGCCGCTCGGGCCACCCGGTCGAGACTCTCAGACGCAGCCGCAAACGGTTCTATCGGCGGACACACTCTCGTCTCGACACCAGTCGACGCGGCCGGCCACGGAACATAGGAAAAGGAAATGACTCCGACTTCGGCACGCTGGCATTCGGGGGAGCGTCGAGATTCGGCGACTTCCGGTACCGCCGTGCCGAAGAAGGGCAACGCCGGTTCGAGCGGAGGCAAGGACGTCACCCTGGCAGAGGCCGTCCCTTCATCGTCGTCGCTTTCGTCGTCGTCCATCCCCGTTCTGGACCCGGGCGTCTCGAACGCCCGCCAGGACTTCAGCTTCCGGGGCCGGCGCGACCTCGAGAACGCCAGCGAGATAGAAACCGGCAAGATCGTTTCGAGGTGGATCGGCCGTTTCACGCTCGAGTCGGGCGTAGTCCTGCCGGATTTCGTGGTCGCGTACCGGCACGACGGCGTGCCAATCGGCGAAGGGCGCCAGATACTCGCGATCCATGCGCTGACCGGCTCGGCCGACGCCGCGGGCGACTGGTGGGCGCCGCTGATCGGACCCGGGCAGGTTCTCGACACGGACAAGTACGGCGTCCTGTGCATGAACCTTCTGGGCGGGCGGTACGGCACAACCGGACCGCTGTCCCGAAACCCCGGCACAGGCAAACCGTACGGGCGGGCCTTTCCCCGGATCACCGTCCGTGATCAGGCCCGCGCCCAGTGGCGGCTGCTCGACGCGCTCGGAATCGACAAGCTGGCCCTGGCGGTCGGCGGGTCGCTCGGCGGCATGGTCGCCCAGGAGGTCGCGCTGGAACGGCCCGGCGACATTTCGCGCGTCGTCTCGATCGCGGCGCCGGCTCGCATCGGGCAGCTGGCGGTCGGCTGGAACCACATCCAGCTCGAGATCGTCGAAAAGCTCGGCCTCGACGGGCTCGACCTCGCGCGCCAGCTCGCGATGACGACTTATCGCAGCGAGCTCGACTTCGAGCAGCGGTTCTCCGGGCGAGTCGAGTCGGACGGGACGCCCGCCGTCGTCTCCTACCTGCGGCATCAGGGCCGCAAGCTGCTCGAGCGCTTCGACGAGGAAACGTACCTGACGCTCGTCCGGGCGATGGACACGCACGACGTGGGCCGGGGGCGCGGCGGCATCGTGGAGGCGCTGCGGCAGCTCGCGAGGTACGGCACGCGGCTGACGGGCGTGGGCATCGAAGGCGACATCCTCTACGGCACGAACCAGGTCACGGATCTGGTCGACGCGGCCGTGACGGCCGGGATGGACGCGGCCTACCGCGAGATCAAGTCGGACAAGGGCCACGACGCCTTCCTGGTCGAGTGGGCCCAGCTTTCGACGATCCTGGGCGAGGCGCTCAAGTAGGGTCGGCGGGAAGCGACGGCCGGACGCGGCCGGACGCGACGCCGAAGGCCGCGCCGCGCAGGGCGCCGGCGCGCGGCCGGGCGGGCGCGGACCCGGGCGCCAAAGCGGCCCAACGCGGGCCTTGACTCTCGCCTAACCTGAGGGTCGATCGTGCCCGCCGAAGGAGGCCCCGTTGCAGAATCTCGTCCCGATCGGCCGATTCTCGAAGATCTGCCGGCTCACGATCCCGGCGCTGCGGCTGTACGACGAGCTAGATCTGCTGCGGCCGGCCATCGTGGACCCGGACAGCGGCTACCGCTACTACAGCCTGGCACAGGCTTCGGACGCGGAGCGAATCCGGCGGCTGCGCGAGATCGAGATGCCGCTCGACGAGATTCGAGCGGTTCTCGCCGCCGGCGACCCCATCGCCGTGCGCGATCGGCTCGAAGCGCATCGACTGCGCCTGCAGGAGCGCGCCGAGCAGTGCCGGCAGGCCCTGGCCTCCCTCGATCGGATCATCGAGCAGGAGGCACGTCCGGTGGAGTACGAGGTCAAGGTCCGCGAGACGGTAACCCAGCCTATCGTGAGCGTTCGAGGACGCACGCCGATGGCGGAAGCGCAGGGCTTCTTCCAGCGGGCTTTCGGCGAGATATTCGGGCTGATGGGCGAGCTCGGCATCCGGCCCGCCGGCATGCCGGTCACGATCTACCACGACCAGGAGTTCAGGATCGAAGACGTGGACATGGAGATCGTCGTGCCGATCTCCGAGCCGGCGGAAGACCGCGGTCGAGTCAAGGCGGGAACGCTGCCCGGCGGCCCCGTGGCTTTCACGCTGCACCAGGGTCGGTTCGACGGGATCGGCGCGGCGTACACCGCGGTCGCCGAGTGGATCCAGACTCACGGCCACGAAATGGCCGGTCCGCCGCGCGAGTGCTACCTGGTCAGCCCGGCGGAGACGCAGAACCCGGCCGAATACAGGACAGAGATCATCTGGCCGATCAAGTAGCCGCGGTTATCCGATGCCGCGGAACCGGCTCCAGATGTCATCCCAGCCCGCGGTCCTGCCGCGACAGACCCACACGCCGGCCCCCTGTTCTTCCGAGATGTCGGGCGGGAAGCCCAGGTCGATCGTCGTCGCCAGCGTGCACGGCCCGAGCCACTGGCCCCAGTACGCGCCCGCGCCGACCCAATCGGTCACCATGACCGTGATGGTCTTGCTGTCGGCCGGCGGCCCCCAGTACGCGTAGGAGTTCTCGCCCGAATAGACCGGCGGCAGGCCGGGCGACGACAGGAGCTCGAGCGCTCCGGCCTCTCCGTAGTTGACGGTGAGGATCGCGGTTCGAGCCCGATCCTCCGAGGACAGCGAGTCCGTCACGGCACGGACCTGAGCGACGAAGCTCGGCCAGCCGTACTCGCTGACCGCGTCCGAGTTCACCGTGGCTTGCGTTGACCGGGGGAAATCGGCCGCGGGCACGACCGGCAGGGACAGGGAGACGACGAGGAACACCGACGCCGCTGCGGCAATGGCGTAGGTCGCACCCCTGGCGCGCCGCATCCAGACCCCGCCGCGGGTGAGCCAGCGCGCCGTCACGACGGATCCCGCGGCGATGATCGTCGGGACCAATCCGCCGACGTAGTAGCTCTTGCCGGCGGTGATGAACAGCAGCACCAGGATGACCGGGTATGCCCAGCCGATCGGACGCCAATCTCTGGCCTCGTCCGAACGCAAGAGCCACCACAGGCCCGCGAGCGCCACGGGAAACAGGAGCGGCCCGAAGAAGAGCACCTGGATCAAGATCAGCTGGCTGCGGTTCTCGTCGCCCGAGCGCGCGGCAATCACCCGCGCCATCTCGAGCTGCGGCCAGCCGTTCTCCGCCTGCCAGATCAGATTCGGCAGCCAAATGAGCAGCGCCAACCCGGCGCCGGCCCAGATCCAGCGCGACCGCAGGAGTTCCCACCGGCGCGAGATCGCTATGCCGGCCCCCAGGCCCGCGGCGAGAAAGACGATGAGATTCTTGTTCTCGAGCGCGATCCCCGCGGCGAGCCCCGCCAGGAGCCAGAGCCGCTGGTCGCCGCCGCGCAGGATCCGCACGACCACGAGCAGGAACACCGTCCAGCCGAGGATGTCGTAGACCTCGGTGCTGTTGAGATGCGCAACAGCGATCCAGCCCGAGCCCGCGACGGTGATCGCGGCGATGGTCTGGGCAAGTCGTCCACCACCGAATTCGCCAGCGAGCCGGACTCCAAGCAGCACCACGACGGCATACACGACCGTGGGCAGGATCCGGTCGCCGAACGCCGAGACGCCGAATACCGCGACGGAGAGCGCGTTGACGATCGGGGTGAACGGCGGCTGATCGACATAGCCGAAGTCCGGGTGCCGGCCCGCGACGATGAAGTACATCTCGTCGCGATGCAGGCCGTACTGACCGGCAAAGGCGAGCATCAGGGCCGTGAAGGCGGCCGTGACGAGGAGGGCCGGCCAGTTCGACCGAACGATGATTGCGGCTCGGGTCACTCGATCTCCTGCGGGTCCGGAAGGCGGATTGTCGCGGGCGAATCTACTCCGCCGGCGGAACGTCCAACCAGCCTTCGCGCAGCGCTCGCGTCGCGAGCTCCGTTCGCGAGATGATCGCGAGCCGCTCGAACAGCCGCCGCAGGTGAGCCTCCACGGTCTTGGCCGTGATGCCGAGCCTGGTTGCGATCTCGTCGTTGCTGCGGCCGTCGACCACGAGTCGGACGACGTCGAGCTCGCGGGCCGTGAACGTGGGCGCCCGACCGGACGGCCGAACGCCGAACGCCAGCCCGCCCGCCGCCACTCGCCGGATCGCGTCCACGAGCTCGGCGATCGGGGCAGTCTTGAGGACGAAGCCGCTGGCGCCCAGGCGCATGGCCGCGGCCACGTACTGCGGGTAGTCGTAGGCGGTCAGGACCACGATCGCGGGCAGCAGCCGCTCCGGCGAGCGGTCCGCGGCTCCACCACTGAACACGGTGAGGCCGCTCGCGGTCCCGAGGCGGATGTCCAGCAGGACCACGTCCGCGGCCGCCGCGTCCAGGAACGGCGCCGCGTCCTCGAGCGAGCCCGCGGTCCCGACGATGGCGAGCCCGTCCACTCCGGCGAGCAGCGCGGCCGTCCCCTCGCGGACTACGGGATGATCGTCGACGATGGCCACGCGGATTGGTCGCCGCTCGGTGGTCCCGCTGTCTGGGGTGCTCACGTGGGCTCGGCCGCAGGCTCGATCGAAGGCTCGACCGATGGTGTCGGCGCCGGCGCCGCGGGTTCGGCTGCCCCCTCCCAGACCAGTAGAACCCGCGTGCCGCCGCCGGGCCGCCGCCCGACCGACAGCTCGCCCTGGATGGCCTCCGCGCGCTGGCTCATGCTCATGAGCCCCAGATGACCTGTGCGTTCGGCTTCCTCGGCGGCTCCCGGCGGCACGCCCGGCCCGCAGTCATCCACCTCGAGCTCGGCCCAGGCGCCCCCACCCCGGTAGCGGACCCGAACGGGCGGAGCGCCGTGGCGGACGGCATTGTTGATCGCCTCCTGGGCGACCCGGAAGAAGACCAGCTCGACGTCCGCGGGCAGCCGCTTCTCGTCTTCGAGCCGATCCAGCGAGACGTGGTGGCCTCCCTGCTCCACTCGCCCGCACAGCCACTCCAGCGCCGGCCCGACGCCCAGGTCGTCGAGCACCGGCAGCCGCAGGTCGCCGCAGATCGCCCGCAGCCGCTCCGCCACCTCCCGCGTCGCCTGCGCGTTCTCCACGTCTCCGGCCGCGTCAAGCCGCCGCACCAGCATCGTCAAATCCTGAAGCGCGTAGTCATGGATGTCGGCGGCGATTCGGGCCCGCTCGCGCTCAGTCGCCGAAACGACGAGGTCGCGTTGGCGCGTCGTCCGGCCGAGGGCCATCGTCAGGCGCTCGACGCCGATCCGCCGGCCGAGGAGCAGGAGGCCCCAGAGAGCAATCGGACCCAAGAAGTACGTGCTCGTGTCCCACAGCGTCAAGCAGGCGATGGCCGGCGTCAGGATCGGCGTCAGCTCGACGAGGAGGTCCGAGAACGACATCTCAAGTTCTCCGGCGGCTCGCTCCTGCCGGCGAGAAATGAACGTGACCAACCCAGGCACCAGCGTCACGGCCGCGAGCGAGGACACCCACAGAAGCCAGAAGTTGCCTGCGTACACGCCGATCGGAGAGCGCGGGATCGCCAGACCTTCGACCGACGCGAGGAAGGCGAACCCAAGCACTGCCAGTGCGACCAGCAGCCGCGAGCGCCTCTCCGAGATCTGCGACACGAATTGGAAGCCGATCGGGAGCATCGCCGCGGCCACCAGGATCGCGGCCAGCAGGTTCTCGACACTGTGCCCGTATCGGACGACCGGCACCACCAGGACGGGCAGTGCCAGCGCCACGGGCAGGGTGTCGACGTAGGCCAGACCGTCATCTCCGGCACGACCGCTGCGCAGCCACCACCATGATCCGAAGAAGAGGCCAAACCCGGCCATGATCGGGAGGAAGTCCGAGCCGCGGTCATAAGCTGGGTAGGGAGACCAGTACTGCGGCGTAGACCAGGCGCCGATGGCGCCAACGGCCGCTATGGCGAAGATCCCGAGCGAAATCCACTGCCGAACCCTCATGGCCGAAAGGTAGCACCGGGTGAGTGGCTCGCGACGCAGGGAAATCCCGTAACGGAGCCGCGCGATATCCCCACTCCCGGCGGCAGTCGCTCCGGCATACTGTGGCCCGGCAAGAACCGTCAGGAGGGGACCCGTGACGTCCGCCAAACCGAACCCGAGCACGCCGTCCGGGCCGGCCTGGGGCCTGCCATCAGCACCGCCGGCCGAGGCCGCGCCCGCTCTGCCGGCCGCCGCCGGACCCGCCGCCTCCGCGCCGTCGGGCACGAGCTGGGGCCTGCCGTCGGAACCCGCGTCCGCCCTCGCCTCGACCGTCTCGTCCCAGGAGGCTCCGGATCGGGCTGAACGCTCCTCGCCGCCGAGGTGGCTCCGCGTTCGGACCGCGCGCTCGGCGGCCCCGCACGAGAACACCGGCGAGCCGCTCCAGGCCCACGGCGTATCCAAACGTTTCGGCAGGCCTTGGAAACCCGGCAAATGGGCGCTGGACGACGTGAGCATTGAGATCCCCGAGGGGTCGGTGACCGCCCTCGTCGGCCCGAACGGCGCCGGCAAGACAACCCTGATCCGCATCTGCATGGCGTTCGAGCGGCCCAACTCCGGCCACGTCGTGGTCGCCGGCGTCGATCCCTGGCGCGACCGCACGACTGCGCTGCGCCGGGTCGGCTACGTGCCGCAGACCCCGGCGGTCTATCGCGGCCTCACGGTGGACGACCACCTGCGCATGGCCCGCAGCCTCCACGGAACCTTCGACGTGGCCTATGCGCGGCGGCGGCTCGAGCAGCTCGGTATTCCACTCGACCAGCGCGCCGACACACTCTCCGGCGGGCAGGCGGCGCAGCTGGGGCTGGCGGTCGCGCTGGGGACGCGGGCCCACCTCCTGCTCCTCGACGAGCCGCTCGCCAACCTGGACCCGCTCGCTCGTCGCGAATTCATCCACGTTCTCCTCGAAGCGATCCGGGCCGAAGGCGCCACGGCGCTCCTCTCCTCGCACATCGTCACGGACGTGGAGGAGGCCTGCGACCGCCTCGCGATCCTCGGCAGCGGCAGAGTCCTGCTCGACTCGCCCCTGGCGGTGGCGCGGCAAGCCCACCGGCTCATCGAGGGCGATGTGGCCCCTCCGGGCGCCACGCTGGTCGGCTCGTTCGCGGGCCGCGGCGGCAAGCGCCTGACGCTCTGGCGCCTGGCCATTCGAACGGAGTCGAACGGAGACGGCCTGACGGCGACCGACGGCACGGCTTCGGCTGAACGTCCGGCCGGAGACGGCTCGACCGTTTGGGAGACACATGGCCTGGGTGACTCGGCCGGCGATGTCGCCAGCCTCGAAGACGTAGTCCTGGGCTATCTGGCCGCGGGCCGCGGCAACTCCGGCCTGCAGCTCGACTGAGGGGAATCGATGACTCGCTTCAAGCTGACGCTCAAGCAGCACCGCTTCGAAATCATCGGCACGATCGCCGTCTGCCTGGGCCTGGTTGCCGCCGCGTTGTTCGTGACCTGGGAACTCAACTCCGTCGTCTTCCCCGCGGGCTGCAAATGGCAGCAATTCCCGACCATGATGTTCGACTCGAGTGGCCAGCCGATGCAGCAGGAGCCAACTCGGGCCTGCCAGACGGCCATTAACACCTTCGGCTCGATCCGCGCCGGCACGCTCGCCACTGTCACTGGAATCGGGCTGGGGCTCGGGCCGTTCGTCATGGCGATCATGCTGGGTGCGCCGCTGGTGGCTCGGGAGGTCGAGCAGAACACGGCGCCGCTGTCGTGGGCCCTCGTCGGCTCGCGCCGGCGCTGGCTCCTCGCCCGGGTCGGGTCGATCCTAATCGTGTTCGTGCCGCTCATGCTGGCGCTCGGGCTCGTTGCCGACATCCTCTACGGCGCTCAGAATCCGGACGTCAATCCCTGGGCATCGTTCGAGCTGTATGGCGCCCGCGGCGTCCTCGTGGCCTTCTGGGGCGTGGCGGCATTCCTCGGGACCGTGGCGCTCGGCACCCTGTTCGGCCGGTCGCTGCCGGCGATCTTCGTCGCCGTCGTGATCTGTTTCTTCGCCCGGTTCGGCGGCGAGTACTACTTCCAGAGGATCGTTCTGGAGCCGTACGCCGAGCCCCTCATGACCACCCAGCAGATGGCCTCCGGTTACTACAACTGGAATCCCACGGACCTCACAGTCGGCTATCGCTATTACCTGGACGGCAAGCCCTTCGACGGCGACGTCAACCAGTGGTACAACACCCACAACCCTCCGCAGAGCATGATGCAGCAAGGAACCGTCGCGCCCGCGGAAACCCCCGGCACGACCCTGGATCCTGCCGCCACACCCGGACCAAACGGGACACCCGATCCGAACGCGACGCCCAATCCAAACGCCACTCCAAGCCCGATCGACCAGGGACTCCCCGTGGTCTGGGGCCCTCAGTCGATGCCCTTTGGCTTCCACGGCGACCACTACTGGCCGGTCGTGGCGGCAGAAGCAGGGCTCCTGACCGGAGGCTCGCTCTTCCTCGCCTCCATCGCGTTCTTCTGGGTCGGCCGGCGCCGCCCGTATTAGGTCGCGAGGCCAGACCGGTCTCGCCGGCCCCGCGCTTTGCCTTCGCGGCCCGACCCTGGCGGCAGCGTCTCGTTGGGCACTCTAGCCGCCCAATATCCGCTCGTTTCTCCGACATACCGACCCGGGCGGTATTGCCTGGAACTTAGCCGCCGCCCTTCGTCCCTGGGGCCCCGGATCGGGGTGGGATGGCGGGCGAGACCGCCGATTCGGCCTTCCGGAGGGCTCCAGGACGCCCTTCCGGGCCCCCAAGGGGTGCGGCAACTCGGTGGCGCGGCGGCATCTTCTCGGCTGCACCGCACCCATCGGTATCTCGGAGAAACCAGACTCCGCGGAGCTCACCACCGGGGTTGTCGAGCCATCTCCGGACCGCGACCGTGCGATCCGGCAGCGCCGAGTCGATCAGCGAAGCGTGCCGCGCCACCATGTCGCGGTGGGTGCTGCCGTCGGGCAGGACCAGGACGACCCCGACCACTCCGGGGGTCCAGCCCAATTCGCGCCTCACGACCGCCGGCACAACGCGCACCTTCATGTTGAGCGTGCGCAGGGTGTCTTCGAGACTGTCCAGCTCGCTCTTGATCTCGAGGATCAGCAGCGCCGGTTCATCAGCCTTCCGGGCCAGGATATCCACCGACCCGCGATCGCCGAAGTCGTTGAAGGTGACTTCGGGCCGGACTTCCCAGCCCCTGGCGCGGAGCGCGTCCACAGCCAGGTTCTGCAGGTGGGCGTGGCGTCGATCCAGCAGTCGCGCGAGCTTCGGCCCTCGCCAGTGGGGTGTCAGGACGACTTCCGCCCCGAGCGCCTCGGCAACTCGACAGTACGTGTCCACCGAGAGCCGGCCGAACTGACCGCACTCCAGGTCCGAGATGGTCTGCTGAGCAAGGCCAGCCCTCTTCGCGAGGTCGGCCTGACGCAGATGCTGCTCCCGACGGAGGGCGCGGAACACCTGGCCTGCGTGCACTCGATCCACGCGTCGAATGATGGTCGGGCGGAATTGGCTGCCGCTTACCTGGAACGGTGCCATGCACCGGGCGGATCCACCGATGCCCTGGTCAGCGGCCAAAACCAGGTGGTAGAATAGAACGCTCGTTCGGAAGGTGGAGCGCGGCGGCCCCGGCCCCGGAGCACACACCGGACCGGGTAGTAATCCGCGGCGGCGTGGATAGCCGCGCACACCACTCCACAGACAGTCCACCGGGGGTCCTCAGGCCATCCACCGAGATGCCCGGGATCTCCACCACGCTCTGGGCCCAAAGCCTAGATGTGGTGGTTGCGGACGGCAGGATACCACAACATGTTGTGGTTTTGGCGCTTGACTAAGCCTCAGCCGAAGGCGTAGATTCCGCCCGTTCGGCCGGGCAACGGAGAAGCCCGGAGGGTCCGAAAGGCCAGCACAGAGGCGGCTCGACACCGCCGCCAGGTCCCACACAGGGAGGGTCGTCGCCAGAACGCTCGCAGCTATCGCCAACGCGAGTTCCGCGACGAAAACGGCCCCGGAGCAGACGCCAGGTCTGGTTCGGCGACCCCAAAAACGCCGCGGGGGGCCGGCCGGGAGAACCGCGAGTAGCGGCGACCCGGCAAAGGCCCGCGACCCGAGACTGACAGCCATCGAGACCAGACGGCCATCGAGACCAGACAACCCCCCGAGACCAGGAAGCGCCCAGGCGCCGACTCAGCCCGACGAGACACAGAAGACAGACGAAACCATGAACCAGCGTCCAAGCAGAGCCCAGAGAGGTGCAGGAATGACTTCAGCGGCCGGCACGACTCGCGTCCCCGTCATGGCCGAGGGGGCTGAAGAAGCCACAGGCGCCGCGGGCGCCACCGCCACTGCCGCGGGCGCCACTTCCACGCCCGCCACGAGCGCCACTGCCACGCCCGCCACGGCCACCGCCACTGCCCCGGCCACTCCCACCGCCACCTCTCCGGACTTCGCCGCCGCCATCGCCGCCGCCGCCCAGCCCATGCTCCCCGACGGCCGCTTCACCGGCAAGGGCGTCCCCGGCCTCCACTTCCCCCGCCGCTGGACCACCGCCGGCATCCATCCCTACGACCAGGTGGTGTGGGAAACCCGGACCGCGAGCATCGGCAACGAGTCGGGCAAGGTCGTGTTCGAGCAGAAGGACGTGGAAGTTCCCGCGTTCTGGAGCCAGCTCGCCACGAACGTCGTCGTCAGCAAGTACTTCCGCGGGCACGTGGGCCACGAAGGCCGCGAGACCAGCGTCCGCCAGCTGATCGACCGCGTCGTCAACACCATCACCGCCTGGGCGGAAACGCAGCACTACTTCGCCACGCCGGAAGACCTCTCCGCCTTCCACGACGAGCTGACCCACCTCATCCTCCACCAGAAGATGAGCTTCAACTCGCCCGTGTGGTTCAACGTGGGCGTCGAGGCGCACCCGCAGTGCAGCGCCTGCTTCATCAACTCGGTCCAGGACTCCATGTCATCGATCATGGATCTCGCCAAGACCGAAGCGATGCTCTTCAAGTTCGGCTCGGGCGCCGGCAGCAACCTCTCCCCGCTCCGCTCCTCCAAGGAGAAGATGTCGGGCGGCGGCACCGCGTCCGGCCCCGTCTCATTCATGCGCGGCTACGACGCGTTCGCCGGGGTCGTGAAATCGGGCGGCAAGACCCGCCGCGCGGCCAAGATGGTCATCCTCGACGTCGACCACCCGGACATCGAGGACTTCATCGAGTGCAAGGCCAAGGAAGAGAAGAAGGCCTGGGCACTGATCGAGCAGGGCTACGACGCCAGCTTCACCGGCGAGGCCTACGGTTCGGTCGCCTTCCAGAACGCCAACCATTCCGTCCGAGTCACCGACGAGTTCATGCGCGCCGTGGTCGCCGACGGCCCGTGGACCACGCACGCCGTCGTGGACGGCCGGCCCATGGAGACCATCCCCGCCCGCAAGCTCTTCAGCGCCATGGCCGAGGCGGCCTGGGTCTGCGGCGACCCCGGCATCCAGTACGACACCACGATCAACGACTGGAACCCCGTCGCCAACAGCGACCGCCAGTACGCCACCAACCCGTGCAGCGAGTTCTCGTTCCTCAACGACACGAGCTGCAACCTCGCCAGCCTCAACCTCATGAAGTTCGTGGGCGAGGACGGCGAGTTCGACGTCGAAGCCTTCCGGTACGCCGCGCGGCTGACCATCACCGCCCAGGAGATCCTGGTCGACAACGCGGGCTACCCCACTCCCAAGATCACCGAGAACTCGCACCGATTCCGGCCGCTCGGCCTGGGCTACGCCAACCTCGGCGCGCTGCTGATGAGCCGCGGCCTCGCCTACGACTCCCCCGACGGCCACGCCTACGCCGGCGCGATCACCGCGATCATGACCGCGGAGGCCTACCGCCAGAGCGCGGTCATCGCCCGCGACCACGGCGGCCCCTTCGTCGAGTACAAGAAGAACGAAGAGCCGTTCCTGCGCGTCATCGAGAAGCATTGCGACGCCGCCCATTCGATCCCGGAGAAGTCCGTGCCGGCGGACATGCGCCGCGCTTCCCGCGAGATCTGGTCCGAGACCCTCGAGCTCGGCCGCGCCCACGGCTTCCGCAACGCCCAGACAACCCTGCTCGCGCCTACCGGCTGCCTGGTCGGCAACAGCCTCGTGCTGACTGACCGTGGCCTGGTGAGGCTACGCGGCCTGGCCAATCCGAACGGAAGCCAGTGGCAGAACCTCGACGACCTGCACGTCGCAACGGACGACGGCCCGCAGAAGGCGACTCGCTTCTTCCTCAACGGCGCCGAGCCGGTCGTGACCGTCGAGACCGTGCGCGGTTACCGGGTTCAGGGCACGACGACTCACCGGATCAAAGTCCTCGACGCGGAGGGCAACTGGGTCTGGCGCCGCTTCGCGGACGTCAGGGCCGGCGATCGAGTCCCGATGATGCTCGGCGGCATGATCGGCGAGCCTCGAGAAGTGCCGCTCCCGCCGCTGCCCGAGGCCTACTGGACCTCCGACTACCGAACATCCGTCCCGCGGCGGATGACGGCGGACCTGGCCGAGCTGATCGGCTACTTCATGGGCGACGGCTCGCTCCACTCGAAGGGCCTGCGCTTCTGCGTTACGGACGGCGACACTGACGTGGTCGACCGGATAGTCAACCTGGGCCGAGATCTCTTCGGCCTGGAGGCAGCGGTCACGCAGCAGCAGGGATACAAGGAAGTCGCGCTCAACTCAGTCCGGCTGGTGATGTGGTGGGAAGCCTGCGGGTTTGCCAAGCACTCGCCGGATCCGGAAGGCGCGCACCGCGGCAAGGGCTACGAACCGGACATTCCCGACGCGGTCCTCTACTCCAACGATCCGGCCGTCTACCGCGCATTCGTGCGCGGTCTCTTCGAAGCCGATGGCAGCACGAACAACGGCTACGCCTCGTTTTCGACCGTCTCGGAGCGCTTCAGCCGCGACATCCAGACGCTGCTGCTGACGCTCGGCTTCGTAACGACCCACAAGATCGATCAGCCGAGCTTCGGACACCTCGGCGCCAATCCGGTCCACGTCGTCCGGATCCTCAACGCCAGCTCCGCGGGCCGCTTCCTCGCCGAGATCGGCTTCATCTCCGAGCGCAAGCGCACCGCCCTCGCACGCACGGACGCGCAGCAGGCCGCCCGTTACGACCTCGTCCCGATCAGCCGCGGAACGGTGGATCGGCTGGCCCCCGAGAACGACCACCTCCGCAAAACGATGCTGCTCTCCCTCTCGCGCACCGGCCTGGTCTCACGCCGTTCCGCGACCGCCCTCCTCGAGCGCACGGCGGATCCCGAGCTCGCCAATGCCCTCAACTACTTCTACGACGAGATCGCCAGCGTTGAGCTCGGCGAGGAGCAGCTGACGTACGACCTCTCGGTCCCCTCGAATGTCACCTACGTGGCCAACGGCTTCGTGAGCCACAACACCATCGCTTTCATGATGGATTGCGATACCACCGGGATCGAGCCCGACATCGCCCTCGTCAAGTACAAGAAGCTCGTCGGCGAAGGCTTCCTCAAGATCGTCAACAACACCGTCCCGGGCGCCCTGCGAAAGCTCGGCTATTCGGCCGCCCAGGTCGATGCCATCGTCGCCTACGTCAACGACCGCGAGACGATCGAAGGCGCGCCGGAGCTCAAGCCCGAGCACCTTTCGGTCTTCGACTGCGCCTTCAAGCCGATGAACGGCACACGTTCCATCCATTACATGGGCCACCTGCGGATGATGTCGGCGGTCCAGCCGTTCCTCAGCGGCGCCATCTCCAAGACGGTCAACATGCCCGAGGCCGCCACCCCCGCGGAGATCGAGTCGGTCTACCTCGAGGGCTGGAAGATGGGCCTCAAGGCGATCGCGATCTACCGCGACAATTCGAAGCGCAGCCAGCCGCTCTCCACGGGCAAGAAGAAGTCCGGCTCCGCTGCGGACGCCGAGGCCGAGGCCGCCCTCACCGCCCCGATTGCTGCCGCCGTCCCGGCCGAGCCCAAGCCGTATCGCAAGCGCCTCCCGGCCGAACGCCAGGCGATCACTCACAAGTTCGACATCGCCGGCCACGAGGGTTACATCACCGTCGGCCTCTACGAGAACGGCCAGCCGGGCGAGATCTTCCTCAAGATGGCCAAGGAAGGCTCCACGATCAGCGGCCTCATGGACACCTTCGCGACCACGGTCAGCGTCGCCCTCCAGTACGGCGTGCCGCTCCACGACCTGGTCTTCAAGTTCGCCCACGTCCGCTTCGAGCCGTCGGGCTTCACCTCCAACCCGGAGATCCCGATCGCCAAGTCGATCATCGACTACATCTTCCGCTGGCTCGGCTCGCGCTTCCTGCCGCCGAGCGACCGCGCCGCCCTCGGTCTGGTCGACCGGTCGGCGACCGCGGAATCTTCTACTCAGCCCCTGAGCTTCGGTTTTGGCGGCTCCTCCGGAACCACCGGTGGCGCCGGGACCTCGGGGAGCGCCGAATCGCCGGCCGCGCAACCAGCTTCTCCATTCGGGGAAAATGCGGCCTCGTCGGACAGCCCTGAAGGGCCGGCCTCCTCACCCGCCACCGCAGTGGCAGCTCCCGGCTCCGAGCCCGTTTCACAGCCGCCCGCCAGAGAGTCCTCAGGGCCAAGTGCCAGCGCCGGCTCCGGCTACGCCTCCGCCGGCGCCTCGCCGAGCTCCAACGGCAACGGCAAGCCCCGAGTCACCCTCGGCAGCATCGGCCTCGGCAGCAACATCGGCAAAGCCCAAGTCACCTTCAGTGCCCAAGCCGACGCCCCCAGCTGCGCCGACTGCGGCTCGATCATGGTCCGCAACGGCAGCTGCTACAAGTGCCTCAACTGCGGCTCCACGAGCGGCTGCAGCTGATCGCCACTATCGAACGGCCGTGCTAAAATGCCACCCACGTAGACACCCAGACAGGTCCAGCTGATGGTCCTTGCGGAACCGCTCCCCATGGTCGAGCTTCCAGAGCCCCAGACTTCACCCACTTCGCACGTCCTGCGGCTCGGCGACGCGCGTGGACTGGACTGGCTGCCGGATGGGTCCATCCATCTCTCGGTGACATCCCCGCCGTACTGGACGCTGAAGAAGTACAACGACCATCCAGATCAACTGGGCGATCTCGCCGACTACCAGGGTTTCCTGGATGAGCTGGATAAGGTTTGGAGGCACGTCTTCCGAGCACTGGTTCCCGGCGGCCGACTTGTTGTCGTAGTTGGTGATGTCTGCCTATCTAGGCGCAAGAACAGAGGCCGCCACCAGGTCATTCCTCTCCATGCCGATATCGCCGTCAGGGCTCGCAGAATAGGTTTTGACTATCTGACGCCGATCTACTGGCAGAAGATTGCCAACGCGAGCTACGAAGTCGAGAGAGGGACCGGCGGCGGGTTCCTGGGAAAACCCTTCGAGCCAAACGCCGTCATCAAGAACGACACCGAGTACATCCTCTTCTTGCGAAAACCGGGCGGCTATCGCAAGCCGACGGACGACCAACGTCGCCGCTCCAAGATGACTAAGGAAGAGCACGCACTCTGGTTCAGGTCGATCTGGACAGACGTTCCGGGCGCCTCGACGCGAGACCACCCGGCCCCATTTCCGCTTGAGTTGGCGAACCGTCTGGTCCGTATGTTCAGCTTCGTTGATGACACGGTCCTGGATCCCTTCCTCGGCACGGCCACCACGAGCCTGGCTGCGATCCGAGCAGGTCGCAACAGCATAGGTGTCGAGATAGACGAGCACTACCTCGCTCTGGCAGAGGCACGCATCCGGGCGACCCTGGATCAGATGACGCTATTCGATTCCGAGGGCCCCTCGTTCTCAGTTGTGAAACCCTAGTTTCGCTCAAGGTACAGCCGACAGATCCGATCGAGGAACCACTCGTAGCTGAACGGCTCGCCCGGCACCGGCCCGGGATCACAATCGACCAGCTTCGCGGTCGGCGTGACTCCGTCGTAGCTCACGACCAAGATGAGGGGCGCTTCACAGCGCCCAATTGGATCTTCAGGCCCTGACCTCAGGCGCATCGACCGAAACAGATCGATTGTCCTACGCGCGGCCGCCGGAGGGTTCGTACCGGAGGACTTCGCAGATCGGGCGAACTCATCCGGGTTTCGATAGGCGAGTGCAGCGTTGATGATGATAGTGAACGCTGCGATGGTCCCCGGAGACGATCGGTGTACGTGTTCGGCAAACGCCCGAGCGTCATTCCATCGATTCGTTCGAGCCTTTCCGTGCGCGGTCATGATCGTCTTGTTCTCGATCGCGATCGGAGCGGCGAGACCCTGCCCCGTCATCCCCCAACCTGTGCGCAGCACAACGCCGTCGACATTCGGATCGACATCGCCGTCCTCGCCTTCGTTGTTGCTGGCTGCCGCCAATGCGGCCGACAGCGTGTGGCGTTGGCCGTTCAGACCGACGTTGTGTTTCAGTTCGAGCTGCATCGTCGCGAATTCGTCGTCGATGCGTGGGCATCTGAGTCTTAGGTCGGCCACAATGCAGGACGTCAAGTAGTCCGAGTGAGCCTGACCTCGTGGATTGAAGCCCACGTGCGTGTTGATCCATTCGACATAGCATTCAGGCGCCAGCACTAGCCACTCCCATGTACCCATTGCCTCTACGAACGCGCACCCTATCTCGTGCTCAGGAAGAACTGTGGTCGCGAAGAGCTGCGCTCAACGCGCCTGATGAAATCCATCCATCTGGCCTCCCAGAGGTCAACCAGGCTTAGCAACTCCTGTCTCGTGTAGCCTCGACCTATTTCGTCGGGTGTCCTTCGACCGTGCGCCACCGCGTTTCGCTCATCCACGATTGAGTCAAGTCGGTCCCACGCCTCTCGAAGGACAGGCTCAGGCTCGCCCAACCCAAATACAGTACAGAAAGAGACAACCTGAGGGCGCCTCATATGCGATCCGTCGTCCGGGAACCAATCGCTGCTGATCGTGCACGAGCGCGAGTCTTGGAGGGTTGACACAATCTCCAGGCCCTGCATCGGCCGCACCCTCGCACCAGGTGTGTCCTTCGCCGACTGGAGCGCCTTGAAAACCGCGGAAACCTGGAAACCGGGCTTCAGATGGCGATTCCCAGCCCCCATCTGCCTTGCAGTGTCGAGCAAGCCCCGTGCGAGAGCGCGCAAAAGGTTCTCGTAAGCCCCGTATAGGAGGACTATGGCCAAGCCGCGCGCCTCGCGTGAAACGTCGGGCGGCGCTGGCGCGGCAGGAGGGTCTGAAAGCACCGGAGAAGGGTCAGTAGCTGCGAGGATTGCGCGAACGCGGGTCATCCGATCCTGGAACTCGAGTCGATACGGCTTGCAGTCCAAGGCTATCGCCCCAAGAATCGGTGCCGACAGAATTCGACACGGCCCCGGACACGAGTTCGACTGTTCGTGCCCCCGGTCGTCATTCGTCGTAATTCATCAGACTGCAGCCAAGTCATCTCCTGGGGCGGGGCGAGGTCAGGCCTCTCTTGGAGCGCCATAGCGGCGCCGACAGACACGGCCTCAAACAAATTGACGGGGGTTATCGTTCCGTGCGGGTTTCTCAGGCCCTCGGGGAAGCATTCAGCCAGGAAGCGGAATGTCCTAGCGAAAACGGTCGTGCGGCCAGGGACGTCAGGATCTTGAGTGGCATCGGCCGTGAAACCGTTCAGGAAGTCCTTCACAGAATGCTCAAACGTGATGTATCGCTCCAGGAAGGCGAAGAACCGGAGGACGAACTCCTCTGGAGTGCCGTCTTTGGATCGCGTCTCCGGGACTCGCACCACGGTCTGGAAATCGGGCGATGAAGTGAGCTCTCCCAGCAGCTCGATGAAGTCCCCCCGGAAGACACATTCCCTGATCTCCTGGGCGGTCAGTGACACGCCGCCTGTGTTGAGCCTTTCGAAGAGATCGAACCTTACCTGCAGGTCGCTCTTGTCGTTGAGAACGACCACTTTCAAGGGGCGATCCTCCAGCGCAGTCTGAATGTCGCTGGGCAAGTCCTCGAAGAAGGCTCCCTCGAAGCTGGTGAGCTTGTCCAAATCGGTCAGTCGAAGCGGCGCCGTCGTCAACTTCGCCGCCTGTCTGACATCGGGGCTACCGACAAAGTTCGCCAGCGTCAGCAGGCGCTGGAGGCCATCTACGACCTCCCATTGGTCCGGCTGATTCGGCGTTTGATTCGTGGCCATGAATAGCGGCGGGACTGGAATGCCCAACAGGACCGATTCCACAAGGCGGGACTGGCGCTCTGGATCCCACCTGAATTGACGTTGATAGATGGGTGCTATGTCGATCCTGTGGGATCGGACCCGTCGGAGAAGTTCATCAACGGTAACGTCATACGAGTCGAAGTCCACCTTTCGCCGCTGTTCTGACAGCTGACTTCGTTGTCGTGCAGATGGTCCTTCGTCCAACTCCAAGTCCTCCCTAGGCATCAATGCCCTGTCTCGGCCCTAGCGTGTCTCTAAGTATGGCGCGCGGATGTCGTCCCCCATCCCTGTATCGGCCCGATGCCAACGCCATGGTGAGCATGAGTAGGAGGCTGACTACCTCACGAGGTGGACCGCCCTGAGGCAGACGCTCATGGACTCTGGCGACGGAGCGAGCGTTCGGCTGGGGCCGTTCGCACCTTCGCCAGCTCTTCCACTACCCGCATTCGTCATGACTCCGATTCCGGGTTCGTCACGCCTCATTGGCACTCTGGCCGCATCGTGGCCTTGATCAAGCCCACCACCTCGGCATCGGTGGCCGAGTAGTCGGTCTGTCGACGGAGTTGCTTCCGAACCGCGGTGACGACCGCCTCTGACGTCAGGACTCGGGCGATTGCCTTAGGGGACGTGGCGCACTTGGCCTTCCAGACTTCGTCGATCACCTTGTGCTTAATGCCCTCGCGAGTGATCGCGAACAGGCGATCGACCTTCTTCGCCGGCGGCTCCGGACCGAGAAGGTCGACCTCGAAGACGAGCTCGACGGTCAGCGGCAGGGCCGCTTCCAGGTGGTAGACCTGCCACTGGGCGCCGTTGGTCAGCATCAACCACTCGATGCCTTCATTGGCGCCGTACTGCTCGACCTGGCGCAGATGCCTCTCGGCGAGCTTGGTGGTGACCCGCTTGACCTCGATCAGGGCGACGAGCTGCTTGTCCACCCGCAGGCCGTAGTCGGCGAATTCGCCCTTGGTCGAGAACTCGGCCGTGAGGTCGGAGAACTTGTCGTAGCCGAGCCCTTCGCAAAGGAAGTCGGTCACCAGGAACCTGGTGTCGGCCTCATTTACGTCTCGGGCGATGAAGTCGGCGAGCGGCTTGGCGAACCTCTTGATGCCGAGCTTCACCCGCTCACGGGAATCCGCTTCCCACTTGGGCACCTTGGGCCCTGACGGTGGAATCGGCGCGGCCGACTTGACGGGTTCCGTGACAGGCGGAGGCTCGGTGGCGATCCTCGGCTCAGTCGGTCCGTTCATGGTCATGTCTCCCTCTGCTGTACTTCTCTGTCGCCAATCACTGGCGTCTCGTGTTCGCTGCTCCGCTTCCCAGTTCGTCCCTCGTCAGGACCACCAAATCGCCGTCCCATTCCGGAACGAACAACCGGCCGTGCCAGTAATCCATGCTGCAGATGCGGGGCAGGTTGAGGCGGAACGGGTCGGTCACGGTGGGGGCGGTGCGGAGGCCCGGGACGGGGTCCGGGCGGCCGGCGATCGTGCAGATGACGTTGGTCGCTCGGTCGATCATCCGGACGACGTGGTTCTGCGTGTCGCCGACGAAGATGTTGCCGGCCTCGTCCAGGGATAGCGACCAGGGACCGCCGAAGTACTCGCTCGGGTCGCCGCCGAGGGTCGCCGAAAGCGCGTCACGGCCGTCGCCCGAGTAGCCGGGCTCGCCGGTGCCGACGACGGTCGAGACGACGCGCCGCTCGAGATCGAGCTTCTTCACCATGAAGTTCATGGCGTCGAGGACGTAGATGTTCCCGTCCGGACCGCGCCGCAGATCGAAGATCCAGCTGAACCGCGCTTCCTCGAACGGGACGGGGTCGACCTGGCGGCCGGGGCCGGCTGCACCGAGGGTCTGGAGCGGCTCGCCCGCGGGGCTGAACTGCCAGACGCGCCCGCCTTCGACCTCGTTGAGCCAGAGATTGCCGTCTAGGTCGAACTCGCAGTTGCCGACGTCCTTCATGCCCAGCGCCCTGCCGTTGATCAGGACGGACGACCGCTTCTGCTCGAGGTCGATGTCGAACACCGAATTGCCAGCCAGGCAGGCGACCAGCGTCCGCCCGGCAGGCGTGACGGTCACGTAGCCCGGGCCCTTGAGATCGGCATCGATGTGCAGGTCGCTCTCGGGGATGGGAGTCGGGCCGGCCGACCAGCGCAGCCGATCGCCCTCGCCCAGACAGCCCACCCAGTTCGCGTCGAAATCCGCGACATACTGGCGGCCGGCCAGATCGTGGAAGCCGAGATGGGCGTATCCGCTCCCCCACCGGCGGCCCGGCGGGAAGTTGACGATGCGCTCGATCGTCCAGGCCATGTCAGTCGCTCGCTCGTCTCATGAGCCGACGGCGCGACGATCTGGTAGGCCAACACCAGGTAGGCGATCGCGTAGAAGACGAGCATCGCCGGCCCAAAGCTAGCCCGCAGCGACTCCCTCGTGGGCGTCAGCGGCGATTTGCCGCTGGCGATGTAGTCGGCCATCGAGGTCATCGCAATCGGCTTTCGGCCGGCACCGAATACCCGCGCCTCGGCGACGTGGCGCCGATATCTGTCGGCCCATGGCAGGCGAGGCCTCACTGCCACGATTACGCGGTTCTGGGCACGCCGGACGCTTGCCGGTATGCCCGTGACCGTCAGCACGAACGACCCGTCGGGCCAGCCCGTGGAGAGCGGAGCGACCGAGCCAGCCCCGACCAGAGCGGTCACGTAGCTCGTGGGGTCGACGAAGACCCAGCTGCGCCGCCATCGCTGCCACGGAAACCGCGACTCCATCTCACCAAGCGGTCGGAACCCGGCAGCGATGAGGTCGCGCCCGCGCCGAGCGTGACTTGCCGACGGGACCCTGGGTGCGCTCGACGCGTCGCGGTACTCGAGCCTTTCGATTGTCTTGTAGACCGCCAATCGCAGAACCAGGTACGCGGTGAGCCAGATCGCCAGGATGACCGGGATCGACTTGATGAACAGGAACGTCCCGGAGTCGACCGCGCCGGCCGGATGCTGCCGCGGTCCTTCGATCAGTACAAAGAGCAACGCGATGGCCGCGAACGCAACCACCAGCGTCCTGAGCTTCGCCAGCTCCGCGACGACCCGCATCGACCAGGCCACAGCCCCTCTCATCGGGCGGTCTTTCCGGCAATTTGGAAGATGGCCGCCGCAAGGGCGGAGCCACGACGCGTACGAACCAGCAGCGGAGAAGGGCACTCGGTCGCGGCGTGATCGATGGCGATGATGGTGAACAGCAGCCGGGATCTCCACTGAACGCGCTGAATCTCAGAGGCAAGAATGGTCCGCAGGCCGTAGGGAACCCCTTTGACCAGCAGACCCCCCGGGTACACAGTGACGCCGAGGCCAAGGCTGTTGGTGAGCAGCCATCCGAGGGGAACACTCGTGCGGCCCTCCGCCAGCACTGCCCCCGATTCGGACAGAGCCCGTAAGCGAGCATCTGGATCTGACTCGGGACCACCGAGGTTCCGACTGGGTGGCGGAGTCAAGCGAGCTCCTTCCAGAGCAGTCGAGCTTTTGCCCGATCGAATTCGTCGGCAGTGAGCTCTCCCGAGCGGTGGAGGGCCGCCAGCCGTTCGAGCTCGGAGACCAGGGTGCCGCTGGCAGAGGAGGTCCTTTCAGCCGAAGGCGCCGTCCTTCTCTCCATCGTCGTGTCGAGAACGACGTCGGCCTCGACCTTGGACTCCATCCGGCGCAGGTCGCTCGAGAGGAAGTAACTCGTGATCGTGGCGGTGATGGCGCCGAAAAGGCCGATGCCCAGGAGCATCAGGACCATGGCGGCGATGCGGCCCTCGGTGGTCTGCGGGACGACGTCGCCGTAGCCGACGGTGGTCAGGGTGACGATGCCCCACCAGAGCGCGTCGAAGGGGTTTTCGACGAGGCTGCCCGCACTGCCCTTCTCGGCGACGTACATCCAGGCCGAGCAGACGGCCATGACACCGAGCCAGGCGAGGAGGAGCCAGGCGAAGCCGCGGTGACGGGCCAGGGCGCCGATGTGCAAGCCGGCGCGGTAGATGCCGGCGAAGGCCCGAACGAGTCGAAGGAGGCGAAGCAGACGCAGGACTCGGGCGCCTCGGATGGGCGGCACGACGGCGACGAGGTCGATCCAGTGGCCTTTGAGGTAGCCAACGCGGCTGCGGGCGGCGAGGATGCGGGCGGCGAACTCGAGCGCGAAGACGGCGGTCAGGGCGAGCTCGGCGGCGTTGATCTCGGGCCGGTCGGCGGCCGCGGCCTCGACGTCGTCGGCGATGACGACGGGAAGGAGCGAGACCACTT
>DAHXON010000034.1:0-8390 GCA_027364875.1 Chloroflexota bacterium
GGTCCGGGGCCGGGGCCGGGGCCGGGGCCGCGCCGGTTTCTCGCGAATACCACCGCCAGGCGTGCTAGCCCCAACCCGAGGAGCCGGTGAGCGCCCTTGGCGGCCTCGAGCGCGAAGACCCCGCACGGATTGGCCGTCGCTGAAGCCGAAACCGCCGCCTGGACGTCAGCGGATGCGGATATCACCGCCACCAGGCGTAGACGCCGGAAACGGAGGGCACGAGGTGCCGCGCGGTACCGCGACCGGCGCCTGGACGTCAGCGGATGCGGATATCACCGCCACCAGGCGTAGACGCCGGAAACAGACGGCGCGTTCGGGCGCGTCGGGCGCCGCCGCCCTCGCCGCCCGGCGCCGGCCCGGCGCCGCGCACCTGACATCTGTCATGGACGCCGGCCCCGCGAACGTCACGCTCAGATCGCAACGCCCGTGACTTCTTCGCCGCGTCCCGTCGGCGGACACTCCCGCCATGACACAGCCATTCGCGTCCCAACCCTACGCCACCTCGCCGATCCCCTTCCCGATTTCCACTTCACCCAGCGCCGTCGCGTTCGACGGCGTGACTCGCCGGTTCGGAGCCACGACCGCCCTCGACGATGTGACCTTCGAGATCCCGATCGGGGCGACGGTTGCCCTGCTCGGGCCCAACGGAGCCGGCAAGTCGACCGCGATCAACGTCATGCTCGGGATGCTCCGCGCCAGCGGCGGCCAGGCCAGAACCCTCGGTCTCGAGCCGCGAGCGGCCGTCCAGGCGGGCCGCGTGGGCGCCATGCTCCAGGGCGGCGGTCTGCCCATCGGCTGCACCGTCGGAGAGCTCGTCGACTTCACCCGTAACCTCTATCCACAGCCGCTGCCGCTCGAGGCCGCCCTCCGAGCCTCCCGCCTGACCGAGCTCGCCGGCCGGCGAGTCGAAGGTCTCTCGGGCGGCGAGACCCAACGGCTCAGGTTCGCGCTCGCCATCGCCGGCGATCCCGATCTGGTCTTCCTCGACGAGCCCACGGTGGCCATGGACGTGGAGACACGCCACGTGTTCTGGGCCGACATGCGCCGCTACGCCGCGGAAGGCCGCACGATCCTGTTCGCGACGCACTACCTCGAAGAGGAGGACCGGGTCGCCGACCGCGTGGTCGTACTCGACCACGGCCGGGTCGTCGCGGACGGCACGCCGGGCTCGATCAAGGCCGCGGTCTCCGGCCGGACGGTCCGATTCACGCTGCCGGATGCCGACCGCAGCGCTCTGGCCGGGTTGCCGGGCGTGTCCGGCTGTGAGCTCCGGGGCGACTCGGTGACGCTCACGTCGTCGGATGCCGACACAACCGTCGCGGCCCTGTACGCCGCTCGCATGCCCCTCCGCGACCTGGAAGTGACCGGCGCGAACCTCGAGTCGGCCTTCCTGGCGATCGCCGGGTCCGAGCGCGACTGACCGGCCGACCCCCGGCGACGCCTCGGCCGCACCTGACCGGGCCGGCCCGGCGCCGCGCCCCACTGCCAATCCCGAAGGAGACATCCATGACGACGCTCACCGCCTACGCCAGCCCGGCGCTGGCCACCCACCTCTGGAATTACGGCCGCTTCGAGCTCCGCCGCCTCCTGCGCAACCGACGCTACGTCGCCATCTCGATCGGATTCCCGGTGTTCTTCTACCTGCTGTACACGGGCCTGCTGCAGGGCGGCAACACCAACCGCGACACGGCCCTGATCGACGGCATCCGCTGGCCGGCCTTCTTCATGGTTTCGATGGCTTCGTTCGGGGCTTTCGCGGCGACGCTCAACTGGTCGCGGGTCATCGCCACCGAGCGATCCAGCGGCTGGACCCGGCAGCTCCAGGCCATGCCTCTAGACTCGCGCACCTACCTGCTGACCAAGCTCGTGGTCTCGTTCGTGACGACTCTGCCCGTCCTGGTCCTCGTCATGGGCGCGGGGCTGGCCGTCAATCACGTCTCGCTGCCGGCGACGACATGGGTGGCGCTGTTCGTCGCGCTGGCCGTCGGGTCGCTGCCATTCGCTGCGCTCGGCCTGCTCCTCGGCTACATCCTCGACGGCGACAGCGTCCAGATGGGCACGAGCGTCACGATGTTCGCACTGGCGATCCTCGGCGGCATGTGGGCGCCCGTTCAGTCGTTTCCGTCCATCATGGCCGACGTGGCCAGGGTGCTGCCTTCCTACCATTTCTCGAATCTCGGTTGGAACATGCTGGCGGGCCGGTCGATCGACCCCACCGACGTCGCCGTCCTGGCGGCATACGGCCTCGTTTTCGGCGGGCTCGTGATCTGGCGCTTCGTGGCCGACGAGCAGAGAGCCCATGGCTGACGCCTCGCCGTCTTCGGACTCCCCGGCGCCGGATCGGGACCCGATCCCGATTCGACTCTGGGTCAACGCGCCCCGCGGTCTCGGCTACGTCTTCGCGGCCGGGACCGCTTTCTTCGTCGCCTACGCAGTCCTTAGCCTGGTGAACAGCGGCTACGGCACCGTCAGGATCGGCATAGGCCTCCTGGGATTCGCGCTCCTGCTTGTGCTCGTGAGGCCGAGCCTGCGCAGACCAGCCTCGGACCAGATGAGGAGGAGCGGCCTGGCCGTTGCCCTCGTCGCGGGCATAACCGTCGTCGCGACGGTGTTCGCGGCGTCGGACCCGGCGCGGGGCGGGGGCTTCGGCATGTTCTTTGCCGCCGGGATCGGGGCCGCGTTCCTCCGGCCGGACCGGCGCGCATTGATGGCAATCGCCGCGGTCTCCATCGACACGCTGATCGTCGTCTCCGTGAACTGGCGAGACCTCGAAGCCGCTTTCCCCATCGCCGTGGAAGTGGGGCTCATCTCGCTCGTGGTCTACGGCGTGGGGCGACTTCGAACGACCAACACGGAGCTCTACCAGGCTCGCCACGACCTGGCCCGGCTCGCCGTCACCGAGGAGCGGCTGCGCATCGCCCGGGACCTCCACGACACCCTGGGCCAATCACTGACTCTCATCGCCCTCAAGGCCGAGCTGGTTGAGCGGCTGATCCCATCGGATCCGGCACGGGCCCAGGCGGAAGCGGCGGACGTTCGGCAGGCCGCCCGCGAGGCTCTCACGTCGGTCCGCGAGACGGTCAGAGGCTATCGCCAGCCGGAGTTGAACTCCGAGATCGAAGGCGTCCGGGCGGCGCTCGCGGTCGCCGGGATCGACGCGAGCGTGGCGGCCGCTCCTTCCCAGCCTCTCCCGCCGCCCGTGGACGCGGTCCTCGCCTGGGCGGTCCGCGAGGCTGGCACGAACGTGCTGAGGCACAGCGGGGCGCGCCACGCCGCGATCGCCGTGGGATCGGAGGGGGACGTGGCGTTCGCCGAGATCAGCGACGACGGACCGGCCCAGCCGCCGGCGCCGTTCGGGAGCGGCCTCTCCGGGCTGGCCGAGCGCGTGGCCTCGCGCGGTGGCAGCCTGGAGGCTGGACCCCGGCCCGAGGGCGGCTATCGTTTGCGCGTGACCATTCCCCTTGCTGCACCGCTCCCGGCCCAGTCGGGTCAGTCGGGCCAGTCCGCATGATCCGGGTGATGCTCGCCGAGGACCAGGCCATGGTGCGCGGCGCGCTCGCGGCACTGCTCGGCCTGGAAACGGACCTGGAGATCGTGGCCCAGGTGGCGCGAGGCGACGAAGTCGTCGCGGCGGCCGCCGCGTCCCAGCCGGACGTGGCTCTCCTGGACATCGAGATGCCGGGGCTCGACGGGATCTCCGCGGCGGCTGCTCTTCACTCCGCCATGCCGCGCTGCCGCATCCTCATGGTCACCACGTTCGGCAGGCCGGGCTATCTCCGCCAGGCGATGGAGGCCGGGGCGTCGGGCTTCGTGCTCAAGGACGCTCCGGCGGCGGAGCTGGCCCTGGCGATCCGCCGCGTCATCCGAGGCGAGCGAGTCGTCGATCCCGGACTTGCCGTCGAGGCTCTCAGCGGCGGCGCGGATCCGCTCTCGGAACGAGAACGCGAGGTCCTGGAGGCCTCGACCGAGCTCGCCACCATCGCGGAGATCGCCGATCGGCTGTCGCTGTCGGAGGGCACTGTCCGCAACCATCTCTCCTCGGCCATCCAGAAGGTCGGCGCCCGCAATCGCGGCGAGGCCGCCCGCATCGCCGAAGACCGCGGCTGGCTTCGGCCGGACATCTAGGGGCGCCCATGCTCACAACCGGCCCGGCGCGGAGAGTCCGGCGATCGTTGCGCAAGACCGAACGGAGCCGCGCCACCCTGGTGCCGGGTGCGATCCTGACCGGATGATCGACTTCAACGTCCTGCTGCCGTTCGCGTCCTCGGCCCTGAGCCTCCTGTTCTTCCTGCTCCTCGTCGATCAGTGGCGGGAGCGCCGGCGCTCGTATCAGGCGGTCTGGGCGCTCGGCATGCTCTGGTACGGCCTTTCGGCCGGCACGGAGTTCCTCGGCGGAGCCTTCGGCTGGTCCGAGCCGCTGTATCGGGCCTGGTACCTCATCGGCGCGATCTGGGTCGCCGGCTGGCTCGGGCTCGGCACCGTCCTCCTTCTCGGCCGGACGCGTTTCGGCTACGCCTTCGCCGTCTCGCTGTTCCTCGCCGGGCTCTTCTCGGCCCTCGCCCAGGCGAAGTACGACTACCCGGGCAGCGGCCCCGCCGCGCCGATCTACTTCGGAATCGCCACTCTGCTCGCCGTGGCCATCGCCGTCGACACGTTCCGTGGCGGCACCGCCTGGCCCAGGCTCGCCGCAGCGGGCATGATTGCCGGCACGGCCGTATCCGCGGTCATGATGGCGACGGTCTCTCTGCCCGCCCCCGGCTGGGTCGTCGATCCGGTTACGCACATACCCACCGGCGAGCTGTTCCCCGGATACATCCGCCTGCTGACGCCGCTCTTCAACGTGACCGGCGCGTTCGCCCTGGTCCTCGGCGGCATCTACAGCACCTACATCTTCATGCCCAAACGGCGTGTCATCCGCTACTCGCTGGATCGCGAGGCCGGCGCCGGCCGGTTCCTCGCCAATCTGGCACTGGCGCCGGTGGCGATCGTCGTAAACCTGGCCGCGTCCCTGCCGGGCGCCGCCGCCGCCCTCTTCTCCGGGCGCATCCACAGCCGCGTGCCCGCCACGCTGCTGATCGCTCTCGGCGGCCTGATCCCCGCGATCACGAGCGGCCTCGACCGCTTCGGCAGCACGAGCGGCTTCTTCGTGGGCGAGTTCCTGGGCGTCTTCTTCCTGTTCGCGGGCTTCCTCGTCTCGATCGAGGTCTTCCGCGACCTCCGCGTCCCATTCACGGCCATCGTCCTCCACGCCCGCCCCGCCGAAACCAACGACGAGGGCTGAGGCCCGCTCCTCCGACGCGCCGAGCGGCGCCGCCACCCGGTGGCGCAATATGACGCTGCCGTCAAATCGTCGAGAGGGAGCCCGACATGCACGCAGCCGCTCAACTGCCGCGCCCGTACCTCGCCATCCGAGCCCCCGGCGGCAGGCAGGAATGGGCGGCCGTCGTGGCGGCGCTCATCGCTGGCGCATATCTCATCGCGCTGCTGCTCGACAGCGATACCCCGATCGGGCTCGCGCTGGCGCGATCGGCGATCGTTGCGGCGGTCACCGTCGCCACGATCTTCCTGACACTCCGGCCATGGGACGCGGCGAGCCCACGGGCGAGCCTGCGGGCGGACCGAACGGCCAGCCGGCCGGTGGCGGGCAGCGCGCTCGGCGGCCTGCTCGCGCTGATCCTCGGGACCGTCGCCTTCGTCGCGGGTGCCGCCGCCGGCGTGGCCAACCTGGCCATGGTCGGCCTCTCGGCCGGCGGGTTGTTCGGTGTGGCGGCGCTCGTGGCCGGGCTCGTCCTGTCGGTCGAAGGGACGTGGTGGCTGGTACGACCGCTGCGCCGCGTCCCGCGCCTGGTTGCGGCGGTGGCCGGCTTCGTGCTCGTGGCTCAGTTCTGGCTCTTCCCGCTCGCGGCCGGCGTCCTGAGCACCCACGCACCGCGGTCGCCTTTCGAAGCCGCCGTGCCGCCGGGCACCGCCAACGTGACGTTCCGGGCCGCGGACGGGACGGCCCTTGCGGGCTGGTACACGCCATCCGCGAACGGCGCCACCGTCATCGTGCTGCCCGGCGCCGGCGGGACCAAGGCAGAGACGTCGGCCCAGGCCCAGGTTCTGACTCGCAACGGGTTCGGCGTGCTGGCGATGGATCCCCGCGGCTCGGGCGAGAGCGGCGGCCACGCGATGCTGTACGGCTGGGGCGGCGAGAGCGACCTGAGCGCAGCGGTCACCTTCCTGGTTTCGCGGCCGGAGGTCGACGCCGGGCGGATCGGGGTTCTGGGCCTCTCGATGGGCGGCGAGATTGCCATCACCGGCGCCGCTTCCGACTCCAGGCTCAAGGCCGTGGTGGCCGAAGGCGCCACTGCCAGAACGTGCGGCGACCAGACTTACCTCGGCGGCGACCTCGAGGGCTTCATCCACCACTTCGATAGCTGCCTTGGCTGGGTCATCGCCGGCGTTCTGACCGGCGCTCCGGAACCCGCCACGCTTCGCGACAACCTGACGAAGCTGGGCTCCCGACCGGTCCTCCTCATCGCCGCCGACGACTCCGAAGAGCACGCGGCCACGAACGCCTTCCGGTCGGTATCGCCGTCGACGATCCAGCTCTGGCAGCCGGTCGGCGCGAGTCACACCGGCGCCCTGTCCATGTACCCGCAGGAATGGGAGCGGCGCGTCGTCGAGTTCCTTCGCTCGTCGCTCTAGCGTCAGATCGGGCGCGGCGGAACCGGATGAGCTTTTCGATCGTCCTACCGGCGGTCGTGGTGCCGTCGCGTAGCGTCCCCGGCTCGCCTACCATGCTGGATACTGGTTGAACGCCACCGACGAGAGGCGGCGTGAGGGAGGCCGTGATGTTCACTGGATCGACCGCGTTCCTCGTTCGGGGAACGAGCCGCGCCGCGCGCGCTTTCGCGTCGCTCGGGCTGATCGCCGTCATAGCCGGGGGCTGCAACGCCGCGGCCGCAAGCCCAACGCCCGCGCCGATCGGGCCCGCGCCGTCCCCGACCCCGCTGCAGTCCACCACTCCCGCGCCGTCCGCCGGCAACCCCGCGACATCCGTTCCGACTCTGGCTCCGGGCGAGCTGCAGATGGCATACGGCGACGCCAAACCCGTGCAGCCCGCACCCGATCGCGGCTCGGCGGCGGCGACTCAGCTCAACGATTTCGGTTTCGACCTGCTCAGGCGGCTCGACCCGAGCGCCAACCTGGTGGCCTCGCCCGCCAGCATCGCTCTGGCCCTCGGCATGGTCCGGCCCGGCGCGAAAGGCCTGACGGCGGCCGAGATGGACCAGGTCCTGCATTCGTTCGGAGCGCCCGGCCAGGAGGCCGAGATCCGAGCCCTGCTCGCGGAGCTCGATTCCCAGACGGTCTACCTCGACTCGAACGGCGTGCCGATCGCTTCACCGGATCCGGCGAAGGACACGCCGGCGGTCGAGCTCGACGTCTCGAACCAGGCCTTCGCCCAGAAGGACTACGAGTTCGAGGCCGCCTACCTCGATTCGATCAGCTCGGGCTTCAACGCCGGCGTGGGCATGCTCGACTACAAGCGCAATCCCGAGGCCGCGCGGCTGCTCATCAACAAGTGGGCATCGGACCGGACGAGGGGCCGGATCCCGAACATCCTCCAACCGGGCGACGTCGACACGCTGACCCGCCTCGTCCTGGTCAACGCTATATACCTCAAGGCAGCCTGGGCGAGTGAGTTCGATCCGAAGGACACGGCCGATCGGCCGTTCACCAGCGCCGCCGGAGCCCTCGAACAGGTCCCGACGATGGCGTTGGATGGCCGCTTCCGGTACGCCGCGGGCCCGGGCTACAGAGCGGTTGAGCTCCCGTATTCGATGGACGGCCTGGCGATGACGATCGTCCTGCCCGACGAGATGGCCTCGTTCACGAATGGCCTGACCGCGGCCAGGCTGGCGGACATCGTCGCCGCCGAGTCCGAGCGCGAGGTGGACCTCTGGCTGCCGAAGTTCTCGATCGATACCCGGATCGAGCTGACGTCGCTGCTCAGCGCCATGGGTATGAAGCTGGCCGTGGATCCCGACAAAGCCGACTTCTCGGGCATCACGACCCAGGAGGGGCTCTACATCTCGAAGGTGGTTCATCAGGCCAACATCGACGTGGTCGAGCAGGGAACGACCGCGGCCGCTGTCACGGCAGTGGTGATGTCGGCGGGCGCGGCTCCGCCTCAGCTGGGGAAGGTCCAGCTGCACCTCGACAAGCCCTTCCTGTACATCATCCGCGACACCCACAACGGCGCCGTCCTCTTCATGGGCCGCGTCAACGACCCGGCGGCGAAGTAGACGCGCCCCTCGCCTGCCGGCGCGGCCGTCCGGCGCGGACCCGTCCTCTCACTCCTCGGACCCGGTCCCCCCGCCGTCGAGCGGGGCGCGATCCGGGGT
>DAHXON010000034.1:8400-23083 GCA_027364875.1 Chloroflexota bacterium
CCGCGCCGCCGGAGCTCCTCGCCGATGGGTGCGAGGCCGTCCAGCGCAGCCGATGCCCCGGCCTCGAGAAGGATGTCCGCCGGAGTGGCGCCGGTCGTGACCGCGATGCCGACCATCCCGGCACGCACGCAGGCGATCATGTCCCAGCGGGAATCGCCCACGTACCAGCACCTGTCCGGAGCCACTCCGAGCTCGCGGGCCGCCTCGAGCAGCAGATCCGGCTCGGGCTTGGCGTGCTCGACGTGGCTGGCGTCGGTGATCCGTGGCGCCGCGGGCAGCCGCAGCGCGGAGACCGACGCGGCGATCTGGCCCGGCTGACTGGCCGTGGCCACGCAGAAGGCCAGCCCCCGCGATCTCTCCAGGGCGGTCAGAAGCTCCGTGGCTCCGGGGAGTGGCTCGGGCGAGCGGTTGAGCACGTCGAAGGCATCGCCGCTCGCCCTATCGAGCTCGTCTCTCTCCGCCCAGCTCAGCTCGCGGCCGTGACTTCGGGCCACTTCGCCCGCCAGCCAGCGGCCGTCCGAACCCATGTACTGGCCAAGGTCCTCGGGCTTGATCTCCAGGCCGGCTCGCGCGAAGGCGAGGCGCCAGGCCTCGACTCGAACGTGCACGGTGTCCACGAGCGTTCCGTCCAGGTCGAAGAGAAGCGCGGCCGGCTCGGGCAGGCGCGTCAGGTCGGCCGGATCGGTTGGGCCCGAAGGCGCGGCGGCGTGCGGGAATGAGGTGGTATTCGGTCGGTCGGATGCGTTGTGGCTCACCCGGGAATGGTGCCAGATGTCGGGCCGTGGCTCGTGGGCCGGCCGGATCGGCCGGCGTGAGGCGGGTCAGTCGATCCGCTCGCCGGCCCGGACCTCGAGGTCGAGCCGGTTCTCGGGAGCCGACAGCGGGCAGGACCATCTCGGATCGAACGCGCACGAAGGCTGGTAGGCGAAGTTGAAGTCGACCACGATCGTGCCCGCAGCCGGATCGCCGCCCAGGTCGGAGCCTTTACCCGTGTCGAGGAGGTAGCGGCCTCCGCCGTAGGTCTCACGGCCGTTGGTGGCGTCGCGAAATGCCAGGAACAACCCGCCCGAGTACTCGGGCAGCCAGAAGAGAGCCAGCCGCCGCGGCCCGGCGGCGAAAGGAACCTCGAGCCGGCCGATGCGGTCGAACGGGCGCGGCGCGCCGGTGCTGATCGGCAGCCGGATGCCCAGCGCGCTCGACTCGCCGGCGCTTGCCGGCCCGGCCGGCTGCTCGCAGATCAGCGGCACCTCGAAGCGGAGCGCCGGATCGTACGGGAAGTGCCGCGCACGAAACGAGGATCGCTTCTCGGCCGGCACGGGCGACGCCGGATGTTCGCGGTATAGCCGCTCGCGAGTCGCCCGCCAGAGCTCATGGCCGCTCGCCGGGTCGCGCTCGGCCCTGACCTGCGCATACAGCTCGGATATCCGCCGGCGCCAGTCCGCCAGCTCCAGGTAGTCGACCTCGGGCTCGTCCACGCCGCGAGTGTGGGGCCCCGCGCCACGCGGTGGTATCGCGGTCGCGTCTGGCGCGCGGACCCTGCGGCGGAGCCGAAATCAGCCGCGGGCGTGGGCCGCGAAGAAGTCCACGATCACTCGCGCGGCATCGAAGCCGTCCGGGCCGGACTGGCTCCACGACCCGGGCCAGACGTGGCTGCCGCCGGCGATGACCCGCATGGCCGTCGTCGTTCCCCCGGCGCAGGCCCAGCTCGTTGTCGTCGAGGCCCCGTCCACCGCCGTTGATCCGTCGCCGGCGCAACCGTTGAGTGCCCGCCACTTCGCCATGACATCGGGGAACGGCGAGTAGTTGATGTCCACGTGCCCGCCGTCGAAGGGGATCACGCTATCGCCGGTTCCGTGCATCGCCAGAACGGAGATCGGCCGGGCCGGATGGCAGGGCACGTCCGCGGCGCTTCCCGACGTCGTGGCCATGTTTCCCGACACCGGCGCGATGGCCGCCACCACATCCGCGAGCTCGCAGCCGGCCCGGTGGGTCATCATGCCGCCGCGCGACATGCCGCTGACAAACACTCGCCCGGGGTCCACGCCGTCGCTCGCGATCTCACGCTCGATCAGGGCTCGGAGGAAAGGAACGTCGTCGGCACCCGGGTGATGGCCCCAGGTGTCGTCGTTGCCGTAGGCCATCCAGCCGTCGAGGACGCTGTCCGGGTAGATCGCGATCCAGCCCGCCCTGTCCACCTCATCGTCGAAGCCGCTGTTGAACTCGGACTGGAAACCGTCGCCGAAGACTCCGGACAGGGAGATGACCAGGCCCGGCTTCGGGTCGAGCGACGGCGCGCGATGGATCCGGTAGGAACGGGTGACGCCGTCAACCTCGATCGTCGCGGCCTGCGTCCGCCCCGCGATCTGGGCCAGGACCGTGGGACCGAGATACGAGTATCCGACGACTGCGGCGATCATCTGCGCGCCGAACAGCACGGTCGTGACGGCGCCGACCCCTCCGAGGGCGAGCTTGCCGCGGCGGGACGCGATGCCGGTCACGGATGCGCGACCGCGGATGGCGATCATGAGAATCGACATGGCGACGAGCCAGGCGGCCAGGACCACTTCGACCCCGACCGACGCCTCGGTCTGCGGCTGGACCGCACCGGAGGTCGCTCCCACCGCGGCAAGATCTACTGCCACCCAGACCATCACGAGACTCGCGGCCATCGAGGCCCAGCCCGTGACCGTCGAGCCGGCGCGGACGAGACCGACGCCGGCGAAAGCGGCAGCAGCCGGGGCCGCCAGGACGAGGACCCAGGCGCCGAGGCCACGGAGCGGGTTCGTTTCGTACATGTTCGCGTCGGGAGTGAAGACCTGGATCGCCAGCTCGCCAAGACCCGCCGCGGCCAGCAACGCCACGGTCGCGAGCCAGGTGACCCGGCCGCGAATGGCGACTCGGAGGCCCAGCGCGGCGACGACGACCAGGACCGCGGCGAGCGCGGTGGCGATCGTGAGCGGAGCCCAGAAGGCGGCTCCGTCCCAGCCGAGAAGCCTGTCCGGCCGCGACCGCAGCGAACCCGCCAGGCCGGTGCGCGCCGCCTCGCCGGCGAGGACAGCCATCCACATGAACGCGGCCGCCAGACCGGCCGCCGCGGCGACTGCGGGTGTCGGATGGAGGACGCGCCCCGAGAATCCGCGAGCGGGATCGGTCGCGCCGGCTGCCGTTCGATCCATGATCGGCAATCTCCCCTGCTTCCGGATCGCGTGCCCATGGACGGGCGAACTCGGCCAAACGATACCGTCCCGGGCTGTTCGGGCGTCGGGCCGGGGCTGCCCTGCCGGTGTCGAAACCTGACGGTTTTCGGTTGAGACGCCGCTACACTGCCCGAATGGATAGCTTCGTAGAGGTTCCCGGAGGCCGCATCTTCACCGTCGCGGAGGGTGACGGCCGGCCCCTCGTCCTGATCCACGCCGCGATCGTCGATCTCCACGCCTGGGACGCGATGGTTCCGCCGCTGATCGCCGGTGGCTTCCGCGTGATCCGCTACGACATGCGCGGATTCGGGCGGACCGAGACGGATGACGTCGCGTACAACCCGCGCACCGACCTGGTCGCGGTGCTGGACGCGCACGGGGTAAAGCGTGCCGCGGTAGTCGGCAACAGCATGGGCGGACAGACCGCCCTCGAGGCTGCCATCGAGTACCCAGATCGATTCGCGGCGGTCGTCACCCTCGGCTCTTCGCCGGGCGGCTTCGAAGGCGGCGCGACGCCGCTGGAGAGGCAGTTGTTCGGCCGGGCCGGCGCGCTCGAGGCGGCCTCGCCAAAGGATCCCGACGCGCTCGCGGACGTGATGGTCCAGGTCTGGGTCGACGGCCCGGGCCAGTCGCCCGCCCGTCTCCCCGCGCCGATGCGCGAAACCGTCCGGGCCCTCGCCCGGCGGCAATTCCTGCCCGGCTATGTCGCGGGCACCCGGATCGGCCTCGAGCCGGCCGCCAACGGCCGCCTCGGAGAGCTGCGCTGCCCCGTTCTGGCCGTCGCGGGCGAGCTGGACATCAGTCACGAGGTCAAGGCCGCGCAGCGAGTCGCGGAGGCCGCGCCCAACGCGCGTGCGGTCATCTGGCCGGACGTGGCCCACCTCATCGGCATGGAGCAGCCGGAGCGGCTGGCCGCGCTCGTCACGGAGTTCCTGGCACCGCTCGAGCCCTGGTCGTAATCATGGATCTCGCATCGTTCTCGCTGACCGCGTCCGAGGCCTGGATCGAGGCCTGGCCGGGGGCCAGCGTCGGCGCGATGGCAATGTCGGGCGTGCGCAATCCGGAGGCGGACCCGGCGCTGGAGGCGGTGCTCGACGAGACGGCGGCCGAGCTTCGCGAGCGGTACGCCGGAGCCAGCCGGGCGGGCCTGCTATCCCGGCCGGAGCTCGCGGCGTATGCCGCCTACTACCGCCGCTTCGACAAGACGTACCACGTCCTGCTCCAGCTCGAGTCGGTCGCGCTCAAGGGCAAGGCGCTCCGGGCCCGAGGCTCGCTCGTCGCGGCGATGTTCCGGGCCGAGGTTCGGAACGGGCTGCTGACCGCGGGCCACGACGCGGACCTGGTGCGAGGCGGGCTGATCGTGGACGTCGCTCGGGCCGGCGACGCGTACACCGGCATCGGCGGGCGCGAAATCGCCACCGCCACCGGCGACATGTGCATCCACGATGGCGCCGGGATCGTGTCGAGCATCGTCTACGGACCGGACGACCGAACGCGACTGGGTCCGGCGACGAGCCGGGCGATCTTCACCACGTACGCGCCGACCGGCATCGATCCGGAGTCGGTCCGGGCGCATCTGGAGTCGATCGCGGAGACGGTTCGAGTGGTCTCGCCGGAAGCGGCGATCGACGCCCTGGAGATCGTCCGCGCCGAATAGCCGGCTGCCACTCGCCCGCGGGGAGCGGGTGCCCGAACTGGCGACCAGGCGAACTCGTGAGCGCGCGTCCGGGAACCGACTCAGCCCAGGCTGTCGCGAATCGGCGCCGCCACCTCGGTCGCCATCCGGGCGCCGCCGTTCGGGCCGCGCGGTGCCGGCACGCCGATGCTCAGGTGGTTCGCCCCCGCTCGAAGGAGCGCTTCGGCCGTCTCGCGGGCCTCGCGCAGCTCGCCGTCGCTCGCGCCGGCGGTCATCTGCGCGGCGAAGGTGAAGGCATCCGGGTCTCGCCCCGCCGCCTCGACCGCTCGCCGGATCTCGTCGCGTTTCTCGGAGAAGTAGGCGACGTCGCCCGGCCGATTGCCCGGCATCGGCCAGCCCTCGCCGAATCTGGCCAGCAGGTCGATCCCACGCCGCTTGCCCACGCCCAGCCACAGCGGCGGCCCGCCTCGGCGGACGGTCTGCGGCTCCAGGGTCGCGCCGCGGAGCGGGTAGAAGCGGTCAGGCAGCGACACGCCCGGCGGCCGCCTCGCCGCGTCGGAGAAGAGCAGGCTGATGACCTCGACCGCGCTCTGGAACCTGTCGAACCTCTCGGACATCGGCGGCAGCGGGATGCCGAACTGGCCGTGCTCGCCTTCGTGCCAGCCGGCCCCGAGGCCCAGGATGAACCTGCCGCCGGTCACGTTGTCCAGGACCGCGGCCGATTTCGCGAGCACGGCCGGGTGCCTGAACGTGTTGGAGGCGACGGCCACTCCGAGCCACATCCCGGGCACGCGGCCGGCCAGCGCGGCCAGGGCAGTGATCGCCTCGAAAGCGGCCCCGCCACGGTCGCGGCTGGCGTCGGTGAGGTGGTCGCTGAGCCAGCCCGCGTCGAAGAGTCGCGTCTCTCCGGCAAGGGTCCAGGACGCCGCCAGAGTCGGCCAATCGACGCCCGAGGATTGGAGGGCCGAGATCCTGAAGCCGAGCGGCCCGGGTCTGGTAGTCATGGGCACCTCCTGCTCGAATGTATCCGCCGCGTTCGGGTCAAGTCTGCCAGCAGCAGCGGGCCGGGCTAGGGCGTCTGGGGATCTCGTTCGGCGGCGCGAGTCACGAGCGGCCGCAGCGCGACTGTGGCCGCGGCCGATCGAATTCGACGTGCACTTGGGCCTGCAGCGCGTCCTTTCGCCCGACTATTCTGAACAGGTCGAAGCGTCCGGCGTTGATGGCAGGGAGGCAACCTTCGAATGGCCGCGGAACAGGTTTCCTATGCACCGCCCGAGGGCGGATACCCGATCCAGCTTGGCGTTACCACCGATCGCGAAGTCAATCGAGTGTGGGGCATCCCGATCCTGGGAATGGGCGTGCGTGCCTTCCTTTCGATTCCGCACATGGTGGTCGTGCAGATCCTCAATTTCTGCCTGGGGATCTGGTGGCTCCTCGGCTGGATCTACATCCTCGCCTACGGCAGGGTCCCGGCCCTGGTCGTCTCCCTGGCCACCGAGAGCATGCAGCGGCAGGCTCGCATCGGCGGCTACGTTCTGCTGATGCCCGGCGGCTATCCGCCGCTTGAGCCGGGGCCGTCCAAGCCTATCAACGTCCAGGTTTCGCTGGACAACCTGGAGATCAACCGCCTGTGGGGCATCCCGTTGATCAACTGGTTCGTCCGGATCCTGGTCCTGATCCCGCATCTGATCGTGATCTCCATCCTGGGAACCATCGCGGGCCTCTCGATCCTGATCCTGTGGATCCCGATCCTCGTAAACGGCCGCTACCCCGACTGGGCCGCCAGCCTCTACGGGATGCTCATCCGGTATGCCACGCGGCTGGGCGCCTACATCATCTTCCTGCCGGTCCCCTACCCGCCCATCATGCCTTCCTGATTCGGGACCTTGCGCCGGGCCGCGAAGCCCGTCGGTTGCGCTCATCGAAAGGTTGCATTTTCGGTTCGCCAGGCGGTCCTCGCAGGCCACCCTGCAGGATCGTGATTTCGAATGCATAACGGGCCGGAATCACGGTTCGGCAGCCTATACAATCCACCGATACGGCATTCCGCCTAGACCACACCCCCCGACTGAATGGGTGCAGCAGGCGTAGTCGAAGCGGGCCGTTAGGTTCGGGGCGGCATTGGAGGATCGTCACCCTCTCGTGTGGTAAAGCCTCGGGATGTTCCGACTCGACACGGAGCCGACACCCGAGAGAGAGGTGTTGACGAGTTGACCCGAGCCAGCCTATGGCATGGTCGCGTCAACGGGTGACAGGGTGTCAGCAGATCGCATGGACGCGAAACAGCTCCGTTGCTCTGTGTGCAAGCATCCCGTGTTCATTCGCGGGGGCCGAGGCCGCAGACACGCCGCACTCATCGAAGACGGGCTGACGTTGTGCGACGTCTGCGCCCCGTCGGGGAATCAGCAGCCGATTCGCTTCGAGCGCTAGCCCCGAAGGCCTGCCGCCCGCCGCGCCGATGGGCGATCCCGCGGCGGCTCGGCTGCTTCGGCGTCGTCCGCGGCCGGCACGTCTCGGTCACGTTTGACCCGCCGAAGTAGGCCGATCGCGTGGCGCCCGGCTAGAACTCCTGCGGGCACCAGGGCTGCAGAGCGGACAGGAAGAGTGCATCGGCTCGGGCGAGCGAACCGGGCTTGAGCTCCACGATCCGTCCGGCGACCGCGAGGGCGGTGGCGCCGAAGCCGCCCAGGTAGAGCGAGGCCAGGTCGTTGGCGTCGAGCGCCAGATCGGCCCCTTCGCTCGTGCGGATCACTCGCGCCCGACCGTCGGAAACCTCAAGGCTCCAGCGGCCCGCGTTCCAGGGGCAGTACCGGTCGTCGAAGTCGAAGGTGAGCCGGCCCTGGCCGTGGCCGTCGAGCCCGTAGCGGCGCGCTTCGAGAGCGGCGGCGATGTCCACGATCCGGACCCACAGGCCGTCGCCGACGGTCGTTCCCAGGCGGCGCGGCTCGGCGACGAGCGAGAAGACCGGGTGGTCCATCGGCAGCCGCCAGGTCTTGAGCGTCCGGACCAGGTCCACCTCGAAGAGGAAGCGCCAGATCTCGCGGGTCCCCCGAGGTGTGGAAGCCATCGCCTCCTCGACCGTGAGAACGCTCGCCGGGCCCCGCTGGTTCCACTCAGCCTTGGTCTTGTACACGGCGTAGGCCTCGGCGACGCCGTCGACCTCGAGAACGGCCAGCCGTCGAGCCTCGCCGCCCTTCTTGTCCTTCTCCGGATCCGGAAGAACGCCGAGCCACCAGTTCTGGTCGCGCCCAAGGAAACCGGAGCGGCGAGATCGGGCGGCCTCGTAGATAGGCGCCACGATCTCCACTCCCTCGCCCGCCGGAACGAGCCGGACGCTGCCCTCTCGCGGCCAGTCGCGGGTGAACGACATCGCCCGGGTATCTGCCTCGAGGTTGACGCAGTTGGTGGCCATGCCATAACCGAACCGCTGGTAGATCGCTCCCTCGGCCGCCCAGAGCATCGCGATCGGCTCGCCACGGCTATGGCAGTCGTCGATCATCGCCCGCATCATGCCGCTCATCAGGCCGCGGCGGCGATGCGATGGCAGGACCGTGACGAAGGTGACTCCGCCCGCGGCGACATCCCCGCCGGGCACGGTCAGATGCTGGCTGAATACCCCGGAAGTGCCGACGAACCGATCGTTGTCGATCGCGCACAAGAACCGCTGCTTGTCGGCGACCTTCTCCACTCGGGCGACCAGATCGTCCCCGATGTCCTCGCCGAAGGCGACCTCGGCGACTTTGATGAGCTCGGCGAAACGGTCTTCCGGAACGATGCGGATCTGGGCAGTCATGGCCCGAATGGTGACAGAGCCGCGACCGCGGCGCCATTGGTTCCGGAGCCTAGCGGACGGTCGGCGCCTTGGCAGGAGGATCGACGGGGCGGGCAGTCTCGGGCTCGGGCTCGGGGCCGGTCTGGCCGTCGCCGTCGAGGTGGCCGGCGACTTCAGGGCCAGCCGCGGGCACGCGGGCGCGCAACCAGGCAACGATCCCGGCCACGACTTCCGGGCCCTCGGGTTCGTTGAGGGTTTCGTGGCGCAGGTCGGGCAGGACCCGGCGCTCCACGCAGGGAAGCGCCATGAGCGGCTCGGAGAGGCGTGTCGGCACGAGGGTGTCCGCGCCGCCATGGATTACCAACGTCGGGACGTCCAGGGCGGCCAGTTCGGAGCGCGCCCGCTTCATCGCCCCGAAAAGCTCGGCCCCGAGTCGCACGGTCGATCGCGGCTGGACGAGCGGGTCGGCGAAGTAGGCGGCGGCCACGGCCGGGTCGCGCGAGAGCTGGTCGCCGGAGATCGGGTTCGCGAGCACGAGGCCCGGAGCCAGTCGACTCAGCAAGGGCGCGGCGAAGCGCTGCCAGCCGGGCACACTGGCGCCCAGCGGTGGGGCGCTCAACACGAGTAGATGGGGCGCGGGCCGGTCGGAGCAGGCGTACGTGAGCGCGATGAGCGCGCCCATCGAATGACCGAACAGGACGAACGGCCGGCCGGCCCGACGAACCCCGGCGATCCGAACGGCCAGGTCGTCGAGGTAGTCGTCCCAGCGCCGGACGTACACTCGCCGTCCCTCGGAGAGCCCGTGGCCTCGCAGATCCGGGGCGTAGACGTCGAGCCCGGCGGCGGACATCAGACGGCCGGTGCGCTCGTAGCGGCCTCCGTGCTCGCCGATGCCGTGGACGATCAGGACGGTGGCCCACGCCGGCTCGACGGGCCAGTGGCGGACGTTGAGAGGAGTGCCGTCGGCGCCGGGCCAGCTCGCTCGACCCCCGGAGTCCGGGCGCGGAAGGTGTTGCCTGGGCGCGGGCGGCGCGGACGCGGACGTGGGCGCGGACGCGGGCTCCGCCGGAGCCGGTCCGGAAGTGGAAGCCGGTCCAGACATGGGAGCCGCCATCGTGCGCCTCCTTGGCCTCGCAACCGCGCACCGGGGTTCCGGCCGGGCCGGGCCGGCGCCGCGGAGCTTCGGCTGACGCCATCCTATCAGCAGCCGAGCCCTTGCCCGCAGCGAGCGGATGTCGATGATAGAGCGGTCCGTTTCGGCGCCGCCGCGCTGGATCCGGCGGCGCACGGATGCCGTTCGGGAGGGCGGATCGTGGACGTGACGATGGAGTCCGCGGGCAGGATCGTGGTCGCCGCCAGTGCCGTTTCGCTGCTCGTCGTTGCCATGACGGTGCTGGTTCGCGAAGTCAGAGCCAGGCGTCCGGAGCCGATCGATCGCGACACCGGCCCGCTCGCCCTGGTCAACTACGCGGGCATCCTCATGTTCGTTGCGCTTGGCCTGGCGCTGGCTGTCAGCCGGTGGGGATCGGCCGGACCCCTCGCCGAACCCCTTGGAGACGCGCTGCGCCTGCTGGGCATCGTGACTCTGTGGGCAGCCGCCGGCCTGTCGCTCTGGGGCATCCTGGCGCTGGGCCGGAACATGGCCTCGGCGGCGGAGGTCCGGCCGGATACGGAGATCGTCACGAGCGGGCCCTTCGGGCTCGTGCGGCATCCGATGTATCTGTCGATCCTGCTGATGTGGCTCGGCGGCGCGCTGGCGATTCTCAACGCCGTCCTTGCCGTCGGTTTCGTCCTGCTGATTCCGGCCTTCGAGATGAGGGCGCGTCGCGAAGAGGAGATGTTGAGCCGCCACTTCGGCGACGCGTACGCGGCCTATGCGAAGCGCGTCCCCCGGCTGATGCCCCGGCCGCGGTAGGTCCCACGCCGATACAGGTGATTAAGGGCCTCGCGTCGCGCGTTGGGACCGGCGCCGCCCGCGTCCGGCCCGGGTGCTTACGTCGGGCGTAAGCAACGGGCCCCCAACCGGTCGAAACCTTACCTCGGGCGCAGATCTCCGTCGTCCGGCCCGGGTCCTTACCCCGGGCGTAAGTAACAGGCCCCCGACCGGTCGAAACCCTTACCTCGGGCGCAAATCTCCGTCGTCCGGCCCGGATGCTTACCTCGGGCGTAAATCGGGGAGCCACGGCCCGCGCCCGTGCCCGCCGCGCCCGGGCCCGCATCCGCCCGGCGCCCTCCTGGCCCATGGCGGCGTCCGCGGCCCCTATCTTCACGAATTCCAGACTCGGCGACGAGCTCGTCAATCCTGGCGTTCGGGGTCGCGGCGGCCTGCGTTGTGCGTCGGCAAGTACACGTCAGAGTGCTCACACACCCATTGGACCCTGCACCCTCCCCGGGACTGTGCGAGCGCAGATACACGTCGGCAGCTTCCGGGCACGATTCCGATCGATTCGGCCCCCTCGGCCCGCCCGGAGAAGCGTCTCAGCCGGTCGTGCCCGCTCACAGTCCCCTTGGACGGGGTCCCGGGCTCGCTGTCATGTGCGCCTCGACGCACACTCGACCTCCTGCCCAGCACAGCAGAGAACCCGGGCATCAGGACGTGTAGCTCGTGACGCACACGGGCGCAGGCTGGCGAGGCGAGGCCTGCCGACGTGTACTCGCCAACGCACAAACGGGCCGGTTTCACGGCCGAGGCCGAGGGGCCAGGAGCCGAGGGCCAGGAGCTAGAGCCTTCCGGCGTCGAGGACCCGCTGCAGGAACTGCTGGGTTCGGGGCGCCTTGGGTGCGGTGAAGATCTCCGCCGGAGTCCCCTGCTCCAGGATCTGGCCCTGGTCCAGGAAGCAGACGCGGTTCGCGATGTCGCGGGCAAAGCCCATCTCGTGAGTGGCGATGACCATCGTCATGCCACCGCGGGCAAGCTCGCGGATGACGTCGAGGACCTCGGCGACCAGCTCAGGGTCCAGGGCGCTGGTGATCTCGTCGAGGAGCAGCAGGTCCGGGTGCATCGCGAGTGCCCGGACGATCGCCACGCGCTGCTGCTGGCCGCCCGACAGCCGGTCGGGGAACTCGGCGCGCTTGTCCGCAAGGCCGAAACGATCGAGCAGCTCCACCGCCTCCGCCTCGGCCTCCGCCTGCGACGTGCCGAGCGCTTTGCGCGGCGCGAGGCTCACGTTCCGCATCACCGACATGTGCGGGAAGAGGTTGAACGACTGGAACACGATGCCGATCCGGCGCCGGATCCGGTTGACGTCGACGCCGCTGGCCGTGATCTCTTCGCCTTCGACGACCACTCGACCGGCGTCGATCGGCTCGAGCAGGTTGACGCAGCGCAGGAGCGTGGACTTGCCCGAGCCCGAGGACCCAATGAGGCAGACGACCTCGTGCTCGGCGACGGTGAGGTCGATGCCACGGAGGACCTGCAGATCCCCGAACGACTTCCACAAGCCGCGGATTTCGAGAGCGGACGGATGGCCGCCCGGCGAGCCGGGGGCGGTCGAGAGGGTGGTCGTCATCGGGCATTCGCAAGGAATCGACGCCGGTCGCGGGCCACGAGCCAATCCGTGAGGCGCGCCAGCGGAATGGTTATCACCAGGAAGACGAGCGCGACGACCAGGTACGGCGTGAAGTTGAACGTGCTCGCCTTGTCGATCTGGGCTTGCCTGAAGATCTCGACGACGCCGATATAGGAGACGAGCACGCTGTCCTTCTGAAGGCCGATGAAGTCGTTCAGGAGCGGCGGGATGACTCTGCGGATCGCCTGTGGCAGGACGACGTAGCGAAGCGCCTGGAACTGGGTCAGGCCCAGCGATCGGGCCGCGGCTTCCTGGCTGGGGTGCACGGACTGTATGCCCGCCCGATAGACCTCGGACACGTAGGCCGAGTAAACGAGGGTGAGGCTGATGACCGCATAGAAGAATGGATCCGTAGGAACGCCTGCCAGGCCGAGACCAGGTATGCCGAAGCCGAGGATGTAGATGATCAGCACGCCCGGAATGGCTCGGAATACGTCGACGTAGATCGTCGCAAGCAAGCGGATTGGAAATAGGACAGGTCCCGGCAGGCTCCGCAGCACGGCGAGAACCAGGGCCAGGACCAGGATCAAGACCTCGGAGATGCAGAAGAGCTGGACGTTCGTGACGAAAGCCGGAACGATGTCGGGCACCGACTCGCTCCAGACCTTTCCGTTCAGGAACGACTCCTGGACCTGGGTCCAGCCCGGCGAGTTCACGACGACGAAGCCGACGATCGTGAAGAAGACGACAGTGCTGACGAGCGCGATCAGGGTCGACCGGACGGCCGAGCGGTCGAATCGGGGCCGTGCGGCCGGGCGCCCGCCCGACCGGAGGATCATGTCCCCCGAATCGAGCGGGCCTCCGATACCCAAGCCGCTCATCGCCGGCTGAACTGGCGGTTTACTGGCCGAAGGTCGGGACGCTCACGAATGCCAGCCACTTCTTGGTGAGCGAGTCGAGCGTTCCGTCGCCCTTGAGCGCCCCGATGGCCTGGTTCACGCAGGTCGTGAGCGAGCTGCCCTTGGCGAGCACCAGGCTGAAATGCTCGGCACTGGCACCCTGGGCGGCGGCGAACTGGCCGACGATGGTGCTGCCATCCAGCTGGACGGAGGTGATGAAGTCGGCGGTGGGCAGGTCGACGACGAGGGCGTCGATCTGCTTGGCCTTCAGGGCAGCGATCGCGGCGTCGTTGGTGTCGTACACAGACGCCTTGGCCGTCGGCGCGATGGTGTTCTGGATGGTGGTGTACGCGGTCGTGCCGACCTGCGCGCCGAACTTGTACTTCTTCAGGTCCGTGACCGTCTTCGCGGAGGTGACCGGATTGGACTTGAGGGCCACGACCGACTGGTTCACGAAGTAGTAACCGTCGGACATGTCCACGGCCTGGGCGCGCTCGGCCGTGTACGAGACCTGGGCGATGTAGAAGTCGAAGGTCTTGGCGCCGGGTGCGAACGAGTTGTCGAAGGGGACGACCGTCCACGCGACGTCAGCGTTGGAGAAGCCGAGCTTCCCCGCGACGGCGTACGCGACTGCGCTCTCGAAACCCTGGCCGGTGTACGGATCGCCCTGATCCTTCCACGGAGCGTGGTACTTGCCGTCCGAAGGAGCGGCGTAGTAGGGCGGGTAGGCCGGGTTGTCCGTGCCGATGGTCAGCTTGCCCGCGGCCAGCGTCTTGAGCGTGGCCTTGTCGCAGGGATTTGCCGTGGCGCTCGGGGCCGGAGTGGCGGCCACCGGAGTGGCGGTAGCCGGCGGCGGTGTGGGAGTGATCAACGGGGCCAGTGTCGGCGAGGCGGCAGCGCTCGAACAGGCCGCCACCATCAACGCGGCGAGCGGCAGGGCCAGGAATCGCGAAGCGGATCGGTTCATCTGGGCAGTCCTCGGGTGACGGTTCGTCTGTGCGGTTGAGTTTACCGGACCGCCGACCCGGACCAGACGCGCAGTCCGTCGCGAAGGTCCTCGAACACGGCGTCTCCCGGCATCTTGAGGGCCTGCCGAACTAGCGTCAGGTCACCGACGCAGCCGCCGAGGTGCGCGCCGAAGGGGAACCACAGAACCGAGCCAACCGGCAGCGCGCACAGGAAGACGCCAACCGGCGCGATGAGGGCCAGTGGCGCGAGGCACATGACGAGGTAGCGGCGCCGGCTGAAGCGATGACCGGGCGCGGTGGTGTAGAAGCCCAGGTGCGCCCGCCTGAGCCGGAGGATGCCGAATTGCGGCCGTGCCCCAAAGGCGAGCATGGCGAGAGCGTGCAGGCCCTCGTGGATCGCGACGAGCACGCCGATCAGTGCGATGGCCGGCACCAGGCTGACGCTGATCCCCGCCGGCATCGAGGCGCCGGACGCAACCCACAGGTAGCCCAGGGCCCCAACGCCGCCGAGCAGCCCGCCCAGAACCATCCACCAGTTGTATGTGGAGATGCTCGGATACCACTCCGCCAGAACTCCGTCCGGCAGCGTCTCGTCCACGCCGCCCGCGTCCGCGATCGATCCGGCCATCGATCGAACCCTCCCTCTCATGGCGTGTCCCTTCGCGCGCCGGTCCCAGGGTAGCAGCAGCGGGGGGGGGGGGG
>DAHXON010000034.1:23093-34279 GCA_027364875.1 Chloroflexota bacterium
GCGATGGTTCGGGCGGTCCCGCGCCCCGCGGCCGCTTACGCCGCGGCGCGGCTGAAGGCTCGCGCTCCCATCCAGATCGTGATCACGGCCAGCACCGCGAGCACGGCGGTTCCGATGAGGATCTCCGTGTCGCCGTAATTGGCGTTGAACAGGGCCCGGATCGCCGCCACCGCGTGGTAGAGCGGGTTGACGTCCGCGATCTTCTGGAGCCAGTCCGGGGCGAGCGACATCGGCAGCATCACGCCTGAGAGGAGCAGGAGCGGCAGCGCCACAGCGTTGACCACCGGGGCAAGGGCGTCCTCGCTCTGGAGGACCAGGGCGAGCACGTACGAGACCGGCGACATCATCAGGCCGATCAGTGCGAGGAGGCCGAAGGCGACCACGATGCCCTCGATCTTCAGCTCGAGCCCGAAGGGCACCGAGAGCACGACCAGGATGACCGCCTGCGCCTCGAGGATCACGACGTCGCGCAGCGACCGGCCCAGGAGCATGGCCACGCGGCTCATCGGGGTGACGCGCATCCGCTCGACGACGCCTTCACGCATCTCGTCGCAGAGCCCGAAGCCCACGAACGCGGACCCGAAGAGCGCCGTCATGACCAGGATGCCGGGCACGAAGACGTTGAAGGCGCCGCCGGGCGGGAAGCCCGGCATCGAGGCGATGTTCTTCAGAAGCGGCCCGAACAGCAGCAGATAGAGGATCGGCTGCATCACTCCCATGATGACCCAGACGGGGTTGCGCAGCGTCAGCCACAGCGACCGGTCGAAGATGAGCCACGTATCGCGGATCGTTCGCATTTCGTTCTCCTAAGCCGCGCTTTCGCGAAGCGAACGGCCCGTCTTCTTGAGGAACACATCGTCGAGGCTGGGTCGGTGGAGGTTCATGGTCGAGGGCGCGAGGCCGCTGCCGTCGAGCAGGCGCAGCACCTGCGGCACGGCCTCCTCGCCCCGATCCACGTACAGGCGGACCAGGCCGTCCTCCATAGACGCCTCACGGACGAACGACTGGGCACGCATCAGCTCCACGATCTTGTCGCTGTGGCCGTTCGCTCCGATGGTCACGATGTCGCCCGCGATCTCGCGCTTGAGCTCGTCCGGCGAGCCTTCGGCCACGATCCGGCCGTGATCGATGATCGCGAGGTCGTCGCACAGCGCGTCGGCCTCTTCGAGGTAGTGAGTGGTCAGGAAGACGGTGGTTCCGGTCTCCCGCAGCCGCCTGATCTCCTCCCACATTCGGGCTCGCGCCTGGGGATCCAGGCCGGTGGTCGGCTCGTCGAGGAACAGCAGCGCCGGCCGGTGGACCATGCCGATCCCGATGTTGAGCCGCCGCCGCATTCCGCCTGAGTAGGTCCCGCAGGTTCGATCGCCCGCCTCCGCGAGGTCGAGCGCCTCGAGGATCTCCTGGGCCCGAACCGCCGCGACGGCCTTGCTCATCCCGAACAGCCGGCCCTGGATGATCAGCTCGTCACGACCGGTGGACGAGCGGTACGAGCCACCCGACTGGGCCACGTAGCCGATTCGCTCCCGGACGCGATCGGGGTTCTTCGCCACGTCGAAGCCCACAACTCGTGCGGTCCCGGCGGTCGGCGGAAGGAGCGTGGCGAGAATCCGGAGCGTGGTGGTCTTGCCCGCGCCGTTCGGGCCGAGGAAACCGAAGATCCGGCCCGCCTGTACCTGAAGGTCGACCCCGGCGACGGCCTCGACCTCGCCGGCCTTGCCACGACCCTTGAACGTCCGGCGGAGTCCCACCGTCTCGATGATTGGCTGGCCGTTCATCGCATGTACCTCATCCTGTCAAACTCGATCGTCGTGAACCTCACGTCATCCTCTTTCGCTGGCGAGCCAGGTTTCCGGTGCAGAAGATCGCCAGGTTGGCGTCTCGCGTTGGCTGAGAGTCAAGTGGTCGTGCCCGCCGTGGTCGTGCCCGGGGTGGTCGTGCCCGCCGGCGCCGTGCCCGTCGTGCCCGGGTTCGTGCCCGCTTCGTCCGCCGTGCCCGTCGTTTCCGGCCGATCGACCGAGATCGCCGTCGCCGCTTGCTACACTTGCTCTCACGATTTACTGCGCTATACTTTGTCTGCGCAGCGCAGACAATAGCCAGGGCAGACGAAAGATGTCAAGCGACGTTTCGAGAGACGAATTGGTGGCCGCGGTCCTTCGCGCCGTCCGCAAGGAGAGCAGCCAGGCCGCCCTCTTCAGCCAGGCGGTGGCCGAGAAGCTCGGCCTTGCCGGCTCGGACGTGGAGTGCCTCGAGGTTCTACTCGAAGAGGGACGCCTGACTGTCGGGCGTCTGGCGGAGCTCACCGGGCTGACCACCGGCTCGGCGACCCGTATGGTCGATCGACTGGAGCAGGCCGGGTTCGTCCATCGAGTCCCCGACCCGGCGGATCGGCGGCGCGTGCAGGTGGAGCCGATCGCCGGCCTGCGGGCCAAGATGGTCGCGCTCCATTCCTCGATCCAGAAAGCCCAGACGGAGGTGATCTCCCGCTACCGCGACGAGCAGCTCCGGACCCTCATCGAGTTCCTCGAAAGCAGCGGTGAGGTCGCCCGCCGGGAGACGCTCAAGCTGCGCGAGCCGAGCGAGGAGACGGGAGCGGGTGGCAGCTACAGCGCCCCGGTTGGCGGGGTCACGTCCGGACGGCTGGTCTTCCTGACCGGCGCCCCCCGGATGGCCATTCGCGGGGACGCGCTGCCGGACCTGTACCGCGCCAGCTTCGCCGGGCCGGTGCCGCGGATGCGCGTCCGCGGAGGCGTGGTCACCGTCGCCTACCCGCGGTTCGGCTGGTTCGACTGGCGGGCCCAGATCGCCGGGCAGTTCCTGGATGCCTCGGCTCACTGGCAGAAGGACTTCGGCGAGATCGTCCTGAACACGTCGGTGCCTTGGGCGATCGAGCTGCGCGGCGGCGTGTCGACCTGGACCGCGGACCTTCGTGCGCTCCGCCTGGAGTCCTTCGAGCTCAAGGGCGGAGCCAGCCAGATCGAGCTTCGCCTGGGGCTGCCGGTCGGCGTGGTGCCGATCCGGGTGATCGGCGGCCTCAACCGTATGTCCGTCGAGCGGCCGGCCGGGGCCGCCGCCGCGCTGGAGGTCAGGGGCGGCATCGGCGAGATCACCGTGGACGGCGAGATCCGGCGCGGCACCGGACACCTCTCAATTCAGAGCCCCGGCGCCGCAACCGCCGCGAACCGCTACGAGATCGAGGTCATTGGCGGCGCGGCAAAGCTGTCCGTGTCGACGCTGTAGGGCCGGTCTACGGTTCGGACGTCGACGTTCTCGCTGAACGCCCGCCCGCGGACCGCTCCGCGATAATCCGGCGCCATCGGGCGGCCGGCGCCACCGCCACCTAGCTCCGCTCGGGCCTGGCCTCCGCGCCGGCCGGCATGAAGTCGAGCGACGCCGAGTTGATGCAGTAGCGGAGGCCGGTCGGGTTTGGGCCGTCGTCGAAGAGATGGCCCAGGTGGGCGCCGCAGTTGGCGCATTCGACTTCGGTGCGGGTCATGCCCAGGGTTCGGTCCGCCCGGGTGATGACCTTGCTTTTGTCCACGACGTCCCAGAAGCTGGGCCAGCCGGACCGCGAGTCGTATTTCTCGGCTGATCGGAACAGCACCTCGCCGCAGACGACGCAGCGGTATGCGCCTTCGTCGTGGTTGTCCCAGTAGGCGCCGGTGAAGGCCCGTTCCGTTCCGGCCTCCTGGGTCACCTGGTACTGGAGCGGCGACAGGCGACGCCGCAGCTCTTCCTTGTCGATCCGGGCCGTCATGCCGGCACTCCTTCCTTGCGCATCATCCCGATGAGCTCGCCGACGCGAGTGACATCTTCGGGACTGCGCACGACCAGATTTCGGAACGTGAAGCCGTCGAAGCCTGCCTCGAGATACCGATGCAGGATGTCGATGGCCTCGGATCGGGTCGCGACCGTGACCAGCCCTCGCTTGTCGGCCGGGACGCGGCCAAGGAAGGCGGCCTTCTCGCCGTCGGAGTCGACCACGCCGATGCTGACCGACACGGTCCGGGTGATCTCCCTGGGATCGCGGCCGACGGCCTCACAGTGCCGGTCGAGCACGGCGAGTTTGGCCGACGCCTCCTCGAGGTTGCCGAACCAGTTGGTGATGTCCGCGAAGCGGGCCGCGATCTTGAGCGTCCGCTTCTCTCCCCCGCCGCCAACGAGGATCCTGGGACCGCCGGGCTGCACCGGCCGCGGGTTGTTCCAGGCTCGGTCGATGCGGTAGTACTTGCCCTCGAAGCTCGGCCGCTCCTGGGTGAACATCGCTTTGGCGATCGTCAGAGCCTCCTCCAGGCGATCCTCGCGTTCGCCGATGGCCGGGAACTCGAAGCCGTATCCGGCATGCTCGACGTCGTTCCAGGCGGCGCCGATGCCCAGGACCGCGCGGCCCTTCGAGATCACGTCGAGCGTGGTCACGGTCTTGGCCAGCATGGCGGGGTTTCGGTAGGTGACGCCGCTCACCATCGTGCCGAGCAGGACGTTGCGGGTCTGCGTGGCGAGAGCCGCGAGGGTCGAGTAGCCCTCCATCATCGGCTCGTCTTCGGCTCCCACGGGTCCGATCTGATAGAAGTGGTCCATCACCGTGACCATGTCGAAGCCGGCCGTGTCGGCCGCTTTGGCCAGCTCGACTACGCGGTCGAAAAGGTGGTCGTTCTCCGTTCCGGCGAACGTGAAGCTGGGCATGTGGTAGCTGAAGAAGGGTCGCATTATCGGAATCTCGCTGCGTTTCGAGTCACTCACGTCCGATCGAGGCTAGCACCAGGCCCCCGACCGCGGCAGACCCGGCTCGAACGTCGCGCGACGTGCCCCTCGTCTATCCTGGATGCGCGGGAACCGGCCCTCGGACGATCCGCCCGAAGGTCACATGCGACGGAGCCGGCATGGGCCATTGCCCGGGCGGATATGCTGCCGCTACCGTCCTCGAAAAGCGCCAGTGCCGTCAAGCAGGGAGACACACATGGACCCAAACAACCCCGGGCAGAACTCGGGCGCACCGACCCCGGATCCATGGGGGCGGCCCCAGACTCCGGACCAGCAGCCCGGCCAGCCCGAGCAGCCCGGGTACGGGACCCAGCCCGGGTACGGGACCCAGCCCGGGTACGGCAGCCAGCAGGGCTACGGGACTCAGCCCGGCTATGCCGAGCAGCCCGGGTACGGCGTTCAGCCGCCCTACGGCTCGCAGCCGCCGGCGGGCTATCCGCCCCAGCAGCCGTGGGGAACGCCACCGCCCGGATTCGATCCAAGCCAGCAGCCCTATGGGCAGCCGGGCTGGGGGCCCGCCGCGGCGCCCAAGAAGAGCATCCTGCCGCGGGTCATCGCCGCGATCGTCGGCTTCATCGTCGTCATCGTGATCCTCGGAGCCGTCTTGATCGTTCTCAACCCGAGCCACGCCGGCGAGGTGGTCTTCACGTCGGACGCCCCGACGAGTGAGGGCGCGAAGCACTGCGACCTTGGCGCACAGGTCAAGACCGTCAAGCTCGGCGACCCGGTCTACGTCAACATCTTCTACAAGGATCGCCTCACGAGTGAAACCGTCACGCTGACGATCTACCAGGACGGCAACAAGCTCGATGCCACGGAGCTGACGTCGGCGCAGTCGAACGGGATCGATTGCCTCGAGGACCAGACCAACTGGGGCAGCCTGTTCCCAGCGGCCGGGTCCTACGAGTTCAAGCTCACGGACTCGAAGGGAAACGTGGTCTCGGACGGGACCCTGACCGTCACCAAGTAGCCGCTTTCCGGACTGCCGGCGTGTCGAAGCTGTCGATGCGCCGGCAGTTCTGTTTCCAGACGCGGGCAGGCCATGATTCGAAACTTGTCGACGCTACCCGACCCGCCGGCTCGCTTCAGGAGGCCTTCTCGTCTTTGTCGGGGGGCGCTGCGGGCGCTGCGCCCTCGGCCTTCTCCGGCGCCGTGGCATTCTCGGCGGCATCGCCGTCGTCAGGCATGGCCTCGGGGAGGGCCGCAAGCCCCGCGCTGGCGGTGCGCCGCTGGCGGTGGACCTGCAGGATGTAGCAGGTGACGCGCTCCTGATCGATCTCGCTGATCTTGTCGAACCGGACCGCCACCTTGGAACAGGGCGACCTGGCCTCGCCGCCGTCGGCCCCACCGGGCCCATCGGGACCACCGGGCCTCGGCCGGTCGTCGCAATCCTCGATACGGACCACCGTGCCGCCGGCGATGATGATGTCGCGAGAGCTCAGGGCGATCGCGAGACGCAGCTCCTCGCCATATAGAAACGGCATCGTGGTCACGAAGAGCAGACCGCCCGCGCCGATGTTGAGCGTCTTGCCGCTGCCGATCTTCTCGCCAAGAGAACCCATCGATCGGACCCGAACCGTTCGCTCCAGATCCGCCCGAACGTGAGCCCGGCGCTGGCTCGACTCGACCCCGGCGGGCCGCCGGACCGCAAAAACCCGCGACTTCTGCATCTCGAACTTGGAGCTCTCACCGAGGCGCCGCAGGAAAGTGCTCTCGATGATCATGGCTCCGTCGCGCTCGAAGGTCAGATGAATGCTCTGGCCCGCGCGGATGCGGCCGATTCGATCGTCGGGGAGCCGCGTCGCCAGCCATAGCTCGTCCGAGAGGACGTTGGTGACGAACGCGGTCAGGGCGATCGGGAGGCCGAAGAGATCGGCCTCGACGGTCACCGCGTCGTGGATCGAGAGGTCCTTGGGGTTGGGAAGCACTGGCACGCGCGGAGCCTCTTGCGGTTCAACGGCTGGCAGGCGCCGGCAGGGCCGGTGGATTGATCCCCGGCCCCGATCGACGGCCGGTCCCGGCCGCACTGAAGGGACCGCGCTCCGCCGCGACCGGGTGCTGGCACACCGCAGAAACGTCGCGCCGGGGCACTGCCCTGCAGGATGGGCATCGGTTCCGGGCTAAGGCCGATTGAGGGCCCGGGGATGGGAGTCTCGTCCCGTCTGGGGTCTAACTTTGGAGTGTCGGACTTTAGGATGGCCGCCGGGATTCACCCTCGGCGAGCGCGCCAGCCGGTGAAGGTGGGCCATCCCCAGGAGACGGCGGCAGCCGCGATCCCGAGACCGATGCAGAAGTAGAGCGGGTGGAGCACGGACAGCTCCTTGATGATCGCGAGCTCCACCACGATCCAGATCATCAGCCCGCAACCGATGGCAAAAGCGAGAAACGGGGCAAGCCTTACGCCGCGGAGCCCAAGCGCCGCGACCAGGAACGAGCCGGCACCGAAAAGCCCGCCGAGAATCAGCCCGGGAAAGAAGAAGTCCTTGAATGGGCTGCCGGCAAGGATGGCCTGATCGAACTGCATCACGCTGCCGTCTGGCTTGGAGATGAGCGCGACGCCGCCGGCGAGCGCCCCGATGCCCAGGAAGGCCAGCAGGCCGACGGCCGTCCGTCCGGCTCGATTCATCTGGGGCCGTGCGATCTCGTTCATAGCCGGGCCGGTTACCTCTCGACGCTTGATGGCTTGACCGCCGGATCGTCGCCGCGAGTGGATCGCGCGGGCAAGGGCCAACGGACCCGAGGCGGAAGGTCAGGCGATCGGCGCGGGCCGGGCCAGATGGTAGCCCTGGCCGTAGGGGATCTGGAGCAAGCGGAGCGTCGTCAGCTCGTTCGCCGTTTCGATGCCCTCGGCGATCAGGCTGCAGCCGACGCTCGCCGCGAAGCTGGCCATGCCGGTGACCATCGCCTGCCGGGCAGGATCGGTGTCGATGTTGCGCACGAGCGAGATGTCCAGCTTCACGTACTGGGGCCGCAGCTCGAGGATGTGTCGCAAGCCCGCGTATCCGGCGCCGGCGTCGTCGACCGCGAGCATGGCCAGCGGCCGGACGCGAGCGAGCGCCTTCATGAGCTTCGGGTAGTCCTCGATCTCGGCATGCTCGGTGACTTCGAGGACGACCTGCCGGTCGGCCCGCTTGATCAGTTCCACGAGCGGGGCGTCCGGGTGCATGGCCAGCGCCGGCGAGACGTTGAGCGTCAGGAACGCCTCGCCGGGCAGCTTGTGCGACTGCGCGATCTGCTCCCGCAGGCAAGCCCGCTCGAGCTCGACCATCATCCCGACCTTGTCGGCGGCGAGGAAGCGGACGTCCGGCCGCGTCCCATCGGAGAAGCGCATCAGCGCCTCATAGCCCACGAAAGTCTTGCTGGCCAGATCGACGATGGGCTGGAAGACCGGAGTGAAGGCACGGTTCTCGATCACCGTCCTGACTTCGGCGACGATGGTCTCGCGAACCGACCGCTCGGCGAGCGCGGGCCCGAGCAGCGCGGCGGACATCACGCTGAACTCGGTCAGAGTGGCGAGCCTGTCCGAGAGGCGGCCGGCGTGCGGCGACGTCGTCGCCCCGAGCGCCAGGACACCAACCAGCTCGTCGTTCCAGAGCAGCGGCGCCATCGCCTCGGCGATGAGGCCGGAAGAGACCGTGGCGCGATCGAAGGCATTCGCCGGCGACTTGTCCGACCAGGATTCGAGCCAGAGGCCGAACGCCGCGTGCTCCCTGAGCGTCATTGCGGCTTCATCGGGTAGGGGCTGGCCCATCGCCACCGCCCGCGTGGGAGGTCCTCCGCAGGCCAGCGGGACCACGCCTGCGGGCGTGAAGCCAAAGACGATGACGGTGTCGATGCCGTCGATTCGGAGCGCCTCGGCGCAGATTCGCTCGGCGCTCTCCTCGAGTGTCGCGCCGGCCTCGAGGCTGGCCAGCGAGACGGTGGTGGCCGCCCGATCGCTCATCTCACTGGTGAGCCGCTCGCGAGCTTCACGCTCACGGCCCTGGAGCATCGCCTGGCGGGCGACCGCGAGGAAGACGACCGTGGCCGTCCCAACCGCCACGGGGTCCACCTCGAACGGCCGGGAGCGCGGCATCATGTCGAGGACGGCGCAGCCGGCGACCCCGAGGATGGGCAGCCAATCGGAGGTCAGGCGGGCGAAACGCTCGTAGCGGACGCCTCCCCCGCTCTGCAGGTTCCAGCTCGCGCCGCACCAGCCGATGAGCAGCGCCCCGGCCGGAAAGGCGAAGTCCATCGGCTCGATGGCGTCCGGCGCCCCCGAGACGAACCGCCCCAGCCAGCCCTCCCAGGCGATCGCGAGCAACACCATGCCGGCGGTCAGCGCCCAGACGCCACTCCTGGTCGGTTCGACGCGCAGCGAGAGCGCGGCCACTGCGGCGGCTCCGGCGGTCGATAGGAACAGCGCCGAGACGAGCGGGACGAACAGGTTCGCGGCCGGGTCGGCGACGTAGAGCGCGGCCTGGCTGGCGGGCAGGACGCTCTGATGGATCCAGTTGGCGAAGACGAAGGTCATCGCGGCGGCGATTATCACGAGGCCGTTGAGGACGGCTATCCGGCGGCTCGGCCCTTCGAGGCGCACGTACAGAGACCGGAGCAGGGTGACGATGCCGAGGACGGCGCCGATCACGTAACAGACCTCGGCCATGGCGGCCAGCGGCGCACGGTCAACCTGCGCCAGATCCGGGACCACGGCCGCGAGCTGGCCGATCGCGGTCAACCCCATCGAGACGCCGAAGGAGATCCGCAGGCGGCTGTGCTGTGACCCGGCAAGCCTTGCCGCCATGAACAGGCCCGCCGCGGCGGCCAGCGGCGCGACCGTGCAGCTGACGTCCTCGTAGGCGACCCAGCCGTTGCGGAAATTGACCAGCTCCAGGAGAGCGCTCACGGCCACGACCGCGGAGCCGAGAGCCACCACTCCCAGGCACGGCCGGGCGATCAGGTCGCCGATCGCGCGCGCGACCCGACGCCTGAGCCCGGGCAGGAGAACGCGCCCGAGAAAGGCACGCTCCGTCACGCGGCTGGCTGCCGCCAGGTTCATAGTCTCGGCTCCGAACGCATGATCGGGACGCGGCCGCACCAACACTCGCAGCCGCGCAGGCTAGGTATCGGTAGCGCAGGCTCGCGGCTGACTCCCCTATCGCCCGTAGCACGGCAGGATTCGGTACCGTAGGACGGATGGCCGCCGACGCGAATGCGGTGGCCCGCTCCGGGTTCCACGACGATCCGGCCCCGGAGCATCACCGGAGCATCAGAGGCTGTCATGCGTTTGGCCGAATTCGCCCTGGAGAGGTACTTCGCCCGCTGGGAGTTCAACGCGGAGATGCTCCTGTGCGCCAGCGACGTCGAGGGCTGGACTGCGTCCGAGCTGCTGGCTCTCGCCGACCCAGACGGCCTCGAGCGCTGGCAGAACCTGCGCCTGGGCTACACCGAATCGGCGGGCGATCCGGCCCTGCGCGCCGAGATCGCGTCCCTGTACGAGAAGGTCGAACCGGACGACGTGCTCGTGTTCAGCGGCGCCGAGGAAGCCATCTTCACGCTCCACAACGTCCTGCTGGGGCCGGGCGACCACGCCATCGTCGTGCGGCCCGCCTACCAGTCGCTCGCGGAAGTGGCGCGGGCCGCCGGTGCGGAGGTGACGCGGATCGAGCTGCGGGAATCCGCCGGCTGGCGCCTCGATCTGGACGAAGTGAAGGCGGCCCTGCGGCCGGAGACGCGGCTGATCCTGGTGAACGAGCCGCACAACCCGACGGGCTCGCTGAGCGACCGGGCAACGTTCGACGGCCTCGTGGAGATGGCCGCGGATTCGGGCGCCAGGCTGATCGTGGACGAGGTCTACCGCTTCCTGGAGTTCGACCCGGCCGATCGGCTGCCGACCGGTGCGGACGTCTCCGAGCATGGCGTGAGCATCGGGGTGATGTCCAAGTCGTTCGCCCTGGCCGGCCTGCGGATCGGCTGGCTGGCGACCCGGGACCGCGAACTGATGGCCCGCCTTGCCGCGTTCAAGGACTACACGACCATCTGCAACTCAGCCCCGAGTGAGGTTCTGGCCCTGATCGCGTTGCGTGGGCGCGGTCCGCTGCTGGAGCGGAACCGGGCGCTGGTGCTGTCCAATGTGGCCCGGCTCGACGGGTTCTTCGCGCGGTGGCGCGGCACCTTCGATTGGGTCCGACCTCGCGGCGGCAGCATCGGCTTTCCGCGACTCGCGGCGGACGTCCCGGTGGATCGCTTCTGCGAGGGGCTGCTCGAGCGGACCGGGGTCTTGCTCGCACCCGGCCAGGCATTCGGGGCGGACGGCAACTACTTCCGGATCGGCTTCGGCCGGCGGAACATGCCCGAGGCCCTTGCCCGGCTCGAGGACTACGCCACTTCGAGGTTCGGCGCGCGCTGAGGGGCCGCGTGGGGGGCGTGGGCGGCGTGGCCATGTGGGG
>DAHXON010000035.1:0-280 GCA_027364875.1 Chloroflexota bacterium
CCTCAACACGGCGCCGATCATCGACCCGGTCGCGACTGTCGTTCTGGCAGCGGGCATCTCCAACGTGGACACGGTCATCATCAACGGCAAGTTCCACAAGCGCGACGGCAAGATGCTCGCCGATCTCTCGACGCCGCGGAGGCTGATCGAAGAGTCGAAGGATTATCTGGTCCGGGCGGTTCCGGCCCAGGCCGGCTGGCTCATCCCCGAAACGGCCTAGTTTTCCCGGGGGCTCGAGCCCTCGGTTCCTCGCCAAAGAGTGGTGGGGGGGGGGGGGGGG
>DAHXON010000035.1:290-34206 GCA_027364875.1 Chloroflexota bacterium
CCCCCCCCCCCCCCCCCCCCCCCCCCCCCCCCCACTTCCGCGTTCGGCGGCGAGGCCCTCAGCCGCGAAGCCGTCAGCCGCCGTAGCGCCCGAAACCTGAGGTGGCGATCGTTCGGCCGTCCGCGGTGATGCCGAACGCCTCGTGGCTGCCCCGGCGGGCAACCCATGCCGGGCCCGCGTGGCCCATCGCGAACGCCGCGGTGGCGAAGGCGTCGGCATAGGTCAGGCTCGACCCCACGATCGTCAGGCTGACCAGGTCTGTGGCCGGCAGCCCCGTGTGCGGGTCCACGACGTGGGCGCCGCGCTCGTATGTCCCCGAAGTGGCGATGGCCGCGTCATGGACCTCGACCACCGTCGCGACCCTGTCGCGTTCGAGCGGATGCTGGATGCCGATCCGCCATGGCTTGCCCGACCCGGGTTCAGGCGAGCCACGGGTGACGATGTCGCCGCCGCCGTTGACCGCGAAGTTGGCGCCGCCGGCGTCGATCAGCAGGAAGGCGGCTTCCTCGACCGCCCAGCCCTTGACCACCCCGGTCGGATCGGGCAGACCGTCCCGCCGAAAGCGGCGGGCGTCGAAGTAGCCGTCGGTCAGCCGGGCGAGCTCGTCGCACAGTCCCATGATCCAGCGGACGTCGGCGCTCGCGCCGTCCAGGTCGAGCGCACCGCTCATGAGGCGGCTGACCTCGCTGTCGGGCTTGTAGGGCGAGAAGCGCCGGTCGATGTCGTGCAGGTAGTCGACCGCCCGATCGATCGCGGCGGCCTCCACGCCGGGGTCCCGGACGTCGAAGGTCACGACGGTGCCCATGACGTGCTCGACGTGAGACAGGCGACCTGCGTGCCCACTGGCGACGCCCTCAGACATTTGCCTGGACCAGCGCCGACTGCAGCGACTGGGCGAAGCCCTGGCTGGTATAGGTGGCGCCCGAGACGGCGTTGATCTGCGCGCTCTGAGCCTGGAGGGCCTCCTGGATCAGGGTGGGAATGGCTGCCTGGCTGATCTGCGACGAGCGGCCGCTCGTCGGGTACTGGAGCATCTGGATAGCGGTGAGCTTGCCATTCGAGACGGTGATCTGGACCTGGATCGTGCCGTCGTAGGTCTGGACGGCCGTGCCGGTGTAGGTCCCCGATTTGGCGGCGCCCGATGTCGTGCTCGACGTCGTCCCCTGTGACGTGGTCTGTGTCGAGGTCGACCCAACGGTGGTGCCCGTGATGGCGCCGGCCGAGCTCGGTGCCTGGGCGACGGTGGCGCCGAGGGCGAGGTTCGCCGGCGCAGAGGGGGTCTTGAAGTTGAGCAGCAGGATCAGCCCTACGGCCGTGAAGATGAGCGCGAAGGCTCCGCGCCTGGGAAGCATTTCGGATCTCCTATCGGTCCGCTGGGCGCTCGGGGGCTCGCGACGAGCGCGGTCGAGGTGTGCGGATGGTGGAGCTGGCGGATGACTCGCAAGGTGTCATGGCCCGGCAGGCTAGGGCCGTTTCCTGTCGGTCTGATTACGGCTCCGTCCGTTGAGTTGATCCCGCGGCGCAGCGGCGCCGGCACGCGGCCCCGACACGCGGCCCCGACACTCGGCCCGAACGTGGGGCAGGGGAGGAGCGGGCCGGCCGACTAGATGGTCGAGCCGCAGTCGGGGCAGGTGAGCTTGCTCAGGGTGCAGTCGAGGCCGCAGCTCCCGCCTCCGGCGCAGACGTCGCATCTCGGCTTGGCGTGCTCGGCGATTGGCTGGCCGCCGCAGCGGCAGACCCACGTTCCCTTGCCAAAGCGGCGCAGACGCTCCCCATCGGTCTGCATCAACCGGAATGGGCCACGGAACTCGACGACGGTAGGCACCCGCGCACGATACCAGGCGAGGCGTGGCGGCGTGCGAAGATGCGGGGAGCGAGCTGGCTCGCTCCCCGCCATGGCGCGTGAGGGGCTATGCCACGCCCGCGGTCAAGCCTGGGTTTCGACCGGCGCGGCGATGACCAGCGGCTGGCCGGTCTCGAGAAGTGTCTTGAGGCCGGAGAGGATTTCGGACCAGCCGAACTCGACCTCGCGGAAGGTCTTGTTCTCGCTCGGGAACTCGTCGTGGGTGATCCGGAGGCGGCAGGTTTCGCCCATCTGCTCAATCTCCCAGGTCACCCGCGTCGGAGGCTCGGCCGCGAGCTCGGGGTCGTAGACCGCGCGGAAGCTGTGGACGAGCTTCTTTTCGGGCTCGACCTCGATGATTCCGCAGTCCAGATTGACCTCGCCGTTTCGCGAGTACTCGAGCTTGGAGCCCGGTTGCCAGTCCGATCGGACGTCGGACCCGTAGAAGTAGAGCCTCGTTTCGGCGGGGTCGGTGATGGCGCGCCAGAGTCGTTCCGGCGTGGTTCGGATGTGGACCTCGTAGACATGCTTGGGTGCGGCGCCCATTGGTTCCTCCAGTCGGGACTTCAGCGCGCTCAGACGCGCGACCATCGGTTGGGCATAGCGGCTGATCCAGCGGTCGTGAATGAGCCGGATCGGAACGGGGTTGAGGTAATGGAGCTTGCGCCGGCCAACCCGTCTGGTGGTGAGCAGGCCGGCCTCCTCCAGGATTCGGAGGTGTTTCATGACTCCGAACCGACCCATCGGCAGGCCGCCCTGGAGCTCGCCGAGCGACTGGCCATCTCGCTCGAAAAGCCTGTCCAGCAGCAGCCTGCGGTTTGGATCCGCCAGCGCCTTGAACACCTCGTCGTCCATGCCGGGGACAATATGTGACTAATCAGTCACGTGTCAAGATGAGTCTCGCGGCTCGGCGCCGCAGCCGGTTGGTAACTCCCGCGAAGGCGGCTGTCCTCCGCGGGCTCTTCCTGGCCTTCCGGGATGTCGCCCGCCGACTTCGCGAACCCGACCGATTGGGGCCTGTTACTCACGTCCGAGGTAAGCACCCGGGCCGGACGCCGGAGATTTGCGCCCGAGGTAAGGTTTCGACCGGTCGGGGGCCAGTTGCTTACGCCCGAGGTAAGCATCCGGGCCGGGCGCCGGGAATCTGCGTTCGTCGGCGCCAGGCCCGCCGCCCGTCTTCTCCGACGTCCGGCGTCGATGCCCGGGCCGCCCGCGCCACGTCGACCTCGAGCGTCGGCGCCAGGCCCGCGGGCCCGCTGTGGCGCAGCCGCTGAAGCTCCATTCCGGCCAGCGCCCCCTGACGCTGGTCCCGGTCCGCCGCCGTAGCGGAGGTGTTACCTTCTACGCTCCAGGACGCCGCTCGGCGTTCGCCGGGCGATGCGCACTCCCAGTGTGCGCGGCTCGGGCCGATGAGACATCGCGGATTTCTTCCGCCCGCTGAGGGAAGCTGTACCGGATGGTCCTACGCTGGCGCGGCTGTCTGCTCGAGATCCTCGAGACCGTCCTCCTTACCGTTGTCATCTTCTTCGTGTTCCAGCACTTCGTCGCCCAGCCATACCAGATCGAGCAGGTCTCGATGGAGCCCACCGTCGAGCCCGGCCAGTACGTGCTCGTCGACAAGCTTTCGCCCAACTGGAGCGACTACAAACGCGGCGACGTGATCGTCTTCGAGCCGCCAGCCGGCTACAGCGAGCAGGACGGCCAGAACATCCCGTTCATCAAGCGCGTGATCGGGGTCGCGGGCGACCGGGTGGCGATCAAGGACAACGCGGTCTACGTCAACGGCGTCCAGCTTCATGAGCCGTACGTCTTCGACGGTCAGCCGACCACGCCTCTCACAAATCAGTCGAGCTGGGTCGTCCCGGCAGGGGATCTCTTCGTCATGGGCGATCACCGCGAGCAGTCGCAGGACTCGCGGGTCTTCGGTCCGATTCCCAAGTCCACGGTCATCGGCCGGGCTTGGCTGCGCTACTGGCCGTTCGACAAGCTCGGCATCATCGGCTCCGCCTCCTACGGCGCCATCCCGGACGCTCCGCCGGCCGGCGCGCCGGCTGCCTCGCCTTCGGCGGCATTGATCGGAGTGCCGGGTAGATGAGGAGACGCACAAGACGCGCCGCGTAGACGTTGCGATCGTCGGGGGAGGAATCGTCGGCCTGGCGACCGCCTACCGGCTCCTCGAGCGTTGGCCCAACCTGGCCGTCGCCGTCCTCGAGAAGGAAGCCGAGCTGGCGAGCCATCAGTCCGGCCACAACAGCGGTGTGATCCACGCCGGCCTCTACTACGCGGCCGGGTCCAGGAAGGCGCTGCTGTGCCGCGAGGGCAAGGCGCTCGTGGAGGCCTTCTGCGCCGGGCACGGCATTCCGGTTGAGCGTTGCGGCAAGCTCGTCGTGGCCGCCGACGAGCGCGAGCTGCCAGGCCTGGAAGAGATCGCCCGACGAGCGGAGGCGAACGGCGTGCCCGGGATCGCCCGCGTCGGGCCCGAGCGTATGGCCGAGATCGAGCCGCACGTTCGCGGGGTGGCCGGGATCCATTCGCCCGAGACCGCTGTCGTGGACTTCCGGCGGGTATCGCTGGCGTACGCCGACGAGGTTCGCACTCGCGGCGGTGAGATCCGGACGACCTGGGAGGTTACCGCGATCGAGCGGCGTCGGGCCGGCGCAGGAGAGGAGTTGATACTTCGCTCGCCGGCCGACGAGCTGGCCGCGGGCGCCGTTATCAGCTGCGCCGGCCTCTGGTCGGATCGCGTGGCCGCCTTCACCGGGTCGTCGGGAACGCAGCGGATCGTCCCGTTCCGAGGCGACTACATGAAGGTCAGAGCGGGCGCGCGCCATCTGGTCCGGGGATTGATCTACCCGGTCAACGACCCGCGCTTCCCGTTCCTGGGCATACACCTCACCCGCCGCATCGACGGCGAAATCTGGGCCGGTCCGAACGCGGTCCTCGCCTTTGCCAGGGCCGGCTACTCCATCGGCGACGTCGTTCCTGCCGACCTCCTCGACACCTTGAGCTACCGCGGCTTCCTGCGACTGGCCTTCCGCTACTGGCAATCGTGGGCGGCCGAGATGGTGCGCGACATATGGCGGCCGGCGTTCGCGGCCGCGGTTCGCCGTTACGTGCCGGAGCTCCGCGACGAAGACCTGGAACCCGGCCCGTCGGGCGTGCGGGCACAATCGGTCCGCCTGGACGGTGAGATGGTCGACGATTTCTCGTTCGGAGGGTCCGGGCGGGTGCTGCACGTCCGGAACGCGCCCTCGCCGGCTGCCACGGCCTCGCTGGCGCTCGGCCGCGTTCTCGCCGAAATGGCGGAGAAGCGCTTCGACCTCTGAGCGGTGCCGCGCGGCCGGCGAGGGCGCGTTCGGCCGAGTGGCCGAGAGGAGCGGCGGCCGCCCTACACGGCCTGGGCCAGGTCGTTGTCTTCCGGCTTGCGGGCGACCAGGCGTTCCACGAGGCCGAGCATCCGCCGCTCCAGGTATTCGACCTCCCTCTCCTCCGCGAGGATGTGCTCGAGCGGGTCGCGCAGCAGGTGATCGCCCTGGCATCGCACCGTGAGGGGCTCGGCGATTCTCTCGAGGCCGCGGATCACGAGCCGCGGGCTGCGCACGTGCTCGACCAGCGCTATCCGGCCGAGCGGTCGGAGAACGCGAACCGCTTCGGCGATCGCGGCGCGATCGTTGGGGATCGTGCACAGCGAGAACGAGAAGAGCACCGTGTCGAAGTGTTCGTCGGGGTAGGGGAGCTCCGTCGCGTCGCCCAGCCACAGGTTTGCCTCGCGCCCCAGCTCGCGGGCCCGCCGCCGGGCGCCTTCCAGCGCCACGGGGCTCAGCTCGATTGCGCTGAGGTGCACGCTCGACGAGTAGAAAGGTAGCGTCCTGCCGCGTCCGATGCCGACTTCCAGCGTTTCGCCGTAGGCCTGGCTGCAGAGCCAGCGCAGGTCCGCGCCGCCGGCCCGGGATCGCTCGTCTCCCGACCTCCGGTCGTAGATGAGCCGGATTCGCTCCGTCTCCTTCTTCTCGTCCGTCATGGTGCAAAGGTACGTGACTCGCTAGGCTGTGAACAGAGTCGCAAGGAGGGTGATGCGATGAGGCTTCGAGTGGCCGGGTGGCTTCGAGGGACCGGCCTCGCGCGAGGCGTGGCTGCCGGCTCGATACTGGCGGTCGTCGCCGCTTGCACGGCCGCGGGAACCGGCGGCACACCTGTCTCCGTGCCGTCAGCCCAGGTCTCGCCGCCGCCGAGCCTTGGCTCGTCGCCGGGGACCGGCATCGTGGCTCGCCTGCCCATGCCCCAGTGGTCGAACTTCTCATGGTCTCCGGATGGCGCATACCTGCTGATCGCTAATGCCTCCGGCAGCCGGGTGTACGACCGGCACGGAGCCGCGACATCGTCCTTCGCGGGCGACCTGGGCTGGCTCGACGCCTCCAGCTTGCTAGACACGAGCGGCTCGATCCGGCCCGTACGCGGAGGCAACGCGACAGGCTACGTAGCCAACGCCGGGGTCGTGGCCAGCGGGCATGGGTCCGCGGCGATCATCGTCGCCAGGCCTGCCTGCGAGGGCGACCCTCTGGTCGACTGGTATCGCGACGGCGCATACCGGCGGACCGGCGAGCAGGTGACCCCTTTCGGCTGGTCGGCCGACGGCCGGTACATCGTCGAGGGCCACCTGACGTGCAGCTCGATGGACGCCGAGCTGCATGGCTGGAAGGGCAAGGTGGACGTGGTCGACTTCGCGTCCGGCAAGACCCTGGCGAGCGTCGAGGGCGTCCGAGGCGAGATGGCGCTCAACCCATCGGGCACTTGGCTCGCCGCGCAATCGGACTCGGACGTGGAGATCGTGGACCTCGGCAGCGGGACCGTCGCGGTCGCGAAGGGGGTGCGTCTCCTCGCATGGACGAGCGATCACACCCTCGCCCTCCGCGGCGGCGAGACGCTCGAAGTCGCGGAGCTTCTCGGCGGGCTGCATGTGACCACGCCCGAGCCGAGCGAGGTGCTCATTCCATCGCCAATCGATGGCCTCGCGCTCGGTATCGACGTTCACGGGAAGGCGATCGAGGTAAGGGGGCCGAGCGAAAGCCTGCTAGGGCTGCGCGGAGCTGACCTGACGATCGACGCCAACCCCGACCCCGCAGCCGACGAGCACCAGTCGACCAGGCTGGCGCCCGCCTACTGGTCGCCGGACGGTCGATTGCTTGCCCTGCCGAGCGCCGACGGGCTATCGATCGCGCTCATCTCGGTCGATCCCGATCGGCCGGCGGCGCCGAGCCCCTACGCCTCCAGCTCCTCACCGAGCAACTGAACGACCGTATCGACGACCTCCGGCAGCGCTCGTTCGACGCGGGCCGTCAGCGCCTCGCCGACCGCCAGGGACTCGGGCCCGACGCCGACGACGAAGACCTCCGGCGAACCGCCATACAGGTCCGCGGCCATGGCCGCGAGGCTCGCCACGTCGACGTGATGGGTCAGGCTCGCGCCGCCCGACGCAGCGGGCGCGAGGCTCGTCCGGCGCCGGGACACGACTCCGGGCGCCAGCTCGGCATCGGCATCCACGAGCACGACGACATCCGCGCCCGCGAAGTCGACCGCCAGCTCGGGCGTGAGCTGCTGGACCCAGAAGACTCGGAGTCGGCCGGACGCGATGGCGTCAACCAGTCGGGGGTCGGCCTCCAGGCGTTCGACCGCCCGCAAGCCGACCCCGTCGTCGGTTCGAAGTACGTTCCCGATGCCCACCACCAGGCCGCGCCGCCGGGGCTGGCCTCCGGTGGGATCCGCCATCAGCGCTTTAGCTCGTCGAGGAGAGCGCCGTCCGGCCCCAGCAGCTGGATGTCCAGGGCCATCTGGCCGAGGGCGTGAGTGGAGCAGGAGAGGCAGGGGTCGTAGCAGCGGATGACCGCCTCGACCCGGTTGAGCATCGACTCTTCGATGTTCTCGCCCTTGATGTAGTGGCGAGCCACCTGGAGCACGCTCTGGTTCATGGCCATGTTGTTGTGGCCCGTGGCGATGACCAGGTTGGCCCACTGGACGATGCCGTCGTCATCCACCTTGTAGTGGTGCATGAGCGTGCCGCGCGGTGCCTCCGAGACGCCGATTCCCTCGCGACGGTTGATGTCGGCGCGAGATCGGACGTGGGTGGAGAGGATGTCCGGGCCGCGAAGCAGCTGTTCGATCTTCTCGATGGAGTAGAGGGTATCGATGAGCCGGGCGTAGTGGTAGTGGAAGGAGCTGTTGGCCACCCGGCCGAGGCGCCAGCGGAACTTGCCGAGCTCCTCGTCCGCGCGCGGCGTGCCCATCTGGTCGGCCACGTTGACGCGAGCCAGCGGCCCGACGCGATAGAGGCCGTCCGGATAGCCCATAGGCTTCCAGTACGTGGACTTCAGATACGACCACGGCTCGACCGCTTCGCCGATGTAGTCGTTGAACTGGTGCGGATCGATTCGATCGGCGAGAACCTTTCCGTCTGAGTCCACGACCCGCAGCCAGCCGTCGTAGTGATCCACGTTGCCCTGACGATCCACGAGAGCCATGAACGCGGAGCGGAAGTTGCCGAACGAGGCGGCCTCTTCCTCCCAGCGGATCATCTCGCCCTTGTACCAGGCGAGGGCCCGCTCGGTGATGGCGATGGCCTCGGGGATGCCGGCCAGGATTCGGTCGCGAGTTTCTTCGGCGAGCGGCTGGGCCATGCCGCCCGGCACGATCCAGGACGGATGGATTCGCTTGCCGGCGATCTGCTCGATGATCTCCTGGCCCCACTTGCGCAGCGCCACGCCGTCTTTCGCGAACTGCGGGTTCTCTCTGGCGAGGCCCACGATGTTGCGGACGGCCGGGTCGGCGTCGAAGCCGAAGAGGAGGTCCGGCGAGGACAGGTGGAAGAAGCTCAGGGCGTTCGACTGGACGATCTGGCCCAGGTTGACTATCCGCCTCAGGTCCGCGCCGGTCGGCGAGGGTTCCACGGCCATGATGTCGTCGACCGCCTTGGACGAGGCGATCAGATGGCTGACCGGGCAGATGCCGCAGATGCGGGCCATGATCGAGGGCATCTCATGGACGGGACGCCCCTGGGTGATGCGCTCGAAGCCACGGAACTGGGTCACGTGGAAGTGAGCGTCCGTCACTTCCCCGCGGTCGTCGAGCTGAATGGTGATCTTGGAGTGGCCTTCGATCCGGGTGATCGGATCGATGACAAGTTCTCGCTTCACGTCTACTCCCCGTCAGCGACCGAACCGGGCGCCCGCCACGTTCGGGACGCGGCCGGCGAGCAGATCGTCGAGCATGTTGTAGATGAGGTCCGCGTCGGGTGGGCAGCCGGGCAGGAACACGTCGACCTTGACGACGCGGTGCACGGGCCGGGCCGTCGGCAGGAGCCTGGGCACTACCGATGAAGGCAGCTGCTTGTTGGTGGTGGCGTTCTCGATGTAGGCCCGCTCGAAGAGCGGCGGGACGCCGATCGGGTTGCGCATGCCCGGGACGTTGGATGTCACCGCGCAGTCGCCGAAGGCGATCAGCGTCGTCGTCCGCTCGCGGACCATCTTGATCTTGTGGAGATCTTCCTCGCTCGAGACGGCGCCTTCGACCAGGCAGACGTCGACGTGCTCGGGGAACTCCTTCGTGTCCACGATCGGGCTGTAGACGAGGTCCGCCCGCTCGGTCAGCTCTAGCAGCCGCTCGTCGGTGTCCAGCAGGGACATGTGGCAGCCGGAGCAGCCATCGAGCCAGACGGTGGCCAAAGTTGGCTTGCTCACTACCCACGCTCCTCGCTGACGACCTTGAGGTATGGCAGATAGGGCCGGCGCGTCTTGCTGCCGCGCGCCACAGCCCGGCCCTTCTCGAAGAGCGCACCGGTGGGGCAGACCTGGACGCATTTGCCGCAGCTCGTGCAGGTGGTGGACTCGCCCCACGGCTTGCCCATGTCCGTGACGACCCGGGTTTCGATGCCGCGCTGCATCACGTCCCAGGTGTGGGCGCCCTCGATCTGATCGCAGACGCGGACGCAGCGCAGGCACAGGATGCAGCGGTTGTGATCTATCGCGAACAGCCGGTGACTCGCATCGATGCCCACGACCGGGCTGATGGGCGGCAGGTCGAAGTGGGTGAGCCCGTGCTCCTCGGCCATCGACTGCAGCTCGCAGTGGTTGTTGGCCACGCAGACCGCACAGACGTGGTTGCGCTCCATGAAGAGCATCTCGATGATCGCCCGGCGGTACTCGAGTAGGCGATCGCTGTGGGCGGTGATCTCCATGCCCTCGGCGATCTGGGTGGTGCAGGCAGGCGCGAGCTTGTTGGAGCCCGCGACCTCCACCACGCACAGCCGGCAGGCGCCCCGGTCTTTGACACCGTCGAGGTGGCAGAGGGTGGGGATGTCTATCCCGTTCTCCTCGGCGACCTCCAGGATCGTCTGATCCTCGGATCCCGCGACGGCCTGGCCGTCGATCGTGAAAGTGAAGACTGTGGTCATCGGGCCACCTCGGCGGGCTTGATCGTGCAGACGCCGGCCGGGCAGACGCGATCCACGATGTGGGCCACGTACTCGTCTCGGAAGTACCGCAACGTGCTGAAGATCGGGTTCGGAGCTCCCTGCCCGAGGCCGCAAAGGCTCGTCCGCTGGACGATCGCGGCGAGCTTCTCCATCTCCTCGAGGTCCTCCATGGTGGCCTCGCCGGAGCAGATCTTGTCGAGCATCCGGTACAGCTCGGTGGTGCCGACCCGGCAGGGCGGGCACTTCCCGCAGGACTCCTCGCGGCAGAAGTCCATGAAGTAGCGGGCCACGTCGACCATGCACGAGGTGTCGTCCATGATGATCATGCCGCCCGAGCCCATGAACGAGCCCACCTTGATGAGGGACTCGTAGTCGACGGGCATGTCCAGGTATTCCGCGGGAATGCAGCCACCGGAGGGGCCGCCGGTCTGGACCGCCTTGAAGGGCCGCCCGTCGACGATGCCGCCGCCGATGTCGTAGACGATCTCGCGGAGGGTCATTCCCATCGGCACCTCGACGAGGCCGGTGTTGACCACGCGGCCCGCGAGGGCGAAGACCTTGGTGCCCTTGCTCTTGCCGCCGGCGGCGCCGATGTTCGAGTACCACTGGGCGCCGTTGCGGACGATCGAGGAGACGTTGGCGTAGGTCTCGACGTTGTTGATCAGCGTTGGCTTGCCCCACAGGCCGGCCACCGCCGGGTAGGGCGGCCGGGGTCGCGGCGTGCCGCGGCGGCCTTCGATCGAGGCGATCAGAGCCGTCTCCTCGCCGCAGACGAACGCGCCGGCGCCGAGGCGGACCTGGATGTCGAAGCTGAAGTTGGTTTCGGCGATGGCCGAGCCAAGGAAGCCCGACCGCTGAGCGTTGCGGATCGCCGTTCGCAGGCGGGCAACCGCGAGCGGGTACTCGGCGCGGCAGTAGATGTAGCCCTCGCTCGCCTCGACGGCATAGGCCGCGATCGCCATGCCCTCGAGGACCCGATACGGGTCGCTTTCGAGGACGCTGCGATCCATGAACGCGCCCGGATCGCCCTCGTCGGCGTTGCAGATCACGTATTTGGGGCTGCCCTGCGCTTTGGCCACGGTGGTCCACTTGAGGCCCGTGCCGTAGCCGGCGCCGCCCCGGCCGCGAAGGCCGCTGCGGGTGATCTCGTCTCGGACCTCGGCCGGGGTCATGCTGGTCAGCACCTGGCGGAGCGCTTCGTAGCCGCCGTGGGCCTGGTAGTCGTCGATGTCCTCAGGATCGATCGTGCCCATGTTCTCGGTCGCGACGCGGACCTGCTTGGAGAAGAAGGGCTCCTGGGCTTCCTTGTGGCCGTTCGGCCTGGCGGACCGCAGCTCCTCGACCACGGGCTCGAGAGTGTCCGGTGTGACTCCTCGGAGGAGCCGGCCGGTCTCCGGGATCGCGATCAGCGGGCCGGCGGCGCATAGCCCGAGGCAGCCGACACGCTTGACGGCGACGTCGGACAGGCCGGCCTCGGCGACTTTCTCGCCGAGCTTCTTGAGGATGAGGTCCGACTGGGCGGACACGCAGCTGGCCGCGCAACAGACGCTGGCGGTGACCCTCGCCGGGCCCTCGGGCGCAGCGCCGCCGTGGCCGGTGACGGGACGCGGCCGGGGCCGCGCCGCAGGCATCTCGCTCACATTGCCTCCAGTCGAGCGATCAGCTCGTCGGGCTTGATCTTGCCCTGGGCTTCGCCGTCGATGATGACCGCCGGTGCCAGGCTGCAGGCTCCGACGCAACGCGCCGTGAGCAGGGACAGCTTGTTGTCCGCCGTGGTCTGGCGCGGCTTGATGCCGTACTTGTCGTGAAGCCCGGCCAGGATGTCCTTGGCCCCGTTGATGTAGCAGGCCGTGCCCATGCAGACCACGCAGGTGTGCTCGCCCTGGGGCTTGAGGGTGAAGAACGAGTAGAAGGTCGCGACGCCGTAGACCTTCGAGGGGGGCACGCCGAGGATGTCGCTCACGTACTGGAGAGCGTCGTCGTCCAGAAAGCCGAAGGCCTCCTGGGCGGCGTGGAGCGCCTCGATCAAGGCCTCCGGTCGGTCGCCCAGACGGCGCATCCGAGTCTCGACGATCTTCCAGCGTTTGTCGTCTGTTGGAGCCGATCTCTTGGCGTTGAGTACTGGCATTTCTTCCTCGGGCGCGCGACGCCGGCGTCCCGCCGGTCAGGTGGCGTGGGTCGGGTCCTTGTGGCCGGGTCTGCGGGTGACCATCGGGCCGTCCGGTGTGGACGGCATTCGGTCGCAATTCCGGCCGGTGTGACGGTTCTCGCGCCCGGGCATCGACCCCGGCGCGATTGGCGATGTGCTGGGAGCGTTCGGCCGTGATCCAGCAGTGGACGAGGGCCTTCATGGGGATCGGCCGGATTCCCGGCCAGCCATAGGACAGGATGGGGGTCGGGGCCCGGCGGGGCGAGGTCCATCAGGTCCGGATACCCCGGGCCTCTGTCGCTAGATGCACGGTCCTACCGGCCCGTCCATCCGGACCAAGCGTCCGCGGCGCCTCGTGTCGCACCCGGTAGCCTCAGATGTGCGTCGCCGTCTCAAGCGGGCCTTTCGTCGCGCTGCCGGAGCGTTACACGTGCACGACGAAATTTCGGGCAACCCACGTCTTCAGCAAATCCAAAGGTCAGGTTCAGGAAGCTGGTCGAGTCGGCTGAGACGAACAGAGGATCCGGGCGGATGGCCGGCCGGGTCCGGGAGTTGCGAGATGGTCCGAGCTCAAGGTCAGCGGCGATTCGGGGTCCCGAGCCTGCGCCCCCGGTTGCGCCGCCGGTGGCTGGCATTGGCCGCCACGGTCGCCGCGGTGGCCGCCGCGGTCGTTGTGTTTGCGTCGCCGTTCTTCATCTCGAGCATCAGCATGGCCTCGACCATCCAGCCGGGCGAAGTGGTGCTCGTGGACCGCATGAGCATGCCTCTCGGACTCCAACACGGGGAGGTCATCGTCTTCTACCCGCCGACCATCTCGTCGAACGTCCCGTTCATCAAGAGGATCATCGGGCTGCCCGGCGACCACATTTCGATCGTTGACGGGCTCGTGTACGTCAACGGGACCAAGCTCGACGAGACTTATCTGGCCCCGAACACGCTCACGACTACAAACGTCGACGATTTCGAGCTCACCGTTCCCGCCGGCACCGTCTTCGTGCTCGGCGACGATCGAACCAACTCCTGGGATTCCCGAGACTACGGTCCGGTTCCGGACTCCAGCATCATTGGGCGGGCGTGGCTGGTCGTGAGCCCCAGCTTCTCGCTGTCCGTGCTCTGAGAAACATACGAGCCCGCCGCGTGCCGCCGAACGGAGGAACAGGGGCCCGGATCGCGCGCGACCGGCTCGACTAGTAGTCGGGCAGCATCGTCTCGCCGTACATGAGGAACTTGTCCACGGCCCGGGCCGCCTGGCGGCCTTCGTGAATGGCCCAGACGACGAGTGACTGTCCGCGCGAGCAGTCGCCGGCGGAGAAGACCCCGGGGACCGTGGTCATGAAGTCGCCGTCGTGGACGATGTTGCCCCGGTGGTCCAGTTTGCAGCCGAACGCGGCCGGCAGCTCCGGGGCGGGTCCCACGAAGCCCATCGCCAGCAGGACCAGGTCCGCCGGAAGAGTCTTCTCGGAGCCGGCCACTTCGCGCATCTCCGGCCTGGCTCCGGGAACATGGACCCACTCGATGTCCACGGTTTCGATGGCGGTCACCCGGGCCGAGCCATCCGTCCCCTCGCCGATGAACCGGCGGGTGTTGACCAGGTAGCGGCGAGGATCGGCGCCCCAGAGAGCGGCCGCTTCCTCCTGCCCGTAGTCCATCTTGTAGACCTTGGGCCACTGCGGCCAGGGGTTGTCCTTGGCCCGCGTCTCCGGCGGCCGTGGCAGGATCTCGAGCTGGGTGACGGTTTTCGCGCCCTGGCGGATGGCCGTCCCGACGCAGTCGGTGCCGGTGTCGCCGCCGCCGACGACGATCACGTTCTTGCCCGCGGCGGAGATCGACGTGGCCGGGCCGCCGAGCACCGCTCGGGTGTTCGCGCTGAGGAAGTCCATCGCGAAATGGACTCCCGGAAGCTCGCGCCCGGGCACCCGAAGGTCGCGCGGGACGGTTGAGCCGACCGCCAGCACCACCGCGTCGAAATCGCGGACCAGCGCTTCGGGGGCGAGGTCGCGGCCGATGGCGGTGGAAGTCACGAACGAGACGCCCTCGGCCTCGAGCAGCTTGACGCGCCGCTCCACGACGCCCTTGTCCAGCTTCATGTTCGGGATGCCGTACATGAGCAGCCCGCCGACGCGGTCGTCGCGCTCGTACACGGTCACGGCGTGGCCGGCGCGGTTGAGCTGCGCGGCGGCCGAAAGGCCAGCCGGCCCCGAGCCGACCACAGCAACCTTGAAGCCGGTCCGCGACAGCGGCGGCTCGGGGACCACCCAGCCTTCGCGGAAGGCGCGGTCGATGATCTCGGCCTCGATGGTCTTGATCGTCACGGGCTCGGCGGTTCGGCCGAGGGTGCAGGAGCCTTCGCAGGGCGCGGGGCAGACGCGGCCGGTGAACTCGGGGAAGTTGTTGGTCTTGTGGAGGCGGATGATCGCCTCCCGCCACTGGCCGCGATAGACCAGGTCGTTCCACTCGGGGATGACGTTGTGGATCGGGCAGCCCATCGCCATGCCGGCCACGAGCTCGCCGGTGTGGCAGTAGGGGATGCCGCAGTCCATGCAGCGGGCGCCCTGCTGCTTGAGCGTGGCTTCGTCGTACGGCGGGTGCGACTCCTGCCAGTCCTTGATCCGCTCCAGTGGCGGGCGGGTGTGAGCGGGCTCGCGCTCGAACTCCATGAAACCGGTCGGCTTGCCCATCTCTAGTTCCCTGCCACACGCTTGGCGTCGCGGACGTTGTCGTCGAAGGCGGCCATCTCGGCCTCGGCCTGCGAGAGGCCGCGCGCCCGCATCCGGGCCTGAGCCTCGACGACTCGCCGGTAGTCGTTGGGGACGATGCGAATGAACCTGTTGACGGTCGTCTGCCAGTCGTCGAGCAGCGCCTTCGCCCTCGGGCTGGCGGTGTATTCGGCGTGGCGCTCCACGAGCCGCCGAACGAGGGCAATCTCGTCGGGATCCGAGAGCGGGAACAGCTGGACCATCTCCTTGTTGCAGACCCGCTCGAAGCCGCCGCCCGCCGCTCCGCCTTCGCCGCTCTCGTCGAGGACGTAGGCGACGCCGCCGGACATGCCCGCGGCGAAGTTGCGGCCGGTCCGGCCGATCACGACGACGCGGCCGCCGGTCATGTACTCGCAGGCGTGATCGCCGACGCCCTCCACGACCGCGTGGACACCGGAGTTGCGGACGCAGAACCGCTCGCCGGCGATGCCGCGGATGTACGCCTCGCCGGACGTGGCGCCATAGAAGGCGACGTTGCCGGTGATGACGTTCTCCTCCGCCACGAAGGCCGACTCGCGGGGCGGCATCAGGACGATCTTGCCGCCCGACAGCCCCTTGCCCAGGTAGTCGTTGGCGTCGCCTTCGAGGGTCAGGGTCACGCCGTTCGGGATGAAGGCACCGAAGCTCTGCCCGGCCGAACCGCGGAAGTGGAGCTTGATCGTGTCCTCGGGCAGGCCCTTGCCGCCGTAGCGGCGTGAGACCTCGGATCCGAGCGACGTGCCGACGACCCGGTTGACGTTCCGGATCGCCATTTCGGCCTCCACCTTCTCGCCCCGGGCGAGCGCGGGCTCGCACAGCGGGATCAGCGTCGTGGAGTCCAGGGAAGCCTCGACGTTGTGCTCCTGGCTGATCTGGCAGGTCCGGAGCGTCGTCTTTGGCACCGGCGGCTGGAAGAGGATCCGGCTGAAGTCGAGATTGTGGGCCTTCCAGTGATCGATCGCCCGCCGCATCTCCAGGCGCTCGGTGTGGCCGACCATCTCGTCGAAGGTCCGGAAGCCGAGCTCGGCCATGTACTCGCGGACTTCCTGGGCCACGAAGTTCATGAAGTTGACCACGTACTGCGGGTCGCCGTCGAAGCGCTTGCGCAGCTCGGGGTCCTGCGTGGCGATGCCCACCGGGCAGGTGTTGAGATGGCAGACGCGCATCATCACGCAGCCCAGAGTGACCAGCGGCGCGGTCGAGAAGCCGAACTCCTCCGCACCCAGGAGCGCCCCGACGACGACGTCGCGGCCGGTCTTCATCTGGCCGTCCACCTCGAGCGCCACGCGCGAGCGGAGGTCGTTCATGAGCAGCACCTGGTTCGTCTCGGCGATGCCGAGCTCCCAGGGGAGGCCGGCGTGCTTGATCGACCCGAGGGGCGAGGCGCCCGTGCCGCCGTCATAGCCGCTGATCAGGATCACGTCCGCGTGGGCCTTGGCCACGCCCGCGGCGATGGTCCCGACGCCCACCTCCGAGACGAGCTTCACGGAGATGCGCGCGTCGCGGTTGGCGTTCTTGAGGTCGTGGATCAGCTCCGCGAGATCCTCGATGGAGTAGATGTCGTGATGCGGTGGCGGTGAGATCAGGCCCACGCCCGGAGTGGAGTGGCGGACCCGGGCGATCCAGGGATAGACCTTGTGGCCGGGCAGCTGGCCGCCCTCGCCGGGCTTGGCTCCCTGGGCCATCTTGATCTGGATCTCGCGCGCGCTCACGAGGTACTCCGACGTGACGCCGAAGCGGCCCGAGGCGACCTGCTTGATCGCGCTCTTGAGCGAATCGCCGTTGGCCAGCGTCTCGAAGCGGGCCGGATCCTCGCCGCCCTCGCCCGTGTTCGACTTGCCGCCGAGGCGGTTCATCGCGATCGCGAGCGCCTCGTGGGCTTCCTGGGAGATGGAGCCGTAGCTCATCGCCCCGGTCTTGAAGCGCTTGACGATGGACTCCACCGGCTCGACCTCGTCGATCGAGAGCGGCTGGCGGTGGTTCGACTTGAACTCCATCAGGCCGCGCAACGTGCACAGGCCGTCGGACTGGTCGTCGATGAGCCTGGAGTATTCCTTGAACGCCTGGTAGCTGCCGCTCCGCGTCGCGTACTGGAGCTGCGAGATGGACAGCGGCGTGAACAGGTGGTTCTCGCCCTCGGCCCGGTACTGGATGCTGCCGCCGACGCCGAGTTGCTTGTGATAGATCGGCCGCTTGGGCGGGTAGGCTCGGTCCTGGCGCATCTTCACTTCGCGCGCGACCACGTCGATGCCCACGCCGCCGATGCGAGTTGGCGTGCCGTTGAAGTACTCGTCGACGAAGTCCTGGTTGAGTCCGAGGGCCTCGAAGACCTGGGCGCCGTGGTAGCTCTGGATGGTGCTGATGCCCATCTTGGAGATGACCTTGACGATGCCCTTGGCGATGGCCTTGATGTACTTCTTCTCAGCGTGTTCCGCGTCGCCGGCGAGCATGCCGAGGCGGACCTGATCGTGGACCGTCTCGAAGGCGAGATACGGGTTGATCGCGCTCGCGCCGTAGCCGATCAGCAGGGCGAAGTGATGGACTTCGCGAGGCTCGCCCGTCTCCACGACGAGCCCGACACGGGTGCGAGTGCCGGCCCGGACGAGGTGATGGTGGACCGCCGAGACGGCGAGGAGGGCCGGGATGGGGGCGTCGGAGGCGTCGTGGCCGCGGTCCGACAGGATGATGATGTTGTAGCCCTCGTCGATCGCCTCGCTGGCCCGTTCGCGGACCTGCTCGATGGCCTTGCGAAGAGCGGCCCCGCCGCCGCCCACGCGATACAGGATCGGCAGGGTGATCGACTTGAAGCCATGAAGGTCGGCTCTGGCCGAGCCCTTGCCGGAGGCGTCGCCCGTAGAGAGGGCCCGGATCTTCTCGAGCTCCTCGTTGGTGAGGACCGGCGAGGGCAACTCGAGCTGGTGGGCACAGTTGGGCTCCGGCTCCAGGAGGTTGCCCTCCGGCCCGATGGCCATCTCCGTGGCGGTGATGATCTCTTCGCGGATCGCGTCGATGGGCGGGTTGGTGACCTGGGCGAAGAGCTGCTTGAAGTACGAATACAGGATCTGCGGCCGCTCCGAGAGGACGGCGAGGGCCTGGTCGTTGCCCATCGCGCCGACCGGGTCCGTGCCCGTGGAGGCCATCGGGTTGATGATCATCCGGACGTCCTCGGCGGTGTAGCCGAAGACCTCCTGGCGTCGTAGAACCGTCTCGTGGTCGGGCTCGATCACGCGGGCCGGGGGCGGCAGCTCGGTCAGGCGGACGAGCCAGTCGCGGACCCACTGGCCGTATGGATGCTCGGTCGCGACACGGCGCTTGAGCTCGTCGTCGGAGACGATGCGCTGCTCGGAGGTATCCACGAGGAACATCCGGCCCGGCTGAAGGCGCCCCTTGGAGACGATCTTCTCGGGCGGGATGTCGAGGACGCCGGCTTCGGAGGACATGATCACCCGGTCGTCCGATGTGACGTAGTAGCGAGCCGGTCGAAGGCCGTTTCGGTCGAGCGTGGCGCCGATGCGCAGGCCGTCCGTGAAAGCGATCGACGCGGGGCCGTCCCAGGGCTCCATCAGGCAGGAGTGGAACTCGTAGAAGGCCCGCTTGTCCGGCGCCATGGACTCGTGGTGCTGCCAGGGCTCCGGGACCATCATCATCAGTCCGTGGGCGAGCGAGCGCCCGGAGAGGTAGAGCAGCTCCAGGACGTTGTCCACGATCGCCGAGTCGGAGCCTTCCGTGTCGATCTCCGGAAGGGCTTTGGTCAGCTCTTCGCCGAAGAGCTTGGAGCTGAACTGGCTGCGGCGGGCGTGCATCCAGTTGACGTTGCCGCGGAGCGTGTTGATCTCGCCGTTGTGGGAGATGTAGCGGTACGGATGGGCTCGCGGCCAGGACGGGAACGTGTTCGTCGAGAACCGGGAGTGGACCATCGCGATGGCGCTCTCGACCCGCTCGTCGGCGAGATCCGGGTAGAAGACCCGCAGCTGCGAGGCGTTGAGCATGCCCTTGTAGACGATCGTCCGGCAGCTCAGCGATGGGATGTAGAAGTAGCCGCGGCTGGGGATGGCCGACCGTGAAACGGCCTTCTCGACGAGGCGGCGGACGACGTACAGCTTGCGCTCGAAGGCGAGGTCCTCGACGAGACCCTGCGGCCGGTCGATGAAGACCTGGCGGATCAGCGGCTGAGCGGCTTTCGCGCTCATGCCGAGGGTCGAGTTCTCGGTGGGGACGTCGCGCCAGCCTAGGAAGTGAAGGCCCTCTTCTTCGACGACCTGCTCGAAGAGCCTGAAGCAGTCGACCCGGCTGACCTTGTCCTGCGGCAGGAAGACCATGCCGACGCCGTAGCCACCCTTGCCCCGGAGTCTCACGCCGGATTTCTCCGCGACGTCGGCCAGGAATCGATGGGGGATCTGGATCGTGATCCCGGCTCCGTCGCCGGTGTTCTTCTCCGACCCGCTCGCGCCTCGATGCTCGAGGTTCACGAGAACGGTGAGGGCGTCGCGGACGATGTCGTGGGAAGGCCGGCCCGGGATGTCCACGACGAAGCCGAAGCCGCACGCGTCATGCTCGAACCTGGGATCGTACAGACCCTGTGCCCGAGGAACGCCCGACTGCCTCAACTTGGTGCCGTCCTTGCTCGACTGCTCTCGTCGGCGCCCTACGCCGCCGACGCGACTACCGGCTCCACTGTATGGGAGCCCCTTTTCCTCCGCGGAAAGGCGAGTTTCGGTGAGGATGGCGGCTCAGGTCAAGGTTGCGAAGGTTGCGAATGAGTGACGAGGGGGTAGGCATCGGGAAACCCGCGCGGCGCCCCGGCCGTGGCCCCGATTGCGTTGTCGCGCTTCCAGCCGCCCACTCGCGCTAGACTTCGGTTGCCTCGTTCGAAGGCTTCGGAGGGGCCGGAGAGCCAGGCGGCGGGCTGTGCCCACCGAGCAGGCATCGTCAGGAGGATCGCATTGTCTCCACAGTCGCGGCGCGGCCGAGCCGTACCGGCCGGCCACCACAAGACGTCGGCGCGCAATGCCAGCCGAGCGGCCGCTCCGGACAAGGCCTCGACGAAGGCGGCCACGCCGGACAAGGCTTCGACCAAGGCGGCCGTGCCGGAGGAGACCCCAGTCGATGAAACAGAGCCGGTCGCGCAGGAGCTCACGCCCTCGCAGCGCCGGGTCCGGCGTCGCGCCCGCACCCACAAGAATCCGGTCGTTTCGGGATTCATGGGCTATGTCGGTGCGTACCTGCCACTCCTCGCCGTGTTCATCGCCATATTCGCGGCGGTTTGGGCGTACAACAGCTTCGCGCCGCACACGCTCTCGCCGGTCGAGAACTTCAAACAGGCCGAAAACGCCTGGAAGCCCAGCTGGGACTCTGCTCGGGCGCGCGTCAATGGCGCCGACGGCAACTTTGCCGCACAGATGGCGGCGTACAAGGACCTCTCCAAGGCGACCAAGGGCTGGATGGACGAACTGTCCAAGGTCCAGAGCTGGAATGACGGCGCGCACACGGACACCCAGAACCAGACCACCGCGTCGCAGATGACCACGTTCATCCAGGATGGCCGCAACCTGGTCACGGTCATCGACGAGGTCACCACGGCGAATACGCCGGCGGCTCTGCTCGCCCACGCGGCCGATCTGGAATCGATCGACAACTCGTTCACCGGCGACTACCGCCTCGCCGAGTACGACGTGCTGGGTGTGACCAGCGCCGTCACGCCGGTGCCCACGCTGAACCTGCCTACGGGCAGCCTGGCGCCCTCCGCCGGACCTTCGGCCGAGTCGTCGGGATCTGCCGGGCCGTCGGCTTCGGCCGGCGTGTCCGAGGCGCCTTCCGCATCCACGGTTCCGTCGGCTTCGGTCGCGCCGAGCCCCTCGGCCAGCTGAGGGGGCTCGCGCCCGCGAGGCCGCCTTACGACGGCCACGGCGTGCCGTCAGACCGGCACTGGTAGGTACCTTGACTACGTAGCCGGAAGTACGGCTTGTGGCAGTTGTGTGGAGTTCGTACGGTTCGGGTCGCCTCGGACACGGTGCGGGACATTGCGGACAGGACCCCCACCTCTCCGTCGGCGAGTGCGATGCAGAGGATTTCCGATGGCTGCCATGGCCGTGAACGAACTGGGTCCCATGATGACGGCGACCGAGGTCGCCGAGATGCTCCACCTCCACGTGAACACGGTGAAGCGTCTGGGAGATCGGGGCGAGCTGCCCTTCTACCGCGTCTGCAAGCGGGGAGACCGCCGGTTCCGGCTCGAGGACGTCATGTCGTTCCTCGACAAGAACCGCTAGCCGGACACCTTCCTTCCGGTTCGCCGGAGGTCCGTCATCGGGCCAGGTGCCTGTTCCGTCGAACCTGATCTGACGCCCCCGGCCGGGGGGCCGCTGGCGTCAGTGTTTCTGCGAGGGGTTCGGCCGGCTCGAGATTCCGCCGCGGGCCGCGCCGTCCGGCCGCCCGGAACCTCAGGAGTGCGGGATCGACTTGAGAGCGGCCTTGAACAGCTGCGCGCCGCGAGCGATCTCCTCGGGCGTGACGTCGATCGGGGGCAGGAAGCGGATGACGTTGTGATGCGTGCCGCAATTGAGAACCAGGAGCCCGTGATCCGCAGCCGCGGTGATCATGGCTTCGCTCGTCTCGGTGTCCGGCTCGCGGGTGGCGCGGTCCTTCACGAACTCCACGCCGACCATCAGGCCCTGGCCGCGGACGTCGCCGATGCGATCGTCTTCGGCCATCACGTCGCGGAGGGCAACCTGGAGCTCCTCGCCCCGAGCTGCCGCGTTGGCGACCAGCCCCTGCTCATCGATGGTCCTCATGACCGCCACGCCCGCGGCGCAGCTCACGGGGTTTCCGCCGAACGTGGTCCCGTGGGCGCCCACGCCCCAGCGTTCCTGGAGCTCGCGGCGGGTCACGATCGCGCCGATGGGCATCCCGTTCGCGAGGGCCTTGGCCACGCACATGACGTCCGGAACGATGCCGGCGTGCTCGAAGGCCCACATCTTGCCGGTCCGGCCCATGCCCGTCTGGACCTCGTCGCAGACGAGCAGGATGCCGTGCTCGTCGCACAGCGCCCGCAGCTCGCGCAGGAACGCAGCCGGCGCGGGATTGAACCCACCCTCGCCCTGGATGGGCTCGATGACGATCGCGGCCACCGACGAGGCAGGTATCTCGTGGGCGAGGAGAGTTCGGAGCGCTCCCATGGCGCCGGCCGTGGCGGCCTCCTCGTCGTCGCCGAAGTAGCGGTAGACGTTGGGGAACGGGGTCAGGTAGACCGCGGGCAGCAGTGGCTCGTAGCCCAGGCGGTAGTTGATGCTCGAGCTGGTGATCGAGGCCGCTCCGAAGGTCCGGCCGTGGAACGCGCCACGGAAGGCGACGATTCCCGGCCTGCCCGTCACCCGGCGGGCGAGCTTCATGGCCGCTTCGATCGCCTCGGCTCCGGAGTTGCAGAAGAAGACGGTGTCGAGGGGATCCGGGCACGAATCGGCGAGCATCGCGGCCAGGCGCCCGACGGGTTCGAGATAGCCGAGCGCGTTGCAGATGTGCAGCAGCTTGTCGGCCTGGTCCTTGATCGCCTCGGTCACGGCCGGGTGGTGATGGCCGAGCGACGTGGTCGCGATGCCGCAGGCGAAGTCGAGGTAGCCGCGCCCGGCTGAGTCGTAGAGGATGTGGCCCTCGCCGTGCGACCAGTTCTGTTCGTAGTAGCGGCCCAGGATCGGCGAGAGGTACGGTCTGGAGATCCCGGCGTAATCGCCTGCTGCCGCGAGATCGTCGATCGCCGCCGGAGTCAGTGCCCCCGCTGATCCGCCCAGGTGGGCGATGGCTGACGCGGAGACGGCTGGTTGAGGTCCGGTGCGATCCATGAATCGGGCTCCTACAGAGACGGAATCGCCGGCAATGAGATTCCGGCGGGGCTTTTCGAGTATAGGCCCGCAGCTCCGCCGGCTGCTCTCTGAGGAATCCGTGAGTTACCCGTGGGCGGCGTGGTCATCCCGGCGCGGCACGCCAGACCGCGCCGCCCTGCGCGGTTAGCCAACCGGCGCGGTCAGCCGCGGCGGACCCATCCTGACCCGCTCGAACACGTCCTCCAGGGCCATCGTCCGTGTTCCGAGGCCGTCCATGAACCAGGTGGCGCCTGCCGCGGCGAAGGCCTCCAGCCGGTCCGTGTCCAGGGCCGCCCTGGTGGCCTCTTCCGACAGCACGATCTCCGCCGGTCGCCCTTCGCGCAGCTCCTCCAGTCGGCCGCGAATCTCGGCCACGTCCGCGGGCTCGAGTGGATCGGCTTCGCCGTCGGGGCGCAGGCGGAGCGGGAAGTAGCCGTCCCACCGCGCCGCACGGCGCAATGGAGCGGCCACCGGCCACGTGCCCGCGACGATGATCTTGGGCCGCGGCTGCTGGACCGGGGTGGGGTGGAACGAGGTTCTCGCGACCTGATAGTGCCGTCCTGTGAACTCGAACGGGTTCCCGGACCACAGGCCAGTCAGGATCTCCAGGCCCTCGTCCAGCTTCTCAGCCCGGACCCGCAGATCAGGGTCCTCGCCAAAGGCGGCGAACTCGGTCTCGGGCGGAAGGCCAAGCCCGACGCCCATGACGAGCCTCCCGCCCGAGAGCCGGTCCAGGGTTGCCGTCTGCCGGGCGAGCACCCAGGGCCGCCGTCGTGGCAGCGGCGTCACCATCGGCCCGAGGGCAATTCTCTCGGTGGCCTGGGCCATCGCCGCAAGAAGGATCCATGGATCCGCGACCGGCACCGGCATCTCACCGAAGATGTTGATGTGGTCCCACACGAAGACGCCTTCCCAGCCCGCCCGCTCGGCTTCACGAGCGATGGAGACCGCGGTCGCCGGATCGGCGAACTCGGCGAAGTTGGGCATGTTGAGTCCGATGCGCATCTGAGACTCCTTGTGGGCAGCGTCCTCGAAGCATGAGGCCTGCCCGTGCCACCTAGCCTGTCACGCGCTTTCGACGGGTCCCCTCGTATGGCGGGGAATTCGCCCGAACCGGCGGCCGAACGGCCGGGCCGGCACCCCCCGCACATTAGTGGTGCGTGCGCGCCACACCTGGGCCAGAAGTACCAGTGCCAGCCGCCGAAAGTCCCACCGGCACCCTTTCGAACGTGTAGTCTTGGGACGCCGGGTCGTGCCCGGAGCGTGCCTGTCGAACAAATGATCGACGGGGGCGGGAACCCTCACTAGGCCGGAGATCCTCCCGGGTGGCCGATGGAGGACTCAAGACAAGCGAGGTGGCGCCATGGACCGAGTCGCACTCGCCGTTGGCGAGGAGACCTTCGAGCTCGACGTGGATGGCCGGTCGATCCGGATCGTGACCAGATCCGCCGACGACGAGCTCGCTCGACTATTCGATCTGGGAGCGACGCGATCCTGGACCGACGATTCGCCGCTCACCGACGAGGACGTCACCGCGGTGGTGCGGAGGTTGTTCGAATCGGCCGGCGACCAGCAGCCGATCGAGATCGTCGGCGTCGCTCCGACGGCGGCCCAATCGTTCCCCGATGAGTCGCGGATTTCGGTCTCCGTTATCGAGCCGATGTCGTTCTCGCTTCCCGGTTCGCCGAACGGGATCGCGATCTCGATGGACGACCGCGGCGACGCTCACCTGTGGGCGGTCGGCGATGAGCGGGTCGCGCTGGGTTCCGATGGGATGTGGTGGATCGCGACCCAGCTGATCGACGCGCTCGAGGACCCGCCGAGGGCGGCGCGCTGGCCTCGAATACTCGTCCTCGGCACGAAGGTCGGCGGCCGAGCCGCCCAGGCCTCGATGGAAGCCGGAGACTGGGGGGTCGGCATCGTCTGGCGCGAGCTCGACAACGGCGTGGTTGGCAAGGTCCTGGCGGTCAACGAGCTCACCTACGAACGGGTGAACGGCTGGCTGACGATCCTGCGGCCGATCCGCGACGAGCTGACTCGCCAGCGCGCCCACCGGCAGCGTTTGAAGGCCGCCCGAACCGCCGAGCGGTGGGCCCGAGCCATGGAGCGCTGGGGCAGCTAGCTGGCTTCAGCCGGCCGGCCGAAGCCGCCTCGGCCAGATCGCCCTGAGGCGAAGTCAGCCTCGGGCCAGGACGGTCACCTCGCCGGTCGGCTGGACCAGGAAGATCCAGACGTCCCAGGCGCAGTGGCTGACCACCAGCGCCCCCAGCGGGACGCCCGCCGCGTAGAGGGCCGACCAGTGAGCGCCGGCGACTCCCGCCGCGCCCATGAGGGTGAAGTTACCCGTCGTGACGTGGATCGCCGAGTAGGCCACCGACGCCATCGCCGCGCCCGTCCAACGCCCGTAGCGGCGCATCAGCGCCTCCTGGACCAGGCCCCGCCAGAAGAGCTCTTCCGCGGGCCCGATCACGGTCACGAGTCGAGCGGCCGTCTCGCCGCGCGGGGCCAGCTCCCGAAGCGTGTAGATGTCCGCGATCTGATCGGCGCCGCCCGGGACGAATCGCCGCGCGAAGCGGTCCCCGAGTCTGAACGTGCCGTAGAGGACTGCCGCCGAAACGGCGCCGACGAGGACCTCGCGCGGCCCGATCCTGGTGCGGCGAAGCTTCGGGTTGGCCGCCAGCGCCAGGCCGCCGAGCACCAGGCCCGTCGTTGTCATTCGGCTCCAGAAGCGCTCTCGCGGACCCCGGAACGTGGCGGCGAAGGCGGGAATGGCGGCGGCGAGGCCGACAGCCATACCGGCGTCGAGGCGCACGCCGGACACAAGCGGAACGTCGGCTTCCGGGCCGGAGCGGCTGTCCCCTCGCGTCGTCATCCGATGGCCAGGGACAGCAGGAGGCCCGCGACCAGCAGCGTGCCGAAGGCGAGGTGGAGATGGGCCGTCTGGAGGTCGATCCTGGCTATCGCGCGAGCCTGCCCCTGCGCCCCGAGCTCGGCCGAACCGATCACCTGGGCCAGGAACGGCAGCGACAGCATCGCCAGGACCGTCGTGGCCGGCAGGCCGCGGAACGCGATCGCCAGTCCGAGGCTGCCGTATGCGGCCAGGACGAGAGCCAGGTAGGCGTAGCGAGCCCAGTACCGTCCGATCCGGTTGGAGAGCGTTCGGATGCCGGCTCGGGTGTCGTCGCTGATATCGCGCCAGTCGTTGCCGTGGACGATAGCCGCCACGAGGAAACCGATCGGCAGCGAGAGGATTATCGTGCGAGGCTCCCAGGTTCCGGTGACTGCCAGGTACGACCCGGTGACCATCAAGGGTCCCATCAATCCGAAGATGATCGGCACGCCAAGGGCCTTGTATTTGTATTCGAACGGCGGCGCCGTATACCCGTAGCCGCCCATCAGGCCCAGGATTCCCAGGACGATGATGATCGGGCCGCGCAAGTAGGCGAGGAACAGTCCAAGCGCGATGGCGACGGCGAACATGCCGAGGGCGAAGGCGTACGCGCCTCGCTCGGTCATCCGGCCCTTGAGCACGGCGTGGCTGGCGCGCGGCGACGTGATCGTATCGATGCCCTTGCGGACGTCGAAGACCTCGTTGACCACGTTGGTCCCGGACTGGATGAGCATCGCGGCCGCGAGCGCGGCGAGGAAGGGGATCCACGAGAAGCGGCCGTCGACCACTGCCAGCGCTCCGCCCGCGGTGGTCGGAATGACCGAGACCGTGTAGGCGAACGGCCGGACTATCTCCCAGGCCGCGGTCACCCGGCGCCAGGCCTTGTCGAGGATGTTGAGGCGTCGATCGCCGGCAAGGCCGCTGCCGGAAGCCGCGGCAGGTGCGAGGGCAGGAGTCGCCGCTGATGCCCCCGCCACCGCAACGGGCGTGCTGCCGAGCGCGGTCGAGGCCGCGACGGCAACCGGCACGGCCGCAGGCGCGGGCGCGGTCTCGGCCGCCGGCTCCGGCAGAGCGGCGTAGATCTTCGCCGTCTCGATCAGCTCGAGAACCTGATGCCGTTCCTGGACCACAGGCTGGAGGAGCGGCAGCGCCAGACCCGTCTTGGAGTGGAACGCCATCGCCTGGGCCGCCACGTCGTCGCGGGTGCCGCACAGCATGAACGCGTCGAGCATCTCGTCCGGGATGAGCTTGCCGGCCTCGTGGTAGTCCTCGGCCTTCCAGGCGGCGGCGATGCGGTCGCGCAGCTCCATCTCGAAGCCTGCCCGGGCCATGGAGACCGGCGTCAGGATCGACATCATGTAGATGACGAAAGGCTCGCGCTTGGCCCGGTTCAGGGCCTCGCGGCGGGTCTTGTCCACCAGCGAGAGCAGGTAGGCGGCGGTGTCGACGTCGTCCGGGTTCCGGCCCGCCTCCGCGGCGGCGGTTCGCAGCCGGCCGTGGATCGTCTGGAGCGACGGGATCGACTCACACGGCTTGGCGAGGTAGCCGTCCGCCTTGCGCCCCGCAAGCTCCACGAACTCGCGGCGGTTGGCGGCCACGTAGAGCGGAATCCGGTGCACCGGCGGGAACATGGGCTGGATCGGCGGGAGATCCTCGCGGCCGATCTTGATGCGCTCGCCGGCCCAGAGCAGCCGCAGCTGGTCAATCGTGTCGCCGATGCGGGCGACGGCGTCGGCCGGGGTGTAGGGGATGCCCATCTGGCCCAGACGCACAGGCTGGCCGGAACCGATGGCCATGGTGATGCGCTCGGGCAGGAGATCGTCGAGCGCGGAGCCGGTCATTGCCAGGACGAGTGGGTGACGGGTGAACGGATTGACCGACCCGAGAGCCACTCGGAAGGAATCGTTGCCGTCCTCGGAGAGAGCCGTGGCCATTGCCGTGCCGTAGGTGACGGCGTCGCGCTCGAAGTACGAGTCGTGGACCCAGATCGCCTCGAGGCCGCCGTCCCTGGCGCGGCGCGCCCACTCGATGGCGTCGGATACGTCGCCTCTGGCCGCGATCCCAAGGCCGACGCGACGGGGAAGCGCTCTCATGTCTCTCCTGCTCGAACGCCGGTCTACCGACGTAACGAGGCGGCGAGACCGGTGGCTGGAGATATCTTAGCGGCTGGGTATTAGTTACACGACCGGGTGGGTGCCGCGGCTCACTGGACGCAGCCGCAGGGGCGAGCGGCGCGCTGGGGCACGGCCCGGCGCTGAAGCTTCGGGCGGAATCGCCTATGGTGAGCTCATGACGCTGCCCGGTGGCCCCGCACCCTGGTTCGGGCTAGACGAGGAGACGTTGCGGTTCCTCGAGGTCCATCCTGCCCGCGCGATCTCGATCCCGGGCAGAGGCTGGCGCGATCTGGGCGACTCGGTGATGCTCTTCTCGGGCAGCGAGCGCGAACCATTCTTCAACCGGCTCACCGCCGTCCGCTGGCCGGACGACCCGAGGGCGTTCGACGCCAGGCTCGAGCAGGCGTCCTCGCTGTTCGATGCTCTCGACCGCCGGCCATATCTGTGGGCAATTCCAGGGCTCAGCACGCCCTCGGACATCGTGGCGCGGCTTTCCGCCAACGGCTTCGTGGACCAGGGCGGCGGCTACGACATGATCCTGCTCCGCGATCCGGCAGACACACACCTGCCCGGCCTCCCGGCCCAGGTAACGCTGGAACACTGGAACTGCCCGGACGGAGCCGACCGCGAGCGCGTGGCCCGCGACCTGGCCCTCGTCATAGGCGAGAGCTTCCAGATCCCCGAAGGCCGACGCGGCGGCCTGGTATCCGAGATCGATCTGACGCTCCAGCAGCCTCGCTTCCACGCGTACCTGCTGCGGGTGGACGGCGAGCCGGCCGCGACCGGCGAGCGGTACACGTTCGACGGGGCGAGTCACCTCTCGTCCATCGGCACGCGGCCGTCCTTCCGAGGGCGCGGCTACGGCCGGTTGATCACCCACCAGCTGGCGGTGGATTCGGTCGCGGCGGGCATCGACCTCGTGTACCTGGGCGTCTACGCGGACAACACTCCGGCGATCCGGCTCTACGAGGGACTTGGCTTCGCGATCCTGGGGCCGCGCTCGTCGGACATGCTGCTCGAGCACCCGCGCTCCTGAGGTCGCGCGGTGCGTCATCCGCAAGTGGGACGCCCGCCTCGGAGCCGGCGGGGTAGAGTGTTCCGCGCGACACGGAGGATCGGCCGGCCCGGAGGCGAGGAGCGTGATGGCGCAGACAAACGAGCCTGTGATCAGCGTCACCAACCTGTGCAAGTGCTATGGCGACGTCAAGGCGGTCGACGGCGTCAGCTTCACGGTTGGCAGAGGCGAGGTCTTCGGCATGCTCGGGCCCAACGGGGCCGGCAAGACGACGACGATCGAGATCCTCGAAGGGCTGCGAAAGCCCGATTCCGGCGATGCGAGCGTCCTCGGGATGGACGTCACCAGGCACGCCGACTCGATCAAGCAGCGGATCGGCGTCCAGCTCCAGAGCGTCGCTCTCTTCCCGCGCCTGACGGTCACCGAGCTTCTCGATCTCTTCGGCACCTTCTTCGCCCACCACGTGCCCACCAACCAGCTGATTTCCGACCTCGACCTGGGCGAGCGCGCTCACGCCCGGTCGATGAACCTCTCGGGCGGGCAGCAGCAGCGCCTTTCGATCGCCCTGGCCCTCGTCAACGACCCGGAACTGGTCTTCCTCGACGAACCCACCACCGGCCTGGATCCGGCCGCGCGCCGCTCCCTGTGGGAACTGGTCAAGCGACTCCAGGCGGAGGGCAAGTCCGTCATGCTGACCACCCACTACATGGAAGAAGCCACCGAGCTGTGCGATCGGGTCGCGATCATGGATCACGGCCACATCCTGGAGATCGGCACGGTCCAGGAGCTGATCAGGCGCCGCTTCAAGGAACGGGCCGTCTTCTTCGACTCCAGTGCGACGCTCCCGGCCGAAACCCTCGCCCACCTGGGCGGAGTCACTCGGGCCAGCCAGGAGAACGGCCAGACCGTCCTCTACTCGACTGACATACCGGGAACCATCGGTGCGCTGCTCGCCGCGGCCGACGAGCGCGGCGTCGAGCCGCACGGCCTGGGCATCCGCCAGGCGACCCTGGAAGACGTCTTCCTCGACCTGACCGGTCGAGCCCTGCGGGACTAGGAGCCACCGATGAACACACTGCTGACTCTCACGGTGGCCAACCTCAAGGGCCTGACCCGCGATCGCGCCGCTCTCTTCTGGACCTTCTTCTTCCCGGTGATGTTCGTCCTGCTGTTCGGCGTTATCTTCTCGGGGAGCAGCAACAGCAAGGTGGCGGTCGGCTTCGTCGATCTCAACGGGTCGGTGGCCTCGCGCGGCGTCCAGACGGCGCTATCGGGCGACAAGGTGCCGCTGACGCTCCAGGTCGGCACGCTCGACGCCGAGAAGGCGGCCATGCAGCGCGGCGACGTGTCGGCGATCATCGTGATCCCGTCGGGTTTCCAGGATTCGCTGTCCGCCAAGAACCCGGTCGCGCTTCAGCTGTACACGGACCCGACGAAGTCCACCACTTCGCAGGTCGTGCAGAGCGTACTGGGTGAGCTGGTCAACAACATGAACCTTGGGCTTGCCGGCGGCACGGCCCTCGTCTCCCTGAAGCCCGAGAGCCTGTCGTCCACCACGCTCAGCAACATCGACTACCTGGTGCCGAGCATCCTCGCCATGGCTCTGATGCAGCTCGGCGTGTTCGCCGCGATCCCGCTGGTGGAGCAGCGCGAGAAGGGCATCCTCAAGCGCATCGGTGCGACGCCGCTCGCCCGCTGGAAGCTGGTCGGAAGCAACATCCTGCTGCGCCTGATAGTGGCGGCCGTCGACACGGTCCTCATCCTGGGGGTCGGGATGGTCGTGTTCAACGTCCAGATCACCGGCAACTTGCTCGCCATGGCGGGCTTCGTCTTCCTGGGCGCGGGTGCGTTCCTGGCCCTCGGTTTCGCTCTTGCAGCCTTCCTCAAGACTGAGGAGCAGGCCAACGGCGTGGTCCAGGTGGTCCAGATGCCGCTGATGTTCCTGTCCGGCATCTTCCCGTTCGACTTCATGCCGGAATTCCTGCGGAATATCGCGCGCCTGTTGCCGCTCACGTACCTCGGCGACGCTTTGCGCCAGGTGATGGTCAACGGCACTCAGGTGGCGCCGATCGGAGTGGATCTGGCGATCCTGGTTGGCTGGCTGGTGGTCTGCCTGGGCATCGCGGCCCGCTCGTTCCGGTGGGACTGACGCTTCCCCGGCTCGGGTGAGAGGCCGCCGCTGGGTGAGTCGCGGCCGCGCCGCGCCGGTCAGGCCGCGGCGGTCCGCGTTGGCCGGGCCGGGCCGGGCCTGGCCGCCCGCTCGGGCCTCAATTCCAGCGCCAGTGGAGTCTCGCGCCGTTTCGGGCCGCGTCTATGCCATTGCGGACCTCAATTCCAGCAGGAGTGGAAGACCGCCAGGAAGCGCGGCCCGCCTGTGCTCGCGGCGAGCGTCGCCCAGCTGAATGGCCACCGGGCTCCACTCCGGCTGGAACAGAGGGAAGACTCGTTGGCGCCGGGGGCGTCGAACGGTGGCGTCGGGGGGCGTCGAACGGCCTGCGTCTCTTCGTAAACGATGGCTTCAAGCGGCTTGCGACCCAACGCTCACCCGTACCGGAAGCGGCACCGATCCCCGTGCACGTAGAGTGCGAAGTCGTCGATGCTGCTGCCGTCGTCCGGCACCAGCCGAATTCCCAGGAGCCGCACTTGCCGGGAGGTGCCCTCCCATTCCTCGACGTCGAGATCTGGCTGGTCCAGCAGGGCACCCCATCGCTCGAACAGAGGTCTGACGTTCTCGAACGCGGGCGTTGGCTCGAAATGGCCCTCGAACCACGGCATATCCGGTTCAGTGTCGGTTATCCGAGCCAGCGCCGAGCCTTGTCGGTCCAACGTGAAGTTCACAGCGGGCTGCACCACTCGTAGATAACGACGGCCTCGAGGGGCTTGCGGCCGCCGGAGCGCTTGACCCAGGTGAGCGCGTCCGGCTTCTCCGGGTAGCCGAACGAGAGGAAGAACCGAATACCAGACAGCCTCATCCGACGGCCCCATCTGGCCCTACTTCCACAACTCTCCGGGCTTCACCACCGCGCAGTGGTAGCAGGCGGAGTATCCACGCGCTTTGTTGTAGTACCGGTGCTCGCGTCCCTCAGCCTCGCAGTCAAGTGGCTCCGGTGGATATCGGAGTGACAGGTACTCCGTGGGTCCGAGGTCGCTTTGGTCCATGTGTGAATAGACCTCGGCCCCGACCGCTACCTCATCAAAGGGTTGATAGATATCGACGAAGCCGGTGAAAGTCACCGCGTCCAGCATCCCGGCATATCGGTTCGCCTCGCGCATGGCCAGCGCGATCGCCTTCTGACCGCTTCGGGCGCGCAGGAGGACGACGCGCTCCTCATAGAGCTGTCGGGGTCCAGAGCCTCGATCGGCATGCAGGAAGACGCTGTTTGCAGCGAACCACGTCTTCTTTCCCTTTCGCTTCGCCACTAACACTCCTCCTGCTCACGGGACGTTCGGCACCAAGTCTCCGCGTCCTACCACCGCTCGTAGTGGACGACGGCCTCGAGCGGCTTGCGGCCGCCGGCGCGCTTGGCCCAGGTGAGCGCTTCCGGCTTCTCCGGGTAGCCGAACGAGAGGATGAACTCGCACCAGTGGTCGGCGGGGTAGCCGAGGAGTTGCCGGGCAAGGGGCTGGTCGTAGACCGTGGCGGGCACGGAGCCAATCCCGAGCTCCCAGGCGGCGAGGGTCATGTTCTGGGCGGCCCGGCCCAGGTCCCACATGATCGAGTACGGGGCGTCGTGCGTGGCCGGATCTGGCACGACCAGGGCGATGGCCGCGGCGGCGCCGGCGATGTGGCCGGCATAGGAACCCACGCCGGAGAGGTCCTGAAGGTGAGCCCGGTCCGTGCAGACGATGAAATCCCAGTTCTGCTGGTTCTTGGAGCTGCCGGATCGGCGGCCCGCGTCGAGGATGCGGCGAAGGTGCGCCGGCTCGAGGGGCTTGTCGAGGAACTTGCGAATGGCCCGGGTCCCGTCGATTGCCTGCCAGGTTTCCATTTGCCCTCCGATCGAACTCAGGAGCCGGCAGGCTCAGTCGCCGTCTTGCCGGCCAGCCCGCCGAAGCCGTAGACGGGATCGTCGGGGCGCTTGACCTCGACGTCCGCCGCGCGCCGCCCGGCGAGATCCGGATCGAGTCCACCGAGCGCCTCGGCAAAGAAAGCCGCGGTCTTGCGCCGGCAGCCGGCATCCTCGTACAGCCAGCGATGCCCGAAATCGGGCAGGACGAGAGTCTCGACCACCGGGTCCACCTCGTCGCGCTGCCGGGTCGCGGCCCTGGCGATCATCTCCAGGTGGCTCACGGGGACGCCGTGATCCTGCGCTCCGTGGATCAGCAGAAGCGGCCCGCGGTACGTTGCCGCGGCCACGGTGGCGCTGGCTTCGTGGAGCCCGTGACGGCGTGGGGCGAGCAGCAGGGCGGCGGTGAACCACGCGAGAGGCGTCGCGATGGGCTCCGGGATGTTCATCTCGGCCATCTCGAACGTTTTGCGGGTGATCAGGACGATATCGGCCGGGGCCGAGACGCTCACGACCGCCTGGATCAGCGGCTCCCGAGCTGCGGCGACGATCGCCCCTGCGCCCCCCATCGAATGGCCGAGCACGCCGATGCTTTCGACTTCGGGCCGGCGGGCCAGCCAGCGGACGGCCGCGACCGTGTCCTCGGCGAACTCGGGGACGTTGACCGGCAGATCGTCGGTTGGGCTGTCGCCGTGGCCTCGAACGTCGAAGACCAGGCAATGGAAGCCTGCGGCGTGCAGATACCGGACGTGGGCGAACGTTCGACCGCGATTGGACTCCCAGCCGTGAACGACAACGACCGCGGGGCCGGCGACCCGCTCCGGCTCGCGGGCGGGCTCGGGC
>DAHXON010000036.1 GCA_027364875.1 Chloroflexota bacterium
ACTTCGAAGGCAGCCCGGCATTTGGGAATTGGACCGAAGTGCATGAGGAAGGCGACGCCACAGCCACGATCTCGATGGGCGTGTCTTACACGGGCAACTGCGCGGCCCGGCTGCAAGCGTCGACCGCCGGAAACTCGATGACCTATATCCGAAAGGATCTGGGCGGGGCCAGGACCGACGTCTGGGCTACCGGCTGGTTCAACGTCACCGAGGCGGGGGTTGTCAACAACGACGTGCCGTATCTGCGCTTCTTCCAGGACAGCCAAACCCGCATCGTGGACGTTTTCCGCCAGAACGCAGGCGGAAACGCATGGCTGCGGACGGTCGACCCAAGCAATCCGGGGTCCTGGAGCTATACCGATCTGGGAACGCTCATGCCTCTCGACCAGTGGCAGCAAGTGACACTGCACGTGGTTCCCAACGGCGCCCATAGCACGCTGCAGGTGTGGATCGATGACGTACGGGTGTTCTCCGATACAAACTACGATCTGGGGCCGACCGCAACGCAGCTGACCATAGTCCAGCTCGGAGCCGAGCACTATCAGCAGCAGATGATCGAATACATCGACGACGTGGTCATCGGGGCGAATTGAGTGATGCGACGAGGAACCGGCTCCGCATCTTCAACAAGAAGGCTGCCAGGAAGGCCGTGGCTTCGTTCGGCTGCCATGGGAGTTGGGGTCCTGGTCCTCGCCGCCGGCGCTGTCAGTTGCGCCGGCAATTCGGCGACGCCGTCGCCCGTGATCCGGCCGGTCCTCGGCTCCGCATCCTGCAGTCTGCCTCCGGCCGCCGGAATCCCCTCCGCCTCGGCCGCCGGAATCCCCTCCGCCTCGGCCGCCGGAATCCCCTCCGCCTCGGCCTCCCCAGGTTTCGCCTTGACGGGCTCTCCGACCGTTGTCAGGGAATACCAGGGAGAGCGTGCCGATGCCGCGCAGCCTGCGGGCACTCTTCTGACTGATGGACGGGTGCTCATCGCCGGTGGCAACAGCCCCTCGGGAGTACTCGCCTCCGCCGAGCTCTACGACCCCAAGACCGGGTCTTTCGTGCCGACCGGGAACATGCGAACTCCGCGTAGCTACCGGCATACTGCGACATTGCTCACCGATGGGCGGGTCCTGATCACCGGCGGCGACAACGGGGCGGATTATCTGGCCTCGGCCGAGTTGTACGACCCCGCGACAGGCTCCTTCTCCGCTACTGGCTCGATGACCACAGCGCGAAACGGCGACACGGCCACGCTGCTGTGCGACGGCCAGGTTCTGATCGCGGGAGGCGCGGATCGCTCCGGGCGGCTGGCCTCTGCCGAGGTGTACGACCCCAGGACGGGGGCCTTCCGAAAGACCGGATCGATGGCCAGGCCTCGCTTCGGACATACGGCCACCCTTCTGACCGACGGCCGCGTCCTGATCGCCGGCGGCAACGACGGCGCGACGTACCTTCCATCGGCGGAGCTGTACGACCCCATCAGCGGCACCTTCAGCACGACCGGGTCGATGAGTGCCGGCCGCACCGGGAACACCGCGACCTTGCTCGACGACGGGCTGGTTCTCGTCGCCGGCGGTTCGGTCGCCGCGGGGCATCCGCCATCCGCGGAGCTGTACGACGAGATGACGGGTAAGTTCACCCTGACCGGCGCGATGACCACCAGTCGCACCACGCAGACTGCCACCCTGCTACCCGGCGGAAAAGTCCTGCTGGCCGGTGGTCGGGACGCGAGCACTGCCAGTCTCGATACGGCCGAGCTCTATGACCCGGCCAGCGGCACCTTCTCCGCCACGACCCCGATGGCCACCAGCCGCGCTGGACAGACCGCGACCCTGCTGCTCGACGGCAGCGCCCTCATCGTCGGTGGGCAGGATTCGAAGGGCAAGTTCGTGACGTCCGCGGAAGTCTATCGGCCGTGAAGACCTCGGTCTGCCTTCCGAGTGAGCTCGGCAAGAGGGAGATCGATCGCTGGCGGGAGCTTCAGGCGCGGTGGCCGAGTTTCGACAACCCCTTTCTCTCACCCCTGTTTGCGATCGCAGTCGGTCGCGTCAGGCCGCAGGCTCGCGTCGCGATCGTGGAGGATGACGGAACGCCCGTGGCATTCCTTCCCTTCGAGCGCCGCAGGCTCGGGCTGGCGGTGGCGATGGGCTTCGGCCTGTCGGATTGCCAGGCGATGATCTGCGAACCCGAGGCGCAGCTGGACCTGCCGGGCATTCTCGGCGAGTGCGGCATCTCAGCCTGGCGCTTCGATCACCTGGTGGACTCGCAGCGGTTCATGGTCGGACCCCGGGCCGAAACGTGCCCCGCCCCGAAGATAGACCTGGCCATGGGATTCGAGGCGTATGCCGCCGGCGAGGGGCGGCGTTCCCGGACGATCTTCCAAAAGGAGCGGAAGGTCGGCCGCGAGCTGGGCTCCGTGCGCATCGGCTACGAAGTCCACGACGACGAGGCCCTGGACCTGCTCATGAGGTGGAAGTCGGAGCAATACGGTCGGACGTGCCGGACCGATAGGTTCGGGCGGGCATCGAACGTCCAGCTCATTCGCGACCTGTACCAGACGGCGGAGCCGGATCTCACCGGGGTGCTCTCGACACTCCACGCCGGCGATCAGCTCATCGCGGCGGAGTTCAGCATCCGCTCCGCCACCGTCATGGCGAGCTGGTTCCCTGCCTACGACTGCGAGCTCTCCCGCTATTCACCCGGCTCGATACTCAAGCTGCGAATGATCGAAGCCGCCGCCCGCTCGGGCTTGCAGCGGATCGAGCTCGGCAAAGGCGACGAGGAGTACAAGGACGGGCTCAAGACCGGCGATCTCTACGTCTGTGACGGCTGGGTGATCCGACCCAGCGCCTTCGGCTACCTCCGACGCGGGCTCAGCCTTCCACGCGAAGCCGTCGAGGACTTCGTGCTGCGCCACCATCGCCTCAGGGTCACGGCCAGGAATCTCCTCAAGAAGATAGGCTCCACAAGGCAGGCGCTGGGTAGAGCAGTTCGGCCGCCCCTCCGCAGAGCCTGACCAGAGCCCGTTCGAGTCGCGAATGGCGAGGCGGGCGCAGCCGCCACTCGACTCGCCGATTCGGGTCAAGCAGGGTTCTCCACCGTGATCCAGTCGATCTGGATGTCCTCGGTACCGGTAGTCCCGCTCGGACATCCGTCGGCATGGCACTCCTGCTGCAGGACGACATGCTTGAGCGTGGCGGGAAGGGTCGAGGACGTGCCCTGGTAGGTCCAGACCGGCGTCGCCATATCGTCGATGTAGGCTCTGACGACGTTGTTGGCGCGCTCGAATCGAAGGGTATGCCACTGGCTCAGGTCCACCGAGTAGGAGTGGTACTTCTGCGAGTTGCTCGAGCCGTAGTGCAGGAAGGTCGTGCAGCCCGACGAGGTGTCGGACTCGCAGAAGTCCTCCTCGCCGCCGGCGGGCCATGAGGAATTGCCGTCGGGCCAGCGCATCGGGATTATGTAGTGACTCGCGACTCCGTCGTTGATGATCCGGAAGCGAACCGTCACGCGCTGGTCGATCGAGCTGTAGCCGCGCAGGACCAGCCCGGCGGTATACCAGTCCGCTCCACACGGCCCTTCGGTCTCATAGCTCATCAACAGATGGAGGTAGCCACCCGACACGACGGCATGGGAGGGTATCGCGCAGTTGCGGGGCCCCGAGCCGTAGGGACCGTTGTAGCTCGCCCAGTGGCCTGGCAACCCGCCCGAGTTGAAGCTGTCACTCACCACTGTCACCCAGCCGGTGGTCTCAGGCGGGGGAGTGGGAGCGGGCGTCGCAGGCTTGGGAGTCGCGGGCTTCGGAGTGGGACGCGGCGTCACGACTGGCGCGGGCGTGGGGCCTACGGTCGGCACGGGCGTCGGGTCCGGCGAAGGGCTGTCAAGAGCCGTCGGCGAGCTGGTCGGCGTGGACGTCGGGCTGGGCTGCAACGAAGGAGTGGCGGTCTCCGGCGCCGCGGCGAGCGGGGTGGCGGTAGCCGTTGGGGTCGTACCGGCCGCCGGCCCCGACATTCGATCCGCCCCCGCCAGCGTGAAGGCGGCCACGAGAAGCGCGGCCAGCCCGACCAGGGCAGCCCGGTCGCGACCGCGGAGGCGGTGCCATCTGCCTGTGCCGGGATCGGAGCCGGACGAAGGCTCGCCTCCCTGGTTCAGTACCACGGCGCCTCCCTGCCCGAGAGCGAGGAGCCCAACCTCGCCCGCTCGACTCTCGAGGTCCACCTTGCGTCGCTCTGCCCCTGCCGCCACGAGCCTGCGACCCGCGTCGACGGCGCTACCCGATTGCGGCAGTGTAGTCCAGCCGCCAAACCACGGCCAAGAGGTCATTGGTCGAGACCTTCGCGCGCTTTGCCCGGAGCATGTCTCCGACAGTCGCCACCGGCCGATTCCTCCCGGATGGTCACAACAGACCAGGCAGGACCGGGAGATAGGGCGAAGGGCCGGCGAGCCTTCTGGGCCATGGAGCCGGTGTGGTCGCGGTGCCTAGAGTCGACAGACCGCAGCCCTTGCCACAGAGGGTTCTCGCGGCGCCCGCACTGTCCGTGGGCATTCGGAGACCCCCCACATGCAGATACCCTCGAAGTTTCGGCACGGCAACTTTCTACGGCTGGCACTCGTCGTGGGCGGCGTGGCAGCGCTCGTCATCCCGGTCGTGGTCTCGGCTTACGCCAGCCCGACCTACGCCCTCGCGATCTCGCATTCCTCGGACCGCAGCTCCGCCGCTCCCCTGGCAGGCGCTCGGATCGGCGGCACCGCCTACATCTTCATAGCGCCTTCGCATGGCGTTACCAGGGCCAGCTTCTGGCTCGACAATCCGGCCATGACGGGTAAGCCGGCGAACGTCGACACGACCGCCCCATTCGATTTCGTCGGAACCCGGTCTTCCGGCAAGGCGATGCCGTGGAGCGCCTCCTCGGCCCCCGTCGGAACCCATCGGATCAGCGTCCGGGTCGCCACCTCCCGTGGCACGACTTCCTTCACGACGGAATTCACCGTCGCCAGGGGCGTGCGCACCGTGACTCCATCGGCCTCGACCGCCCCAGGCGCCACCAGCGCGCCGACGGCTACGCCGACCCCAGGCGTCACGCCCACTCCGGCCCCTGCGACACCTTCTCCCAGCCCGGTTTCCGTTGGCGTGCCGTCGACCCCACGACCGACCAGCACGCCGGCACCGATTCGAACGCCTGCCCCGACCGCGGCTCCCACGGCCGCTCCGACGCCCAAGCCGACGCCCAGGCCCACGGCCGTCCCGACCGCCACGCCACCGGCCTCGACGCCGGGCTGGACGACCGTTGTCGACGACCAGTTCAACTCGGGCGGCGTGCCCTCGCATTGGGCCGCGTACGACGGGCCGTACGGCTCCGGCGTTCAGAACTGCGCCGCCCCGTCGCAGGACACCGTCTCAGGCGGCTACCTCCACCTCACCATGGCGTACAGGTCTTCCGGGAACTGCGGCGCCGGCTGGTACACGGGCGGCCTCTCTCTCGACGGCTTCTCCAGCGTGGACCAGCGCGTGACCGTCCGCCTGCGGGTCATCGACACCGGCAACGCGACGAGCCACTTGATCATCCCCATGCGCTGGCCCGACGACAACGCCTCGTGGCCCACCGGCGGCGAAGAGGACTACTTCGAGGGCGACTCGGACGGCGGCATCAACACCTTCCTCCACTACGGCTCCAACAACGCCCAGGTGGCCTCGCCTGACTACAACGTGGACCTGAGCACCTGGCACACCATCCAGGTCACCAGGCTCAACCACGTGGTCACCGTCTCGGTCGACGGATCCGCCTGGACCTACTCCGGGTCCCAGTCAACCCTCCCGGACACTCTCAAGCACGTCGTTCTTCAGCAGGAATGCCACGCGAACGGATGCCCGAGCGGTACCTCCGGAACCGAGGATCTCCAGATCGACTGGATCACCATCGAAAACCCGAGCTGACCGAACGGACCGGCCGAACCCGCGGCCCGGCCACGGAAGACTGCTCAGACCGAGGCCCGGCTGCAGATCGGATCTGCGCCGGGCCTCGAGATTCGCTCAGGGGCGTCAGTGTCCGTTGTTTCGGGCGCTGGACCTGTTGTGAGTCTCCGGGTGCGGCTCCGGCAGGGCGGTCGCAACCGTGTTGCGGCCGGACGCCTTGGAGCGGTAGAGGGCCGTGTCCGCCGCCGCGACCGTGTCGGCGACATGAGGGCTGTCCGGGTCGATCGCGGACACTCCCGCGCTGACGGTCAGGACGCCCCAGGGCGGATTCTGGTCATGTGGCAGGTTGAGCGACGAGACCCCATGAGCGATGCGAGCGGCAACCGTTTCGCCCTCTTCGAGGGTCGTCTCTCGAAGAAGTACGAGGAACTCCTCGCCGCCGTATCGATAGACGCGGTCTTCGGGACGAACCTCGTCCTGGATCCGCCGCGCCACCATCCGCAGGACCTCGTCGCCGGCCGTGTGGCCGAGCATGTCGTTGTAGGCCTTGAAATGGTCGATGTCGATCATGATCACGCCGGCGGGCTTCCGCGAGAGTGCCGCCAGCCGCTCCGCCTCGGCCAGATCCGAATCCATGACCAGCCGGTTGTAGGCTCCGGTCAGGGCGTCGTGATGCGCGGCCACCTCCAGGCTGCCGGCCGCGAGCTGCAGCCTGCGCCGCTCCCTCGACAGAGTGGCGACCAGTTCCTGCAGGCTCGACGCCTCCGAGTTGAGCGTGGCGACGACGAGCCCGCGAGCGATCGCCCGATTGAGGTAGGGGACCAGCTCGGCGTCGTAGATTGGAGTGGCGATCCCGTCGTAGCCTTCTTCGGTCAGCCTGTCGATGGCCTTTCCGCGAGTCACGATGTTGAACTCGTAACCGGCCTCGGGGACGATCCACTCCGCGGTCGCATTGCAGGCCTCCAGCTCCTTGGCCGCGGCCTGGACCCCCATCCGGACCGGGTCCCAGAACGATCCGTCCTCGATCCCCAGGACGGCGATCCGGATGCGCTTTCGCGCCGGACCGAGTGGTCTGGGCCGCCGCTCCTTCATCGCGGTGGTCTCCACGATGCCTTCGTACGGTCGCCAGAAGTCGTGGTAGTTGTCCGGAGTGACGACGTCGGAGTGCGTGATCATGCGCGGATCGGTCGGCCGCCAGCCGTGGGCGATGCTGTTGAACAGATGGATCGGAGTGTCGTGACCCTGGCCGAACGGGTCCTGCGTCACCACCGCGCTGATCAGTCCGGACTGGAGTCCCTCGATCGTCCGATCCAAAATGTCGTGCCCTATGACGACCGTCTTGCCGGCGAGCGAGGTGCCCCGCAGCGCATCCGCCGCGCCCAGCGCGCCGTACGCCTCGGTGCTGTAGACGCCGGCGAGATGCGGATGGGTCTTGATGAAGGACGTGACCAGGTGCGCGGTCCGGGGAGTCTCGGTGGGCGTGCCGAAGACGCTTTCGAGGACGCCCACGACCTGGAGGTTCGGGAATCGCTCGAGGACGGTGCTCTCGAAGCCACGACGTCGCAGCTCGGCTCCGGCATGACGGAAGTGGGGCGACAGAAGTAGGACCTGCCCGCCCTCCGGCAGCATGCCCCCCATCACTTCGGCGCAGGTGCAGCCGAGCAGGTAATCGTCCGCGCCCACGTACAAGAGTCGGCGGCAGGGCTCACCGGAGGCAGCGTAGAACTGGTACGCGCCGGCCTGGAGGCGGGAGATCGTGGAGTTGAGGGCCTCGGCGACTCTGCGAACCTTCGGCTCGGCTGGCAGCTTGATCGGCGTCGCGTATACGGTGAGGCGCTTGGCCGGCTCGCCCTGGGCGAGGTTGGCGAACTCATCGACGAGAGCAAGCACGTCGCGCGCGGCGAGCATCTCCATGGAGTCGGCGATCTTGTCCAGGGGCTCGTCCACCGTCCGCGTCATGCCCAGGCGTGTCACGGCGGCCCCCACGGCCATTCCCGCTCCCACGAAGCCGGCACCGGCGCCGAGACTCTGATTGCCGAGGATCCACAGCCCGAATGCCGCGCCGCAGCAGGCGAGCGACAGGAACATGGCGACCAGCACGGGACCGGCCGCGGGGAAGGTCAGGGCAGCGCGGAACAACCGCCAGGTATGACGGGCCGCTGAGCCAGTCTTCGGGATCTGCTTCGTTGGCGCCCCGACCATTGTCCGTACCTGCGAACCGGCTTGCGGGCAGGTGGCCCGCGGGTGAGGACATGCCGCAGCCGGAGCTGCATGCTCTCAGCAGAGTAGTCGGCGGCGGGCGGCAGGCAATTGACACTTTGGTTATCCGCGACAACCGCCAATAGGCCGGCTTCATCTGTAAACAGGTACGCCCCTCCTGGTATCGTGCCCGCATGGAGATGCTTTCGGGGCCCGGGCCAGGCCGCGCGGACGCGGCTCCGCTGACGGCCAGCTGGCTGGGGCGGGTCCGGTATCACGACGCCTGGGACCTCCAGCATCGCCTCGTTGCGGCCCGGATCGACGGTCGGATCGGCGACCAGCTGCTGCTCCTCGAGCACGAACCGGTACTGACCCTCGGCCGCCACAGCGACCCGGCGCACGTCCTTGCTTCGCCCGGCGAGCTCGCCGAGCGCGGCATCGAGCTGATCCGGACCGAGCGGGGCGGGGAAGTGACCTACCACGGACCCGGACAGCTGACGGCCTATCCGATCCTGCGTCTGGCCGATCGAGGGTTGCTCATCCGGCCCCTCGTGCGGGCCCTCGAGTCGGCGCTCGCGTCCACTTGCCGGGAGCTAGGCGTGGACGCCGGCCCCCGAGAGGGCTTTCCAGGGTGCTGGTGCGGCGAGGACCGCAAGATCGGGGCCGTAGGGGTTCGCATCGAGCACGGCGTCAGCTACCACGGCATAGCCCTGAACATCAGCGTCGCCATGTCCGATTTCGACCTCATCGATGCCTGCGGCATGCCCGGCGTGGAGTCGACGTCGATCGACCTGGAGCTGGGCCGCGAAACGGAACCCTCCACGGATTCCGTGGCCCGGGCCGCCACTGCCTTTGCGAAGGCACTTGCCGGGGCGCTCGGGGCGCCGCTCGCCGGAGACCTCCCGCTCGACGCCGATCCGGCGCGCGCGCGCCGCGAGCTCGAAGAGGCGATCGCCGGGCAGCCGGCCGGCTCGGGAGGGCGCTGATGGCCGCCGGACTGTTCGAGCTGCGCCGGGACGAGATCACCAACTGGTGGGTCGCCACGGTCGTGGACCGCAAGTTCAACCGAGGCCGGTTCTCGCTGGCCGCGGCCCAGGTCGACGACGGCGGCGAGTGCCAGAACTGCGGCCAGCCTCCGGGAGAGGGAGTCCGGCTTCGGACGCTGAAGGATTACGCGTTCCACGTCGTTGGGGCGGAAGAAGACGCCCGCGCCATCGAGCGGAACCTGGCCCAGGTCGCGCTCGCCCAGGCGCGTGCATCGGGCAGCTGGCGAACCGTCGTGGCGCCTCCCGGCGAGCATCGACCGCTCCAGATGATCGGCGGCGACCTGCTCTGCGCCATGCTCGACCGCGTCCGGGCCGAGTTCGTCCACGCCTCCAGGCTCGGCCAGACCGAGTATCTGCAGGTCGTCCAGAACTGTGGGGCCCAGGCCGGGGCGCGGACGAGCCACCGCTGCCTCGACCTCTACGACCTGCCGCAGATTCCCCACCGGGTGGCCGAAGAGATCGGCGGCGCTGCCAGGTTCGTGATCAAGGAAGGCGAATGCCCATATTGCCGGCTGGCCAGGGAAGAGCCCCGGACGGGGACCAGGCTCATCTGGGAGGACGCCGCCAGCGTCGCGTTCGCTCCCTATGCTTCGCGCTCGCCGTTCGAGGTCTGGATCGTCCCCCGCCGGCACGTCGCCGACTTCGGGCAGGCCACGGACACGGACCTCGCGTCAACGGCCGAAGCTCTCCGCCAGGTTCTCCGGCGCCTGGCCCGCCTCGACGGCCCCCCGCACAACCTGATCCTCCATGCCGCTCCGCTCCGCCAGCGCGTCGACGCGACGTACCATTGGCACTGGGAAATCCACCCGCGACTCCGAGAAATAGCGGGTCTGGAGCTGGGAACGGGCCTGCCCGTGAACCCGGTCTCGCCCGAAGAGGCCGTGGAACAGCTTCTGATATCGAGCACTGAGGGGGCCGACCAGGAAAAGCTATGAGAAGTGGGGGATCTGGGTCGCCGCGCACCAGGCGAGCGCCGCGTAACAGGCGCGCTCGCGATACCGTCACAACTGCCTGGCGCATGGGGGCAAGCCAGCGGCGGTCAATCGTATCGGCGGCGAAAGAGTGTCCATCAGCGCTGTCACCTGGCAAATGGAGCGTGGCGTGAACGCCACCGATGAAGCGTCCGCGGATCGGACGTTCATCGAGCAGCTCTTTGCCCTCCACCATTCGGAGATCTACGCGTACATATTCCGAATGGTCAGAGACGCCGATCTCGCCGCCGACTTCGCCCAGGACACCTTCATCAAGGCGTACCGCGCCCAGCACATGCTCGAGGACAGGGCCAAGGCCCGGGCCTGGCTGTACCAGATCGCCCACCGCGTGGTTCTGGACGAGATGCGCCGCCGGCGCATCGTCCGGTTCCTGCCCTGGACCGGCGAGTCGTACGGGTCGGCTCCCTCAGCCGAGCATCTGGCCATGGAGATGCGACTCTCGGGGCCAATGGCCCGAGCCCTGGCCCGCATTCCGGAACGCCAGCGCGCGGCTCTCCTCATGGCCGAGGTGAACGACCTCACCGGCCTCGAACTCGCCGAGGCGCTGGGCATCAGCCACGTTGCCGCACGAGCCCTCCTCACGCGAGCCCGCGAGAGTCTGCGCCAGGCTCTCGCCGACGAGAAGCAGCAGGAGAAGAGCCGGGAGTCCGAGCTCGACGCCACCTACGCCCAGAAGGTCCACGCCGCCGATCCTCGCCGCCACTCGGACGACACCGAGGAGGTGCGGCGATGAAGCCGAGTCGCACCGAAGAGATGGCTCACGAGCAGGCCCGCATCCTTGCCGCGGAGGTGGTGGACGGCCCGCTTCTCCCCGATGAGGCCGCCTGGCTAGAGGAGCACCTCGCCGGCTGTGCGGAATGCAGCCAGGTCGCCGACGAGTACCAGGCGATCCACATGGAGCTTTCTTCCCTCGCGATGCCCGAGCCGCCGAGGGACCTGTGGGCCCGGACCAGGGCGGCCCTGGACGCGGCGGACGCGGCGCCCGGCCGGACCGCTCGAAGCCCGAGGTCGCTGTCGAGTCGAGGCTCGCTCGTGGGCTCGACGGTCGCGGTCGCGGTCGTGCTCGTCGTCGCCGGCGCCTCGCTCCTGGCCCAGACCCCCATTTCTCGCCCGGCGCCGTCCTCCGGCGGCCTCGGGCCCGTCGCCAACGGCTCTCCCACGCCTTCGACTCCCGGGAATGGATCCACGTCGCCACTCGCCGTGGTGAACGGGACCAGCTACTGGATCTCCGGCGAGAACGGCGTGTACCAGATCATGGGCGGGTCATCGCATTGCGATCCGTCCGACACAAGCTGCACCGTACAGAGCGCCGGCGGCCAGACCCTCGGAACGATCGCCAGCGACAGCACCGTCTCGGCGGCCATCGCTCCCAACGCGACCGTCGCCGCCGTCTGGACTTCCGACAAGGTGGCCATCCTGCCGCTCAACAACGCGGAGCCGACCCTCACGCTCGATCTGCTGACGCCGCAGCCCACGATCGCGGCCACCGCCACCCCGACGCCACGCGCTACTCCCGTTCCGACGCCCGAGCCCAGCGCGACACCCCGGTCTCTGCCATCCGAGTCCGCGGCATCGGCGTCAGCCAGCCTCGCGGTGGTGTCGCCGCTTCCGTCGCTCGTCGCGTCGGCCTCGCCGGTCGCCACCCCAACGCCGACTCCGGTGCCGGCAACGCCCGCTCCGACTCCCAAGCCGACGCCCGCGGCAGCGGGCAACGGCGCCCTCGCGATCCTGAGCGGCTTCGAGATCGTGGGTCGCGATCCGGAGTTCTCGCCGGACGGGCACTTCGTCGCCTTCGCGGCCAGGCCGTCGGACCACAGCGCCGGTCCGGACATCTTCGTCTGGCAGCAGGGAGATCGCCAGGCCCACGCGGTCACGGCCAGTCATTCGGATCTGTTCTCGGGCTGGTTCGGCAGCAGGATCCTGATCAGCGAGATCTCGTCCGCCGGAGGCGCCTCCTCGGCGTCCCCGAGCACCGTGCAAGCCCTTTCCTTCGTCTTCGATCCGGCCACCGGACGATCGCTGCGGATCACCCGGCCGATGCTGATGCCCGTCGTCGATCCGACCGGCCAGTACGTCGTCTACTGGTCCGGGACCGTTGAGTTCGACCAGTCCACGGACCTCTGGCAGCCCGGCGGCGGCGACCTCTACTTCGACAAGTGGTCCAACCTCCAGCTCGTCCCGTCGGGCTCGGCGGTGGATATGGCGACTCCCACGCCCGCCGAACCGAGCATGCCCGCGACCCCCACCCCCGGATCGTCCGAGAGTGCCGCGACCAGCCCGGAAACGCCTGTGCCGTCGATCGCGCCCGTTGCGAGCCTTCTGCCTTCCTTGATCTCCCCGGCCCTCGAGTCGCCGGCGCCGCAGCCCAGCTCCGATGCGAGTTCCACTCCGGCCGCCACTCCCACGCCGTCCGCCACGCCGGTTCCGCAGCCGGTGCTGCCCCAGGCGCTGCCCGTGGCCCAGGAGCTCGGATCCGTCCGGACCTGGCAGGTGCGCTGGGATAGCATCGGCCGCCACGTTGCCGTCTGGGTCGCCGACAAGGGCAGCTCCAGGGTGGGACGGCTGAGCCTCTTCGCCGTGGACACGGACACGGAGCGGGTAGACACGGACGAGCCGCTGCTGGCCGCCGAGCGGGTCATGTCGAGCATCCAGTTCGACAGCTCACACCTGGTCTACACCTCGGCGGTAGACGGCAAGACGTACCTCCAGACCGTGCCGGCGCTGCCGCCTTCGACCATCGCGACGCCGGAAGTGCCGCCGCCGACCGAGTCCGGGTCGCCTGCGCCCGTATCCACGGACCGCCCCGGCAACTGACGCCGCCTGCGCGACGAACCGGGTCGGGCGGGGCCTGTCCCGTCGCTGTATCCTTCCCAAGACCTTTAACGACCGGCACGGTGAGGCCGGGAAGGAGGACTGCGCCTTGCAGGGCAGCGTGAATCGATGACCGACCGGCAGATCATGACCGGCGACGAGATCCGTCGAGCCATCCTCCGGATCTCCCATGAGATCGTCGAGAAGCAGGCAGGGACGCAGAACCTGGCCCTCGTCGGCATACAGCGCCGCGGTGTGCCGCTGGCCCATCGAGTGGCCGACGCCATCCTCGATCACGAAGGCGCTCGCGTGCCGGTCGGCGCGCTCGATATCACGTTCTATCGTGACGACCTGTCGCTCGTGGCCCAGCAGCCGATCGTGAAGGGCACCGACCTGCCCTTCGACCTGAACGGGATGACGGTCGTGCTCGTGGACGACGTCCTCTACACGGGACGGACGGTCCGGGCCGCGATGGATGCGCTGATCGACTTCGGGCGGCCGCGGGCAATTCGCCTGGCGGTGCTGATCGACCGCGGCCACCGCGAGCTGCCGATCCGGGCGGACCACGTGGGCAAGAACGTGCCCACTTCCAGGGAAGAGATAGTCCACGTCCACGTCTCCGAGATGGACGACAAGGACGAGGTCACCATCGCGCGGCAGGTTCAGGCCGCGGCTACGGCGGCCGACTGATGGCCGTCAGCGTGACCGCCGAGGCGAAGCCCCAGGCGCCCGTGGCGTGGCGGCACAGGCACCTCATAGACCTGGACGTGGTTACCTGGCCCGAGATCGAGCTGATCATGCGGACCACCGCGGAGATGAAGGGCGTCCTGGCGCGCCCGATCCGCAAGGTGCCGGCTCTGATGGGCCGCCGGGTGACCACCCTGTTCTACGAAGCCTCCACCCGGACGCGGGTTTCTTTCGAAACCGCCGCGCGCAACCTCTCGGCGGACGTGGTCAGCGTCGCTCCCGCGACCTCGTCGGTCACCAAGGGCGAGTCGCTCGTGGACACGATCAGGACTCTGGAGGCCCTTGGCGCCGAGATCCTGGTGATGCGCCATTCCGTATCCGGGGCTCCGTACCTGGCCGCGGAAATCTTCGGCGGACACATCCTCAACGGCGGCGACGGCTGGCACGCCCATCCCACTCAGGCCCTCCTGGACCTCTACACGATGCGCGAACACCTGCCCGGCGGCGACCTGCGCGGCCGCAAGGTCGTGATCGTCGGCGACGTGCTCCACTCGCGAGTGGCGCGGTCCAACATCTGGTCACTGACCGCCGCCGGCGCGGATCTCTGGCTATGCGGCCCGGCCACGCTTCTGCGAGGGTTCGAGCGCTGGGCCGGGGCCTGGTCCGCGGGCACGATCCCGGGCCACGGCCGGTTCAACGTGACGAGCGACGTCGACGCGGCGATCCGGGACGCGGACGTGGTGATGGCCCTGCGAATCCAGCGAGAGCGGATGGAGAGCGGCTTGCTGCCCTCGCTGCGCGAATACGCGGCCCGGTTCGGGCTCAACGCGGAGCGGGTCTCGCTGGCCAAACCCGAGGCGATCGTGATGCACCCGGGGCCGATGAACGAGGGCGTGGAAATCGCCCCGGACGTGGCGATCAGCGGCCGGGCCGTGATCACCGAGCAGGTGACCAACGGCGTCGCGGTCCGAATGGCGCTGCTGTACCTGCTCGCCGGAACCCACGTCGAAGGCCACACGGAGATCATCAGGTGAGCGCCTCGGGCACCGGGCTCGGGCCCAGGGTCGGCGAGACCGTCGAGCGCTTCGAGCTCGAGAAGGCCTGGCTCGTCGATCCGGTGTCGGGGCGCGAAGGAGCCGGCGAGATAGTCGTCGTCGACGGCGTGCTCGAGTCGGTGAACTGGCTCGAGGGCGACGAAGCCGCGGGCGTCGACGATCGAGGCGTAGTCGTCGCGCCGGGCTTCCTGGACCTCCACGTTCACTTCCGTGAGCCCGGGTTCGAGGACGCCGAAACGGTCGCCAGCGGCTGCGCGGCGGCCGCTCACGGCGGCTTCACCGCGGTCGCGCTTATGGCCAATACCTCGCCCGCGCTCGACGAGCCCGGCGTGCTCGAGAGAATCCGCCTCGCGGCCCGCGCCTCCGGCTCACCCGTCGAGGTTCACGCCTACGGCGCCGTCTCGGCCGCTCGGGGCGGCGAGCAGCTGTCCGCGATGGGCGAGCTCGCCGACGCCGGAGTGCTCGGCTTCTCCGACGACGGGGCGCCGGTCAAGACCGGGCGCCTCCTCCGCAGCGCCCTCATCTACGCCGGAATGCTGGGCCGGCCGATCGTGGAGCACGCCGAGGACACCGATCTGACGGCGGGTGCCGAGGCTCACGAGGGCTACGTGGCATCGGTGCTGGGGCTGGCGGGCTGGCCGGCCGCCGCCGAAGCCAACGCCATCTCCCGCGACATCGCCATCCTGGCGGACGCTCTCGGCGACGAGCCGCGCGCCCGTCTCCATCTCACCCACGTGTCCACTGCCGCGGGCCTGGAGCTTGTGAGGCGGGCACAGGCCAGCGGGCTGCCCGTCACCTGCGACGTGACGCCGCACCACCTCGCCTTCATGGACGAGTGGATCGCCGGTTCGCGGCGCTGGGCCTGGGAAGCGCTCGGACCAGATGGAGCCGCCCGCGATCCATGGGCGGACGGCGTCCTGACGGCCACTCCCTACAACACCTCACTCCGGGTGAATCCGCCGCTCGCGACCGCTCCCGACGCGGCGGCCTGCCTGGCCGCCCTGATCGACGGAACGGCATCTGCCGTGGCCACGGACCACGCCCCGCACACCACGGTGGACAAGGAAGTGGAATTCGGGCGAGCGTCCAACGGCATCAGCGGCATCGAGACCGCCCTCGGCGTCTTGCTCGCCCTGGTGGATGCGGGCAAGCTGCCACTCGTAAGGGCGATCGCCGCCCTGACATCCGGTCCGGCGAGCGTGGTGACCGGGTGGGCCGGCAACGCCGGTTCGGCGGCGGCTCGGCCGCGAGGCCTGGTAGAGGGCGCCCCCGCCGACCTGGTCGTCTTCGATCGTTCAGATAGCTGGCAGGTGTCCGAAGGATCGCTCCGCTCCAAGGGCAAGAATTCGCCGCTCCTGGGCCGCCTGCTGCCGGGCCGCGTCCTCCTGACGATCGCCGCCGGACGCCTCGCCTACGAGGACCCGCAGGCCGGCGAGGACTAGCTCGAGCCTGCTGCCGGCCCTTCGCAAGGGTACGGCTCTTCGGCAGTCATGCCGCTCCGGCGTCGCGTTGAGGCATTGCCGTCTTCGCCGCCCGGCGTGCGAGAATAGACAACCGCGGCGGGGAGCCCACCGATCGTCACGCGATCCAGGGCGAGCCCGCTCAGGAGTGAGGAGAAGCAGAGTCCGGTGCCAGTCCTTGCCACGTTCTTTTCGGTTCGCCGGGGACGCGATCCCTTCTTCAAGTTCTTCATGCGCACCCTGTTCGCAGGCCAGATGAAGGAATACCAGGAGAAGTTCGGGATCAAGTTCATCGGCTGGTACAACGTCGCCCACGGCTGGGACTTCGACAACGTGATCCTGCTCGACCTGCCGGACTACGCCACGCTCGACAAGCTCGAGCGTGACGAGGCTACGCGAGCACTCGGCCACCGGGCCGGGGAGTGGATGTTCGAACGACACCATTCCATGTTCCTCCGGGAGCGAATAGGCCCGGACCTGGAGTACAAGGGTTAGGAGGCCAAGTGATGGATACGAGCCGAAACGACCTGCTCGGGGAACTGGCCGCGGACGCCTCGCTCGAGCACTCGGACTTCCTGGTTCAGGCGGCCGCGCAGCTCGACAAGTTCCTCGATGCCAACGCCGATCGCATCTCGGACCTGGGCGGCCTCGTCCTGATCGACGACGAAGTCGACTATCTCGCGATCGCGGCCGATCTCACCTTCCGCAGCCGCAGCCGCTACCTCGACGAGGCGACCGGCAAGTGGATGAGCGAGACCGAGGTCATCGAGAACGCGGCCGAGCTGATCGAGCTCTACAACCTGGCGGACGTCTTCGCCGCGTTCGCCGAGGCCTCCAAGACCGAGGCGGGCCTGGAAGCCGAGCCGACCGGCACCGAGGACCTCCTCAAGACCGCCGACGTGGCGCCCGAGGACACCGTCTCGCTCGAAGAGAACCCGTACGCCGGCGCGGCCGACGAGTGGGCGGCCGGCCACGAGTACGAGGAAGCGCCCGAGAACGAAGAGGAAGCCGCCGAGCGCCTCTACGACCTGGCCCTGGCCTTCCAGGAACGCAGCCAGCAGACCGAAGCGGACCTGCTCGAGCAGTTCGAGACGGCGGCGTCGGCCCTTACCTCGGTCCTGGGCGACCTCATGGTCGTGGACGACGAGGACGAGCGGCTCACGCTCCGCGCCAACGGCTCATTCGTCGCCGAGGTCGTGCCCGAGGACGAGGCCGAGGCCGGGAAGTGGCGAAAGCTCGGCAGCCCCGACGAGATCGTCGAGTTCTACGACCCGACCGACGTGTTCGGCGACCTGGCCGATACCCTGGCCGAAGCCTTCCCGAGCCTTGGCGAGCCCGCAGGCGCGCATGCCGAGGACGAAGGCGAGGAGGCCGAGGGCGAGGCCGACGAAGCGGAGGAAGACGACGAGTCGGCGGACGAGGAAGAAGGCGAACCGAGCGATGAGGACGACGGCGATCGCCGGTGACGATGCGGCTCGTCGCGGCGCAGCTGGTCGAGAGCCGGCAGATCCTGCCGGGTCAGTGGCTCCAATCGTTCCACGCCCCTGAGCTGGCGACCGGCTCTCGGGCCGGCCAGTTCGTCCACGTCCGGACCGGCGACTATTCCGGCCTGGTGCTGAGGCGGCCTTTCTCGATCAACACGGCCGACCCGGCGACGGGCACCGTGACGCTCCACTTCCGGACCGTAGGGCGGGGGACCGAGTGGCTGACCCGCCTCCGTGAAGGCGAGACGCTCGACATGCTCGGGCCGCTGGGACGACCGTTCGAGGTCGACCCGCGCAGCCGCAACCTGCTGCTGATCGCGGGCGGCCTCGGCATGGCCGGGGTGCGGATGCTCGCCGACGAGGCGGTCCGGGACGGCCGCCAGGTCACGATCCTTTTTGGGGCGCTGGATGCGAGCCACGTGTACCCGTCGTCGCTGCTCCCAGACGAAGTGGAATATGTCGTGGCCACGGACGACGGCTCGCTCGGACATCGCGGCTACGTGACAGAGCTTCTGCCCGAGTACGAGGCCTGGGCCGATCAGGCCTTCGCGTGCGGCCCGCAACCGATGCTCGCTCGGCTGGCCCGGCTCGCCGCCGGCCGCCGGGAGAGACTCGGAGTGGCGAAGCTGGGTCGCAAGAGGGGCGGCGGCAAGACGGACCCGGCGGGATCCGTTGCGGCCCGTCGGAAGGCCTTCCTGCAGGTTTCCATGGAGCAGACGATGGGCTGCGCGGTCGGTGCGTGCCTTGGATGCGCGGTGATGGGAGTGGACGGGCCGCTGCGGGTTTGCCGGGAAGGGCCGGTCTTCGCCGCGGACGAGATTGCCTGGGAGCCGGTGTCGTGAAGGCCAAGAAGAAGGTCGTGACCTCGGGCGACGTGCGCATCACGGCCTACAAACCAACCGCCAGAACAAAGCGACGCGAGACCGTCCGGGCGATCAAGAGCGCCATCGTGCCGATCACCCCGGTGAGCCCGGCTGCTCAGCGGGCGCGAATCGAGACCGGCGGGGCTGCCGTGGCCGACCTTGGGACGACGCCGGTCGGGCGCCCGACGCTGGCCGAACGGGCTGCGCTCGATCGAATCGACGTCTCCGTCGACCTCGCGCCAGCGCGTGGCTTGAGGCTGCCGAACCCGATCATGGTCGCGTCGGGGACGTTCGGCTACGGCGTCGAATACGGCGAGGTCGTGGACGTCCAGAAGCTCGGCGGCATCTGCTGCAAAGGCACGACGCTGCGGCCCCGGATCGGGAACCCGCCGCCGCGTGTGACCGAGACGCCGGGCGGAATGCTCAACTCGATCGGGCTCCAGAACCCCGGCGTGGCCGCGGTGATCGAGAAGTACGGGCCCATCTGGCAGGGCTGGGACGTGCCGGTGATCGTCAACGTCGCGGGCGAGTCCATCGATGACTACGTCGAGGTAGTGCGCCGGCTCGACGGGCTGCCCGGCGTCGCCGGGATCGAGCTCAACATCAGCTGTCCCAACGTGGGCAAGGGCGGACTCCAGTTCGCGATCGACCGTGACGCCGCACGTTCCGTCACCGCTGCCGTCCGGCGTGCCACAGAGCTGCCGCTCCTCGTCAAGCTCTCGCCCAACGTGGCCGACGTCCGGCCCATTGCCAAAGCGATCGAGGACGCCGGCGCCGACGCCATCTGCGCCATCAACACCCTGTCGGGCCTGGCCGTCTCGCCGGATCGGACCAGGGCGTTCCTGGGCAACACCTTCGGCGGGCTGTCCGGGCCGGCGATCAAGCCCGTTGCGCTGCGAGTCGTCTACGAAGTCGCCCAGGTCGTGTCAATCCCGATCATCGGCATCGGTGGCGTGACCTCGCTCGACGACGTCCTCGACTTCATGGCCTGCGGCGCCGTCGCGGTGCAGATCGGCACGGCGATATTCGCGGACCCCGAGCTGCCCGTCCATCTCGCCGACGAGCTCAGGTCCGAGTGCCTGCGGCGCGGGCTGGAGTCGTACCGGCCGCTCGTCGGAACCGCTCTGCCAAAGCGAGCCGGGGCGCCGTCGGTGAAGGGAGTGGAGTACCGGCCATGACCACCATCCGATCCGCGGCCCAGGAAGCGGCCGCTCGGGCGATCGCGTCGCGGACCGAGGAGCTGTTCAAGGTCTCGGGAGCGCTCAAGGAAGGACACTTCCTGCTCAAGAGCGGCAAGCACTCGGAGCGTTATCTCGAGAAGTTCCTGGTGCTCCAGGATCCCGCGGCAACGAGCGAGCTGTGCGGCTTCTGGGCCGCCCGCCATCGCAACCCCGACGGCACGCCGATGGTCGACGTGGTCGCGGGGCCGACGACGGGCGGCGTGATCCTCGCCTTCGAGACGGCCCGACAACTCGGCGTCCGGGCCATCTTCGCCGAAGAGGTGAAGGATCCGGACGGGACGGCGCGGCGCGAGTTCCGGCGCGGCTTCTCCATCGCCTCGGGGGAGCGCGTCCTGCTCGTCGACGACATCCTGACGACGGGCGGCTCGCTGCTGGCGATGTTGCCCGCGGTGGAGGCGTTCGGCGGCGAGATCGTCACCTGCGCCGTTCTGGCGGACCGGTCGGGCGGGCTCGCCTCGCTGACTTCGCCTTCGACGGGACGCAGCTATCCACTCCGCGCCCTGTGGCAGCTCCAGCTGCCGACCTACGAACCGGGCGTGGAAACCTGCCCGGCCTGCGCCGCGGGTACTCCGCTCCACGCGCCGGGGAGCATGGGCACGACGAAGTAGCGCGCCGGGAGCGAAGGGCCGGCTCGGCGGCCCGGGGCTCTATGGCGCGAGGAGGATGCGCGCCGTCGTGGTGGCCTGGTAGTCCTCGGGCAGGACCCAGCTCCAGACCAGCGTCTGGTTCCCGATCGGATCGTCGGCCGCGGGCTCGTAGACCATGTCCAGCGTCACGGTTCGACCCATCGACAGCACGGAACCGATCGCCTCGCAGTTGAGCAGGTGGAGCGGCGAGGCCGTGACGTCCGTGCCGGCGATGTACATCCGATACGTGGGGCACGGATCGAACGGAACCTCCAGCCCGGACGTGTTCATGAGCACGAGGGTGAAGTGGTTGCCGTGGCTCTTCTGCCAGTAGCCGCCGGGTATCTTCATCTGGACGCTGAGGGGCGTGCGCGGATGCGGATTGGGAGTCGGGTCGCCCGGTGACAGCGAGCGGGCGGGCGCCGGCGACGGCAGGGTCGCGGCATCGACGGTCCGGTTCGACCAGCTGATCGGCGTTGGCGGCGGGGGCGACACCGAGGGTTTGGCGTCGAGGCCGACGGCCCGGCTCACGAACCCGGCCGCGGCGATGCCTCCGATGAGAACTATCGCGAGGACGAACAGGAAGCTCCGGCGCCTTCGATTGCGAGGCTCGAGAGCTTCGATGGTCAAAGCCTCGACGCTCATCCGCTCGCGCTCGTCCATTGCCGGATCGAAATCCCGATCGAGCGACTTCTTCATTCCCGACCCGCTAGGCGTGTCTGCAGAGCCTTAGCCAGCCCCGGCTCAGCCGAGCCCCGGCGCCTCGTTGTGACGGGACCCGTCCCCGGCGGGTCTCAATTGTGAAATCGGTGAAAACGCCCGGCCGGATCACTCCGGGCTCGGGCAGGTTCGCCGCGGGCTCTCGAGGTCCGCGGTTGCCGCCGCCGAGGGACCCCGATGCCGGCGCCGAAAGCCCGCGCAGGGCCGCCACGAACCTCAGTCGAGGACGACGCGCTGGTGCCAGTGGGGCGCCATGGTCGGCAGCCCGAGGGTCTGGATCGCGGGCTCGATCGCCGCCTGCGCGTCCGGATCTCCGTGGACGATGAACACTCGGCGCGGGACTCCGGGATCGCCGGGCTTGCGGCCCTCGACGAAGTTGCCGAGCCAGGCGAGTATCCCAGGCTGGGCCGCGTGGGCGGAGAAGCCGCTGATGGAGCGGACGTCGCAGCGGACTGCGAACTCCTGGCCGTCGATCCGGGCGGTGCGGATGCCGGCCTGCAGGTTGGCGCCCAGCGTCCCTTCGCCCTGGTAGCCCACGAACAGGATCATCGCCCGCGTGTCCCCGATCAGGTTCCGGAGGTGGTTGAGAACCCGGCCGCCGGTGAGCATGCCGTTGCTGGCGACGATCACGTAGGGCCGACTCGATCGCTCGATCGCTTCGGACTGCTTGGCCAGAGGCGTCTCGTGGGCGTCCGGATAGGCCATCGGGCCGCTGCCGTGAGCCAGGAGATCGAGCGAATCCTGGTCGTAGTAGTCGGAGTGCTCCTTGTAGATCGTGGTCGCCTTCGACGCCATCGGCGAATCCAGGAACAGGCGGACCTGAGGTATGCGGCCCGCGGCGAGGAGGCGGCGCAGCGCCCACACGATTTCCTGGGTCCGGCCGATCGCGAAAGCCGGAATCAGGAGGACGCCTTTCTGGGCAACGACGTCCTTGACGGCCCGAGCCAGCTGTTCGAGCGACTCGTCCTCGGGCTCGTGCTCGCGTCCGCCGTACGTCGACTCGACGAACACGTAGTCCGCCTCGCGGACGGCGGCCCGGTCGCGCAGGATGGGCGCGTCGGTCCGGCCGAGGTCGCCCGAGAACACCAGCTTGCGAGTCTCCGAGCCCTCGGTGACGGACAGCTCCACGATCGAGGAGCCGAGGATGTGGCCGGCGTCGTGGAACGTGGCGGTCACTCCTGGAGCCACTGTTACCGGCACCTCGTAACGGACCGCCCGGAAGTGCGTCAGAGAGGTGGTGGCCTGGGCCAGGTCGTAGACAGGCTCCTCGAGCACGAGGTTGGGCCTGGCTGGGCTGCCCGCGATGGCGGCTTCGTGGTTGGGATGCCCGAAGGGCGGGAAGCCCATCCGAGTGCCCAAACCCTGCTCGTCGCGGACCACCAGCTCGTCCAATCCGGAGGCGATCACGTGGCCGTCGGCCGTGGCCTCGCCCGCGTGCGGGCCGATCGGCTCGCCGGTGACGGCATCGATCGGCGCGGAGTCCTCGACGATCTCTGCCTTCTCCTCTTCTTCCTCCAGTTGCTCGAGCTCGCGGGCGTCCTCGCGCGCCGCCTTGTCGGGGTTCTTGGCAGCCCAGTGGCGATGCCGCTTGGCGTACTCCTCCTGGAGCTTGCCCGAATCGAGCAGCACCAGGGCCGCGAGCTCGGCGGTGCCGCGCGTGGCGTACACGGGCCCGTTGAACCCCTCCGCGACGATGTGGGGGATCAGGCCGCAATGGTCCAGGTGGGCGTGGGTCAGGACGATCGCGTCCAGCGTGGCCGGGTCGTAGGCGAGCGGGACGCGGTTGCGGACGACCTCGTGGGGCCCTCCCTGGAACATCCCGCAGTCCACGAGCACTCTGGCCCGGTCGGTGATGAGGAGGAATTGGGAACCGGTGACGGTGTTGGCAGCACCCAGGAAGTTGATTTCCATGCGCTCATACTGCCATTCCGCGGAGGTGACGTTTCGCCGATCGAACAACTGGCCCCGAGTCGCTCGGGCCAGTCGCCCGTGCCATTGCAGACTCGGAGGTCCGGTTGGGCAAAGCCAGACTCGACAACGCGCCGGTCATTCTTCCGACGCCCGATGTCGGCAAGACTGCGGCGTTCTACCGTGACGTCCTTGGTTTCCTCATCGTCGAGCATCTCGATGCCGAGGACCCTTTTGCCGCGGCCTACCGGGACGAGGTCGAGCTGGTATTCGTTCAGACGAAATCCGGCGAGTTCACGCCGAACCACGTGAGGTATGGCGCCGGGTACGATCTCTACCTGGATCCCGACACGGTCGAAGGCGTCGACGAGATATACGCCGAGGTGGTCGCCGCCGGCGCGCGCGTCATTCGCGAGCCCACCGTGATGAGCTACGGCTCCTACGAGTGCGTCCTCGAGGACGTGGACGGGCGATGGATCGGCATCGGCCGGGTCAGCGACCGCAGCTTCTTCCGTGGCGCCTTCGACTGACGGCTAGCGTTTCGGCCGGCCGGCGCGTCGGTCTGGCTGGGTGCGCGGGCCCGAACCGAAGGTCCCTTCCCGGCCCTCCCGACGAACGCCCGTGCATCCCGCGGCAACTCGGGCGCAACAAGTCTCGGTGCGGACCGAGCGTTTCGAAGGGGCGCCGCGTCGGTAGGGTGTGATGGCGGACAGACTCTCCAGCCCGGCAACCGAGACACGCGATCGTGCCGCCCTGGTGGATGGCGGGCGGACGGCCGTGAGTGGCGAACCGTACCCGCCCGCGTCGCCGGCGCGGACTCCGACGCCATGAGGCTGCTTCGTCGCCGCCCACCGAATCGGCCTGGCCTCGTGCCGATCGTTCTGGTCCCGAGCCTGGGTTTCGGGCGGGAGCGACCGGTAGTCGACTCGCGGCCGGTGCTCGGAGCCACGGCTGTAGCGGGCCTGTTGATCGCCCTCGCCACGGGTCTCGTGGCTGCGTCGGCCATGCCTCCCACGGTGCTGACGTTCGAGCCGGTCCCGCAGCAGGCTGACTGCAACCACGGATGGCCCGCGCCATTGATGGGTCGTGGCTCAGTCGGCGAGATTTTCCCGTGCTTCCCTGAGGGCCTGAGCATGGCCACCTGGTCGCTGGATTCCGCATTCACCTACTCGGCCGCGTCGACGGAGGTTCACGTGCAGGTCGACGAGATCGCCTGCCTGAACTTCTACGGCGCCCGAGGCAGGATCGCGCAGAACGTTCGCTACCGCCCGGACGGGATCGTCATCACCCTCGCGGTGCTGCTTCCAGATCGGCCTGGTCCATGCCCCGGTCCGGGCCGGAGCCCCTACGTGGTCCGGCTCACGGAGCCCGTGGGGAACCGGCCGCTTCTCGACGGGATGCGCCTCGGGGGCGTACAGGCAAACTAGCCTGGGACCTCCAATGTCCTTGGCGCGCCGGTGGACCGAGCGTTTCACTGCCGCCATGCGTCGGTTGGGTGTGCGCAGAGAGAGCGATCCTGCCCGGCGAGACCCCAAGCTGAACCTGCCTCCGCGGGGCCAGACCGGCCCGGCGCCGCGACGGTTCCATCTCCTGGCGGGGTCTCTCCGGCAACGCCTCGGGGCAGCCGGGCGAGGCGTCCGATCGCTCTCTCCCTCCACGCTGGCGGGCGCCGCGGTGGCCACGTTGCTGGTCTCCGCCGGCGTGCTGGCCGCCGTCCTGCCGTACCACCACGCAGCCGCGCCCGGCGATTCTCTGGCGCAGGTCGTTCCCGCGAGCGGCCTGGTGGGTTGCCCGGGAATGGCCGGCTTCGACGCGGCCGCGATGACTTCCGGCAGCGCCACGGCTGAGGAGGCGGACACTCCAGCCGCCGTGGTGCTGCGGCAGGAGCTGTACTACTCCGGCCTGCCCCAGCGCGGCTGGAGACTGGTGGTCGATTCGCCCACGGAGAAGTGGTACGGCGTCCGCACGCCGGGCGGCCTGGGGTTCGCCGAGGCCGGAGTCAAGCTTGGATTGGGCGTTTGGGTGCCCGGCGAGTTCGGGCCGTGCGAGGCCAGGGCGGTCCCGCCCGCGGGCTATTCGACGTCCACGTGGGCATTCGCCAGCTCGCCGGATGGAAGCTCGGTGGACCTGTACCTTCGGGTCCGGCCGCAGCCGTGCGGTGGCTCGCCGGATCAGACGGCGGTGGCCGTCAGCCTCGAAGCCGACTCGGCCGCGGTGGTCGTGACGGCCTACCTGCGGACGACCGGGACGCCTTCCGAGCGGATTTGCACCGGGGCAGGCGACCCCGTCACGGTCAGAGTCCACCTGCCGGAGCCGCTGGGAGATCGCACGGTCGCGGATGGCGGCCCTTGGCCGGCCGAACCGAGATTCGATCGCGGCGGGATCGTTACTACGGTCGAGCCAGATTGAGGCGCGCCGGCGGGCTCACAATTGGCGCGAGCCGACCGAGCGTCTGGGGCGCCGGCCGCGTCAGTAGGGTGTGATAGCAGAGGGACTCTCCAGGATGGCCCCTGAGGCGCCGGTGGCGACCGACACTCGAGCTTGCGAGCAGACCGTGCAGGCCGTCTACGGCCGGCGCTCGCAGGAGATGTTCGGGTTCGCCCGACGGCTCGGGCTGTCTGACGAGGATGCGTCGGATGCCGTGCAAGAGGCGATGCTCCGACTGATGCGCGAGCTGATCCGCGGCACGGACATCGCGGATCCCGAAGCGTGGTCGTTCCGGGTGCTCTATCGCCTGGGCATGGACAGCCACCGTTTGCGAAGCCGGATAGAGGGGCTGACGAGCCGCCTCGTGTCCGTTGGCGCGCTGCGGCGCTCGGACGACGGGAATCCGGAGCGCAGTCTCGACACCGATTCGGTCTGGCGGGCGGTCGACGGGTTGCCGGCACGCCAGCGGGCGGTGCTATATCTGCGCTATCGAGTCGACATGCCGTACGAGAGGATCGGGGTGGCGCTCGGAATCAGCCCCGGCGCGGCACGAGGTCACGCGTCCACGGCCCTGGCGACGCTTCGCCGTCGCCTCGGCGAGGAGTCCGAACGATGAACGGCGACCCGGTCGAAGACGCCCTGCGGAGCCGGCCCTCCGACGAGCGCCTCTACGACGAACCTCTCGGCCGACTGCCGGGCAGCGAACCGGCCGAAGCCACGCCGTTGAGCCTGCTGCTGCCGAGCCTTGGGGTCGGCCGCGGCCACCCGACGATCCGGACCCGGCCGCCTATCGGCGCGTTGACTGCGCTGGCATTGATTGCGCTCATCCTGGCTGGGGTCTGGGCGTTCGGGTTTCCGAGCCGTCAAGCAGGCGAGAGCCCACCCGCGGCCCCGATGACGGCAGCTCTCGGTTACGAGCTGACAGGCCGAGTCGCATGCTTCGGCCAGGGGCCGGGCTGGGTGCCAACTCCGGTCGGTCCGCTGGACGACTGCCCGAATATGGCGGTCCCGCCGGACGGCTACGGCCCCGCCACCTGGACACTCGATCCGGCCTACGGATTCTCACCCGACGCCACCGAGATCCATGTCCTGGTCCAGGAATGGGCCTGCCACGGCAACTACGCCGCGACCGGCCGGATCGCCCAGCACGTCGAATATGCGAACGATCGCGTAGTCGTGACGCTCGCTGTGCGGGAGCTGACGGCCGCCGATCTGCCGGCATCGTCGTTTCCAACGCTCATCACGTGCCCGGGTACGAGGCCGACGCCATTCGTGCTGATTCTCGACCAGGTACTCGGCAATCGAACTCTGTTCGACGGCGGGCCATACCCGGCCGTTGCCGTGGCGGAGGGTGGTCGCCCGATCGTGACGCCTTCCTCGCTCCCCTCACCTAGCGGCAGCCACCGTCCTCTCGCAGGCTAGTCAATATGCATCGAGCCTCCTGCTCGATGACGCGCTTGTCGGCTGCGCCGACGTAGCTGGCCACGACCACGTGGGACTGAAGAGATACGGCTACAAGGACCCACAGCGCCTCCTGCCCACCTTCGATGGAATGCCAGTGCGCCCAAGCTCGAGCTGTGCCGTCGGACCGCTCGAACCCATCGATGGCGAAATCGGTCGTGCTGGCTGGGTCGGCCCAGTCTTGAAGCAGCGCACTCGGGTCCTCTGGCACCCGTCGCCCCTCCGCCGGTCGGACTATCGATACGTGAATGGCGCCGACCCCACCAGGAGCTCGGATCTCGATCGTGTCGGTCAGATCCTCAACAGTCCAGGTTTCTGGGACCTCGGCCTCGAACAGCCCAGGTCATCGCCATCTAGTCAACTTGGACCTCGAGCGCCATCTGTTCTCCTCGGTGGCTCCATCGGAACGTTGCGGGCGTGACACCGCGCCCGACAAGAGACGAACGACTACGGCGTCCCGGCAGCTCTCGCCTATGGACTGCCGGTGACGGCATGCTGAACGACAAGTAGAAGCACGACGGGAACGGTGAACGCAAGGCACCCTTTGGTCAGACGAACGTAGGCGGCCAGACGGAGGTGCTTGGGGTAGTTGAGGTCGAGCACTGTTCGCGATGCCGTGTACCAGAACCAGGCGAGCCACACGAAGAAGCAGGCCACCGCGACTGTATCGAGCGTTTCCCATGCGTTCTTTGAGTCGATCGCCCACGCCCTTGAGGCTGACGCCCCGCGGCGAGAGCTCCCTTCTGGTCGGAGCCAAGAACAGTATCTACCGCCTGGGACGAGGTAGGCGCATGTACCGACGGCCTCGGCGAACCCTCGGTTCACAAACGTAGGAACGGCGAAGCCGCGAGCGGCCCACTGCTCGCGGCTTCGTCGCTTGAGAAACGCGGATTGTTGCGCGTCGGCGCGGAAACGGACTACTGCTTCTCCAGCCAGGCCATCGCGGCGGCCGGGTCGGAGAAGAGCTGGGAGTTGATGCCCAGCCCGGCGTACATGCTCACCCACTGCTTCATGTTGAGCTGGCCGATCGCCTTTTCCGGCATGACCACGGCCCAGTGCTTCCAGCCGGCGGCCTTGACGCCCGGGAACCAGACCGTCTGGGCCCACTGGGCGTCGTCGGGCGGCAGGGCGGCGTTGCCCCGGTCGTCCGAGAGCCACTTGGTCGCGCTGTTCTTCTTCATGAGGTCCCAACCGGCGGTCAGGATCTCCCGAAACGGCTCGCCGTGGACGAACTTCTTGAACTCGTGATGGACGATCTTGCTGTCCGGGTGATAGGACAGCGTCGCGTAGTCGTTGTCGATGAGCTTCTGAACAGCCACTCTTCCAACCTCGATCCAGGGGTGTCGCGTCGGCCCCGCGACAGGTGTCGGACAAGCTAGGAGTCGGGCCAGACGGGCCGGAATTGAGGCTCGACCTGCTAGCCCCGCGGCTACGCCCTGTGCGACGCCAGCTCGACGAGCTCCGCGAACGTCCCGGCCCTCGAGAAATCGATACCGGCCGGCAGCCCTCGTTTGACCGCGGCGTCGAAGCGTTCCTGCTCCTCTCGGGTGGGCATCTGACCCTCGAGGAAGAGCGGCAGGAACAGCTCGTTGCCCCGGACCACGGCGCCCGGCCAGCGGTGGCGTGTCCTCAGGACCGCGCTCGAAACGCGCGTGGCGTGCTCGTTGCCGGGAGGAACGCCCGGCCTGTCGATCTCGCGCCCGGCGAATCGGAAGCCGTCGGCAAAATCGCATTCCGGGCAGCCGCGCGGACCCGCGCCGAGCCTGGATCCGCATTCGGTGCAGACGAGACGGTCTAGAGCGGCGTCGACGAGCGGCCAATCGTGCTCGTTGGGGCGTTCGAGTATCGAACGGGCAAGCTCGACGTCGTCGGCCGGCGAGGCGCGCTGGCTCCGATAGTCGTCCCAGGCGCCGTCGATCCTCGCCTGTATCTCGGCGAGGGCGCGCTCGGTCCGGGGCGGCAGGCTAGCCAACGGACCCGGTCCCGGCGTGCCCGGCGGGCCCGGTGCCGGCGGAGGACTGGTCGGTGGAGGCCCGGCGGACGCAGGGAAGGAGCTCCACGTCCACGCCTCGAATGTGAGTCTCGAGCCACCAGGCCAGCTGGTCGTGGACGCGCATGATCAGGCCGACTCTCGGGCCGTCGGCCTCGAAATCGGCCACGAACTGGGCCAGGATGCTCAGGAACTCCGCGTGCTGGCAGCGATTCTCCGAGGCGGCCGGACAGGCCAGGCGGTCCATCCAGTCTTCCTCATGCCGGAAATGAAGCTGCGTGTACCGCCCGAGCCGCTCCAGGATGGCGCCCACCTCCGGACGGGCCCGGCCCTCCTGCATGGCACCCAGCAGGTCCGAGAGTATCGCGACCATCTGCCGATGCTGCTCGTCCACCGACTCGATGCCGGTCGTGAGCGATTCGTCCCACTGCGAGATCATGCGGCGGCCTCGTCAGTCCGCCAGGTCGATCCACATGGGGGCGTGGTCCGAGGGCAGCTTGCCCTTGCGGGCGTCGCGGTCGATCTCCGCGCCGACGCAGCGTCCGGCGACCGAGCGGGTCACGTACAGATGGTCGATCCGCATACCCAGCCCCTTGTGGAAGTTGCCCGCCCGGTAGTCCCACCAGGAGAATTTGCCCGGCTCCGGGTGGTGCATCCGGTAGGCGTCCACGAGACCCCAGTCGCGCAGCGCCGCCATCGCGGCTCGCTCGGGTGCGGAGACGTGGGTGGAGTCGACATAGGCAGCCATGTCGTAGACGTCCATGTCCTCGGGCGCCACGTTGAAGTCGCCGCCGATGACGATCGGGTCGTCCGGCGACTGCGTTTCACGCAGCCAGCGAGCCAGCCTGTCGAACCAGGCGAGCTTGGCGCGATAGAACGGCGTATCGAGCGCCCGGCCGTTGGGCGCGTAGATGCTGACGAAGCGGATGCCGCCGCAGACCGCCGAGGCCATCCGGGCTTCATCGGAGGGCGTGATCGACGCTTCAGCTTCGACCGCCTCGACGATCGTGTCCGGCCCCGGCGAGCGGCGCACCGGCCCGTCGCCGAAGTTCGTCACGACGTCCGAGATCCCGACGCGGCTCGCGATCGCGACACCGTTCCACCGCCCCTCGCCGTGGTGGAGCAGCTCGTAGCCGGCCATCCGGAAGGGCATCTCCGGAGCGGCTTCGTCGGCGAGCTTGGTCTCCTGCATCATCAACACGTCCGGAGCGCGGAGTGTCAGCCACTCCTCCACGCGGTCCATGCGGGCTTTGAGGGAGTTGACGTTCCAGGTCGCGACGCGCATCTGATCCCCTATGCCCGTTCCCGGGCTCTGATGAGCTTTTCGACGAAGGACCGGATCGGCCCGAAGTCCCCGGCCGCGTCGACGTCGAAGGCGACGGCGTAGCCTTCGGGCACCTTTCTGGCGGATTCGAGCGTCGGCCGAAGCGCCGCCAGCCCGGCATCCGCGGCCAGGTCGTCTCGCTCGGCCTCCCGGATGGCCATGCTCAGCCTGAAGGAGCCGCGCAGCGGAATCAGGTAAAGCAGTGCCTTCTTTGCGTCGTGGATCTTGAGCATCCAGCCGCTGCCGCGGTAGAAGGCCCAATCCGAGTCGAAGTCCACCGCGAGGCCGCGGATGATGTCGAACCGGCCGATGGCATCGCCGAGCGCCAGCTCCAGCGCTTCCTCCGACGGCTCCACGACGGGGTTGCCGAAGGGCCGATCGGCGGGGGCGGCCGGTCGCTTCGCGGCCAAGCTAGTAGCGCCGGCCCTTCTGCCGGGCGAAGTCGAACTTGGCCGTGTCGGCGATGCCCATCACCGCCATCGTGCCGGCCTGAACCGGATCCGTCACGACGAGATCCGCCACGTCCGGCACGGAACCGACCATGTTCAGCGAGATGACGGGGATGCCGACTGCCTGCAGCTCCCGGACCGCCTTGGTGATCTCGCCGCCCATGATCGAGCCTGCCAGCAGGAGAGCTCGGGCGCGGTCCAGGTCCGCGACCGCGCGGACCGCGGCGGCCAGATTCGCCTCGCCGACGAGTGGAATGGTGTCGACGCTGATCTTCTCGCCCCGGAGGTTGTGGCGGTCCGCTTCGCTGACCGCACCCAGGACCGCCTGGGCGATCTGCGCGCCGCCGCCAACGACGATGAGGCGCTTGCCGAAGACCTTGTCCAGGGCCTGGGTCAGGCGGCAGCCACGCAGCGACGGCACCGCGGCGAGCATCGTGGTGACGTCGGTCTCGGAGAGTCCGCTGACCTCGAGCTCGACTTCGACGAGCGCGACGCCCGCCTCGTCGTTCCAGCGCCGAACCGTGCTCAAGGTCCGCAGCGTGCCGCCGGCCGAGGCGACCGCGGCGATGATCTCGGGGAGGGCGGCCGGTCGATCGGCATAGTCCAGCCGTACGGCAACGGTGGGTTCGTGATGCTCGGTCTTGGCCATGTTGACGGTCCTCGGCAGTCGTGACGGGCAGCGGCGCGGCGGCTCTGAGCTGGAGTGGTGCGAGCCCGGGTCAGCCTACGCCGAAGCCCCGATCGGCCAGGCCCTGAGCCACCCGGGGATGGTCGTCGAGGGTCACGCCCGCTTCCGCGTCGTGTTCCTCGAACGGCAGGCCAAGGGACTTGAACGCCTCCCGAGTGCCCGGCGCGTCGCTCGTGGCGAGCATGAGCGCGCCGTTGGTGTCCTCGGCGATGCCGACGATGGCGCTGATGTTGATGCCGCGGTCGCCCAGGACGGCCGCCATCTTCGCGAGGGACCCGGGGCTGTCGCTCAGCTCAACGGTGAACCAGATCACACCGCACCTCCTGGTGCGATGGTAGCGCCCGGATGCCCCGACGGTGAGCCGGAGCCCGCGAACGTTCATCCCGTCGGTCGCGACCGCGGCCGGCTGGATCTCGTTGTTCGCCGCGGCGGGGGGAGCCCACGGGCCCGGCCGGATTCGCTAGCCTCTGCGTATGCCCGTCCCGCCAGGCCCATCGATCCAGATCTTCGGGATGCCGGACTCGCGCCCGACCCAGGCCGCGCTCCGCTTCTTCAAGGACCGCCGCATCAACGTGACCTACGTGGATCTCAGGCGCAAGGCTATCGCCCCGGGTGAGCTGCGCCGCTTCGTCGAGAAGCTGGGCGCCGCAGCGCTGATGGACACGGAGTCGCGCCGCTACAAGGACCTGGGTCTGGCCTACATGCGGCTCGATCCGGACGAGATCGTCGCGCGGCTCCTGGCCGACAACTCGCTCCTGAGGCTCCCTCTCGTCCGCAACGGCGTGGCTTTCACCGCGGGGCCGTCGGAGCCGACATGGAAGGCCTGGCTGACCGCCGTGAAGTCATAGGGTTCGCCCCGAAAGCGGCGGTCTCAAGCCGCGGACCGGCTGCTCGGGAGAGGTCCGCCGTCCGATCCCTCTTCCGTCTCATGAACGGCGGCGCTGCCGGCGTGGCATGCTCTTCCCGTACATCAGGAGAGATAGATGCCTCATTCGAGTAGTAAGGGGAAAGGCGGCGCACTGCCGCCTGGCAAAGGCCGCTCGCACGCGGCGGACGGGTCCGAGGGCAAGCCGGCGGTCGACAATACCCGGTCGACGCAGGCACCGGTGCCTCACGGCCAGGCGGCCGGACCCGCAGCCCTCAACGGCAACGGCAATCACAACGGTCACGATCGGCGCCGCAGCGGCCGGGTCACATTTCGACCCAAGGTCGCGGCGATGCTCCAGACGCAGTCCCGGACGGAGGACGAGCGGCTCCTCTCGCCGCGCCACCGGCCGGCCTTCCTGGATTCCGATCCGTGGCGATCGCTCCGGATCCTCTCGGAGTTCGTGGAGGGGTTCGACGCTCTCGCCGGAGTAGGGAAGGCGGTCACTATCTTCGGGTCCGCGCGAGTCCACGAGGACGATCCCTGGTATGCCAAGGCGCGCGAGCTCGCGGGCAATCTGGCTCGCGAAGGTTTCGCCGTGATCACCGGCGGCGGGCCCGGAATCATGGAGGCCGCCAACCGCGGCTGCCACGAAGCCGGCGGCCTCTCGATCGGCTGCAACATCGAGCTGCCGCACGAGCAGTCGGTCAATCAATACGTGGATCTCGGCGTCGAGTTCCGCTACTTCTTCGCCCGCAAGACGATGTTCGTCAAGTACGCGGACGCCTTCGCGATCTTCCCGGGTGGCTTCGGCACGCTCGACGAGCTGTTCGAATCGCTGACCCTCATCCAGACGGGCAAGATCCGGCATTTCCCGGTCGTCCTCGTGGGCACCGAGTACTGGTCCGGGCTGCTCGACTGGCTGCGCACGGAAGCAATCGGTTGGGGCAACATCGGACCCGAGGATCTCGAGCTGATGAAGTGCACCGACGACATGGACGAAGCCTGCCGCTGGCTGACGGCCTCCTCGACCAGGCGAGCCGAAGAGGCGGCGGTCAACGCCCACGCGGCGAACGGGGCCTCGAGTCACCTCTAGACGGCGACCTCGGCCGCGGGTCCGAGACGGCCTATCCGAAGCGGCCCGAACCTGAGGCGGCCCGAACCTGGGCCGGCCGAGCCGAGCCGGGCGACGTGAGACGGCCGCTCTGAGCCGGCCTGAACCTGGGCCGGCCGCGGCGCGGCCTATTCGGGCACGAACGGTATTTGGGCTTCCAGCCGACCGCCCCGAATCCGCGCCGGGTAGTAGCGAAGTCGCTGAACGCGGGTCAGCCGCCGCGCCTCGAGCTTCTTGCTGGGCGGCTCGGCCTTGGGCTGGCTCCCGCTCGGCGACCATGGCGAGTGGTAGTTGCCGTCCGCGTCGAGGCCGCCGGTCGTCGGCATCCGGACCGTGTCGCCGGTGCTCAGGTCGAACCGGCCCTCGTGGAGCGGGCACGACACCACGCAGTCGCGCAGCTCGCCGATGGAGAGCGGCGCCGACATGTGCGGGCATCGGTCGTCCGTCACCACGATGCCGTCGGGCGTCGAGGCCACGAGAAGGTCCACGCCGGCGAGGGTCACTCGCCGCATCGAGCCGGGGCCGAGGTCCGCAACCGCGGCGACGTCGACGAAGGCCGCGCCTCGGGTACCCGTGGCTCGTAGCTCGCGCGGAAACGGCGCGATCCGGGGCTTCGTGGAT
>DAHXON010000037.1 GCA_027364875.1 Chloroflexota bacterium
CGCCTCCACGGCGACGTCCACGTTGGGGGGCCTGCCCCAGACGCGGCGCCAATCCGTGACCGTCTCTCCGGTGGTCAGCCTGCCGCCGAGCTCCACATCCACGGACACTGCCTCCGCGCGGACCAACGAGGGGTCCAGCGCCGCCGCGAGTGCCAGCGGATCGTGGATGAAGGCGCCGTAGAAGCCGTCGTAGCGGGAGTGGAACTCCATGTAGAAACGGAGGGCGTCGGCGACGTAACGCATCACCGGGTTAGTGGCCCCGTCCGGCCGGGTGCCGTCGGGCGAGCAGCCGGCTCGGGCGGCCATCTCGGCCAGATGGGAGGGCAGCAGCTTGGCCCGCTCGGTGACGTCGAGGCCGAGAGCGAGCGGACGCGCCGGTCCGGCGCCGAAGGCCTCGAACACGATCTTCGCCGCCTCGGGGTCGCAGTTGACGTTCCATTCGGTTGTGGGCGCGGTGTTTCCGGCTGACCGGTAGCTGCCGCCCATGACCACCAGCCGCTTGAGCAAACGTGGCAGCTCGGGCTCCCGCAGCACCGCCATGGCAACGTTTGTGAGAGGCGCGAGCGTGACGAGAGTCAGCTCACCGGGCCGCCGGCGCGCCTCTTCCACGATCAGATCCGGGCTGAAGCGCGCCGACAGGGCAGTCCGTGCCGGGGGCAGCTCGGCGTAGCCGATGCCGCGGGGTCCGTGCGTCTCGGGCGTGGTCACCAGCGGGCGCGCCAGCGGCGTCTCGCGTCCCAGGGCGACTTCCACGTCGGGACGCCCGGCGAGCTCCAGCACGGCGCGGGTGTTCTCGGCGACCTGGCGAGCATCCACGTTTCCCGCGGTGCAGGTGACCGCGACGATCTCGCATTCCGGCGAGGCCGTCGCGTACAGCAGGGCAAGGCTGTCGTCGATGCCGGTGTCGCAATCGACGAGGAGCGGGATTCGGCCCGCGCCGGGAGGCTCGTTGGTCATGGCCAGCGGATCGTAGTCGATGGCGCCGAGCGGGGCGACGCCGCGGCGGACGATGCTAGTCGAGGCGTCGACCGGAGCCGGGCTGCTCGATGCGGCGAAGCGCCTCCGGGTCCGAATGGGCGACCGCGCGCCAGCCGCCCTGGTAGTCGAGCACCAGGCCTTCGGAATCGACCGTGAGCCTGGCCGAGAACGTGTTCGATCGATAGAGCCAGGTCGATTCGTCGAGCCTCTCGTAGACCTGGTCGAGCCGCTCGATGGCCAGCCCGTCAAGGCGAACCCAGGCTGCCGCGATCGCCGTCGATTCCCCGATAGCGAGGTTCAGCCGTCGTATGGGCAGAGTGTTCGTGGAGGGTGTCCATTCGAGATCGACGTCCAGGCAGTCGTCGAGGCTGGGCTCGAGCATACCCGCGACGAACCACTGTCCCGCGCCGTTGGACTCGAGGCCGATGGACTGCGGCTCACCGAGCCCGAACAGGGTCGCGCGGACGCTTCTGGTGTGCCAGCGCTCGTCGACGTCAACCTGGTAGACGATGTGGACAGGCCGGGCGTAGGCGACGGTCAGGACCAGCCCGGACAGACGGTGGCCGCCCGGGATGGCGGCCAGCTCGCACTGTTCGGTGCCGGGAATCGCCCCTCCGCCCGGCGATGCGGTTCGTTGCCAGAGGACAGTGTTCACCAGTTCTCCCGCCTCAGCATGCGGCTGCCGGGCCGGGAGCCCGCGACGCTGCGCCCTCTGATGCGCCAGACGGCCGCAGGTTCTAGGCGATGGGAGGCTGCCCCAGCTGGGCGAGCAGCTTGTTGGCCGCTTCGCGGCACATCTTGCGCGGGACAACGCCTCTCATCCCGCCCGACTCGACCGACATGTCCGTCGGGATAAGGAATAGGGCGCCGATCCGAGCGATCAGGCGGGCGTGGATCCACGTCTCGAAATGGACGTAGGTACCCTGCTGGCGGACCGTGACCAGCATCATGCCGGTCAGGATGCCCTCGCCGCGCTGGTAGTTGCGCGTGCCGTCCGGGTCCACGGAGCGCAGGCCAAAGTGGGTCGCGTTGGCCCAGGCATCCGCGTACGGCGCCACGTCGTAGTTGCACTGGAAGTCCCGGACCGTTCGCTCGGCCATCCCCGCCTCCTCCAAGCTGATCCTGCGCGAACCAGGCTCGAGCGGCGAGGTTCGCGACGCGAGCGTTGTCGTCGCGCCACCGAGTATGGCAGACGGCGCCGCCGTGCCGCGGGCGCCCCAGTGTGTGCGGAGGCGCTAGCCCTGCTTGGGCGGTTCGCTCGCAGCGGGCGGGACCGGCTGCCCGGAGGCAGGGGCGGGTGCGGGCTGCCCGCCTTGCATCGGCGGCTGGTATCCGTACGGCGGAGCGAACGGGGGCTGGGCCTGCGGATACTGGCCGGTGAACTGCTGAGGCGGCATCTGCTGCGGATACGGCATCTGCTGCTGCGGCGGCATCACCGGGTACGGCTGCTGAACGTAGCCCTGCTGCTGCATCTGCGGCTGCTGCACCGGCGGCTGCTGCATGACCGGGTAAGGCTGCTGCATCTGCGGATACTGCGGCGGATACTGCGGAGCCTGCGGCATCGCTTGCTGAGTGGGCAGCGGAGCCTGGCCTTCCTGACCGGCCGGAGGAGTGGCAGTCTGGGACTCGGTTCCGTCCACGGCGTCCTTGAAGCCGCGCAGCGCCCGGCCGATCGCCGCCCCGGTCTCGGGCAGCTTGCCCGGGCCGACGACGATTAGCACGATCACGAGAATGATTATCAAGTGGGCGGGAGTCAGGCCCCAGGGCATTGCACCTACTCCTTGTCGCGGTTCAGACCGGAGCCGCGATCTACGATGGACTGTACCTTACGGCCTGCGTGGCCGATGCCCGGCACTCGTCTGCGCAACAATACTCCTACCAGGCATTAAAGGATTACGCGAGGACGCCCGATCCGATCGGCTTTCGCCTCGCGACGGCGAGGTACGCCCTCAGGTGAAGTGGCTCTACGCGCTCGGGGCTGTCGTCGCGGCCCTCCTCATGCTGCGAGAGACCCTGCTGCTGACACGTGGGCGCCGCACTCGCCGCGCGATGGAGGCGGCCTCGCGACCGTCGAGCCTCCGATCCCGACTCGCCCGCAGAGCGGCCATGCCTGTCTTCCTGCTGCTGGTGGCGGGCGCGGCGATGCTCGGGATGGTGGCGGGCGTGCTCGTGGGACCACACTGAGGCGTCCGGCCCGACCGGTCCCGCCCCGATGGCGCTGGGCTGGTTCTCACGCCGGCTCGCGCGCGACGAGAGGCCGGACCTCGTTGGCCAGTCGCTCCAGGGTCTCTCGGTCGTAAGGCGCCGGCATCTCGACGATGGCGGTCCGGAAACCCGCGTCGCGGTACTCGAGCAGGCGCTCCGCGATGGTTTCGGGCGAGCCGAAGACCGGACGGGAAGGCTCGATGGACCGATCGAGCGGCGTCTGGTTCAGCTGCATCCAGCGCTGCCATTCGGCGCGCGCTTCCTCTTCCGAATCCCGGATCACGAACCAGAGGTTGATCGACCGCTCGATCTCCTTCTCGTCGCGGCCGACTTCCTCGCAGTGCCGGCGCAGCACGCCGTCGAGCTCACGGACCTCGTCCGGCAGCCCAAAGGCGTTCCACATGTCCGCGTACTTCGCGATGGTCCGGAGCGTCTTGGTGCGGCCGTTGCCGCCGATCATGATCGGCAGGCGCTTCTGGATGGGCAGCGGCTGGATGGTCAGGTCCTTGAACGAGTAGTGCCCTCCGGCGGGCGAGGTGACCTTCTCGCCGGACGTCAGCGCCCGAATCGAGCCAACGGACTCGTCGAGCCAGTCGAGCCGCTGGCCGATGCCGCGGCCGAAGTCGATCCCGAATGCCTCGTGCTCCAGCTCGAACCAGGCCCCGCCCATTCCGAGGATGGAGCGGCCGCCGGAGATGTGGTCGAGGGTCGTGGCCATCTTGGCGACGAGGCCGGGGTTGCGGAACGTGTTCGCGCCGACCATGAGGCCGATCCTGACGCGCTGGGTAGCCATGGCCCAGGCGGTCACGGCCGTCCAGCCTTCGTGGATCGGCTGATCGGGGTTGCCGAAGATGGCCTTGACGTGGTCCCAGGTCCAGAGGGTCTCGTAGCCGAGCCGGTCGATCATCTGGGCGTTGTCGAGCAGGTCCGTCCAGGTGCCGGTCTGGTTCCAGAGAACGATGCCGATCTTGAATTCGTCCACGTATTCCTCCTACGGGACTGCCTGCCTCCGGCGGTCAGGGCGCCCGCAAGCTCTCCAGGCCATTGGCCGTCAGCGTCCCGAACGGCTCAGCGGACCGATCGCCCAGGACCACTCGTAGGTCCCGGGCCCGAAGGTGTACTGGGGCAGGGTATCCGGGCCGCAGCTCGCGGTACCCAGGCCGCGGTGGACAGTATCGAGGTGGACGACGGTCTCGGCGATCGGCACCAGCTCCGCTTCGTGGCCCGCCGCGGCGAGCGCCGCCGCCCGGTGGGGAGTGGCGCTGACCTGGGCCGGAGTGCCGGCGGCGAGCCGCAGGCCGCGTCCCGCGGCGTCGGACAGCTCCAGCCAGCGGACGGCCGCGTGGCCGCCACTCTCTTGCGGGCGGCCGTAGGGCACGTGCTGGTCCGTCACGGTCGAGGTCCAGCGGGCCACTGCGCCGCCGAGCCGCCGGTCCGGGTAAGTCTCCACGGGCCCCGTCCCGAACCACTCCACGTTCTCCAGGCCGGGCACGGTTTCCAGGACCACTCCGATGCGGGCCAGGTCCGACAGCTGCTCCGGGATCGTGACTCTCTCGCGGACCAGGACGCCGCCGTTGGGGAGTCGTTCGAGCCGCTGCTCGTGGCCTACGGCGATGCCGCCGGCAGTGCGCTCCTCCGCCGTGACGGTGACCGCGCCGTCGGCGTCGTGATGGATGGACTTCAGCACACGCGTCAGCTCGTCCGCGCCCCACTCGGCCCACATGGCCGCGAGGCCGCCGATCCGGTCGTTGTCGGTAGGGGCGCGCCACAGGCACAGGCGCGGCGGCGCGGAGAGCAGCGGCTCGCGGAGGAGCCCGGCGGCGTCCAGCTCGATAGGCCGGGCCGCCGCGGCCTCGACTGCGTTTCCGGCAGCGCATTGCGGGCGTTCGAGCTCGGGGACGCCGGCGAAAATGGGGATCTGCGCCCAGCCGATCTCGAACCCCGCGGGCGCCCAGGCCAGCTCGCCGGCCGTCCGGAAGCTGATCAGCAGAGATGCCTCGCGCCCGTCGTCAGCCGGGGGACGCCAGCCGGCCAGTCGCGCTCGGCCCCGGCTCTGAGGCTCGACAGCCGGCATCTCGACCGCCCCTTCGGCCGCCTGGACGCCGTCGACGAGCAGCCGCCAGGTTGCCGTCAGCCAGTCCAGGCCGGTGAAGTAGCGCCGGTTCTCGACCTCGATCTCACCTGCCTGCAGATCCGCCGGTGAGGCCGCGACTCGAACGGGCGCCGCGATCTGCCTGTGCTCGAACAGGGCCGGCTTCGGGCGCCGGTCGGGCCAGACGATGCCGTCCAGGCAGAAATTGCCGTCGTTCGGCTGATCGCCGTAGTCGCCGCCGTAAGCCCAGCGCGTCGTCCCGTCCGGCAGCCGCTGGATGAGGCCGTGATCCCACCATTCCCAGATGAAGCCGCCCTGGAGTCCCGGCGTCGACTCTATTGCCTGCCAGTACTCGGCCAGGGTTCCGTTGCTGTTGCCCATGGCGTGCGAGTACTCGCACATGATCAGCGGGTGGCGCTGCTTGCCGGATCGGGCATGGTCGACGATCGACCCGATCGACGGGTACATCGGCGAGGTGAAGTCGCTCGCGGTCTGGTCGCTCGTCCAGTCCCAGCGGATCGTGCCTTCGTAGTGAAGCGGCAGTGTCGGGTCGTAGCGCCGGACCCAGCCCGCGGCGGCGTCGTGGTTGAGCCCGTAGCCGGACTCGTTGCCGAGAGACCAGCTCATCACCGAAACGTGATTCTTGTCCCGCAGAACCATCCGCGAGACGCGGTCCATGAACGCGCCGAGGTAGCGCTGGTCGTCGCAGATCGTGAAGTAGAACGCGTGGGATTCGATATCGGCTTCGTCGATGACGTACAGGCCGAGCTCGTCGGCCAGGTCGAGGAGCACCGGTTCGTTCGGATAGTGCGACGTCCGGAGCGCGTTGAAACCGAACTGCTTCATCAGCACGAGGTCGTCGCGGATAGACTCGGCGCTGATCACGCGGCCCGTGAAGCGGTCGAAGTCGTGGCGGTTGATGCCGTAGATGAGGACCCGGCGGCCGTTGATGAGCAGGTCGTTGCCGACGATTCGGACCTGCTTGAAGCCGACGCGATAGTGCGCCTGCTCGACGGTCTCGCCCGCCGGCGAAACGAGGCTCACTTCGAGCGAGTAGAGGTTGGGCTGCTCGGCCGACCAGAGCGCCACGTCCGGCACGGTCGCGCGAAGGGTCACGCGCCCGTCCACCGGGGGCGTCAGAAGCTGCTGCTCGGCCGCCCAGGCCGACGCCTCGGCCTCGGTCAGGGGCAACCCGGCAAGCACCTTTCCGAGAAGTTGCACTCGATGACGGCTCGGCGGCCCATCCTGGTGGCCGTGGGTTTGCGGTTCCGCGGCCGGAACGGCGGCGGCAAGCGAGGCGGACGGCGTCTCTCCGCGCGACCCGCCACGCGTATCACTGCCCTCGAGGACCGCCCGGACCGACCAGCCGGCCTGCCCGAACCCGTCGAAGGCGACGTCGGCGCGGACCTCCAGGTTGCCCGTCCGAAGATCGTCGGTCAGGCCGGCAATCACGCGGACGTCGGCCAGGTGCACTCTGGGAGTGGCGAACAGGAACACCGAACGGGTGATGCCGCCGTGCCACCACTGATCCTGGTCTTCGATGTAGCTCGCGTCGGACCACTTGACCACTCGCAACCGGATCGTGTTGGGCCCCGGCCTCAGGAAGCTCGTGACCTCGAACTCGGCCGCGAGGTGGGAGTCCTTGCTCATTCCCACGTCGGCGCCGTTGAGGCTCACGATCAGGACGCTCTCGGCGGCGCCGACGTGCAGGACGACTCTCCGCCCCGCCCAGGCCTCCGGCACTTCGAACCCGCGCTCGTAGACGCCGGTAGGATTGGCTTCCGGGGGTTCCGGCGGCGTCCCTTCGAACGGCATCACCACGTTGGTGTAGTGAGGCAGGTCGCCGAAGCCGCGAAGCGGATCGAGCGATCCGCTCATCGTCCAGCAGCTCGGCACGTCCACCGTGGACCAGGCTTCGGATGGCTCCGCATCCGCCCGAGACAGCAGCTGGAAGCGCCAGTGGCCGTCCAGGATGAGGCGATCCTCATGGGGGACGCTGTGCATCGGCAGGCGATTCAGCGACGTCGACTCGGGAGCGGCCCACCAGCGAACGGCCATCTGCGGACCTCCAGGCTCAGTCAGGGGAAACGGCCTCCAGGACGTAGAGACGGGCGCGGAAGTCGCCCTGGAGAGCCGAGGTTCGATTGGATTCGATGGCCAGTCCGGCGCTCATCAGCACGTCGCCGCCGAGCGGCCGCGGTGGCAGTCCGGCCGGCGTCGAGTTGTCCGGCCAGATGCCGACGCGGTAGGAGAGCTTCGGATCGAGGCCGCGAAAGTGGATGCGCCGGGGGCCCGGGTTGGGGCGGCTCAGTATCTGGAAGTGGCCGGCGATAGCGGCGCGGCGGTCGTCGGAGACGACCATCCACGAGTACTCGTTGCCGTCGCCGTCGAGCGGGCCGCGGATCCGGTGGAACCGGCCGAACTGGAAGACGTCGCGCCAGCGCTTGTAGAACGCTACCTGGCCGGCGATCTCGGCCCGCTCTTCGGCGCTGAGCTTCGTCGGATCCAGCTCGTAGCCGAAGACGCCGAAGAACGCGACGGCAGCCCGGGTCGCGAGAGGCGTAATCCTGCCTGTCTGGTGGTTGGGCACGGCCGACACGTGGGCGGCCATGGCGCTGAGCGGGTAGGCGAACGAGGTTCCCCACTGGATCGCGAGCCGCTCGACCGCGTCGGTGTCGTCGCTCGTCCAACCCTGGGGCGCGAAGGCGAGCAGGCCCGGATCGAATCGACCGCCGCCGCCGGCGCACGACTCGAACAGGATTCCGGGGAAGGCCCTGGTGAGCCGGTCGTACAGCGAGTAGACGCCCAGGATGTGACGATGCATGAACTCGCCCTGACGCCAGGCCGGCAGCGTCGTGGTGAAGGGCTCTGTGATGGTCCGGTTCATGTCCCATTTCACGTAGGAGATGGGAGCGCTGCCGAGCACCGACGACAGGACTCCGAACAGGTAGTCCACGACCTCCGGCTTCGACATGTCGAGCACGTACTGGTTGCGGCTCTCGGTTCGCGGCCGGCTCGGAATCCCCACGGCCCAGTCCGGATGGTCCGCGTACAGCTGGCTGGCCCGGCTGATCATCTCGGGCTCCATCCAGAGCCCGAACCGGAGACCCAACGCCTCCACCTTGCGCGCCACCGACTCTATGCCGCCGGGCAGCTTGCGGCGATCGACCTGCCAGTCGCCGAGGGATGTGGTGTCGTCGTCGCGGTGCCCGAACCAGCCGTCGTCCAGGACGAAGAGCTCGATGCCCAGGTCCCGGGCCACGGTCGCAATCTCGACGAGCTTGTCTTCGTCGAAGTCGAAGTAGGTGGCCTCCCAGTTGTTGAGGACGACGGGCCGCGGCCTGTCGCGCCAGGCCCCTCGAGCCAGCCGTTCGCGGTACAGCGAGTGATAGGCGGCGCTCAGGTCGTCCAGGCCGGTGTTCGAATACGCCAGCACCGCCTCCGGCGTCTGGAACTCGGCTCCGGGATCGAGCAGCCAGGCGAACGCTTCCGGGTTGATGCCTATGCGCACTCGGGCGGTGCCGTACGGCTCGACTTCCGCTTCGGCGAGGAAGTTGCCCGAGTAAACCAGGCTGAAGCCGATGGCCTCGCCCGCGTCCTCGGTCGTGGTTGAGCGCACGAGGGCCACGAAGGGGTTCTGCTGGTGGCTCGACGCTCCTCGGTTGCTGGCCACGGACTGCTTGCCGGGGCGGAGAGCGTGCCGCTCCACGTGGCGTTCCCGGGCCCACTCGCCGCTGAGCGTGATCAGCTGCCACTCCGCATCCGGGACGTCCAGGGAGGCGCTCATGGCCGTCCGTACGATCAGAGGCGTCTTGCCGCGGTTCACGACCCGGGCGCTGCGGACGACGACCGGACGGTCCCGATACAGGGTGTAGAGGAGCTGAACCTCGAGGGCCGCGATCGGATCCTCCAGGGTGATCTCCAGCGTCTCCGCCTCGCCGCCCACTTCCGTGTACGTGGCCGGCAGTCCGATGGCCGGTTTGCCGGGGAGGATCCGGTGGCTCCGGTGCCGGAGATCCAGCACGGTCGAGCCGTCCGCCTGCTCGACGACCAGGGCGGGAGGGCGGTAGTCGCCGCTTCCGCCGGTCGGGTACTCGAGAGCGATGGGCTCGCCTAGCCGGTTCGAGAAGCCGTAGAAGCCGTCGCGCCCCAGATGTGCGTACGTTCGGCCGTCGGTCAGGGCGGGCCCGAAGTAGAGGTGGCCGGCCCAGCCGTTGTCCAGAATTCGACCGATGTAGCTGATCTGACCGTTCCGAAGGTGAAACTCGCTCGCGTCCGCGTTCCACTCGATGGTCATCGACACCCCGCAGGTTTGGCGATCAGGCTCGGGCACGGAAACCCGTACCTGAGAACAGTAGCTCCGTGGGGATTGGAGCTACCCCTTGGCGGCCCCCAGGGTCAGGCCCCTGACGAAGTACCGCTGGAGGACCAGGTAGATCACGATGGTCGGAATGGCCGCGAGCATCGAGATGGCGGCCAGCTGCGGCATGTTGGTCACGTACTGGCCCTGGAGGTTGTTGAGGGCCGCCGTGATCGGCCGCTTGTCGCCCGTGACGAACAGGAACAGGGCCCAGAAGAAGTCGTTGTAGATCCAGGTGAACTCCAGCACCGCCAGGGCGGCGAGAGCCGGCTTGCAGAGGGGCAGGATCACCTTCGAGTAGATCGTGAACACCCCGGCGCCGTCGATCATCGCAGCTTCGACCAGCTCGTTTGGCAGCGTCTTCATGTAGTTGCTGAGCACGAAGGTGCAGAAGCCGGTCTGGAAAGTCGTGTGGATCAGGATCACGCCGGCGAACTGGTCGAACAGCCTGCCGTTGGCGCTCAGGGGCGCGAAGAGCGGGATCGCGTTGTACAGCTTCACGAGCGGGATCACGATCACCTGCGGCGGCAGGAGGTTGCCGGCGGTGAAGATCAGAAGCACGATCAGATTGAATTTCCAGCTGTACTTCGAGATCGCGAACGCCACCATTGACGAGATCCACAACGTCAGGAGGACGGCCGGGATGGTGATCACTGCCGTGTTCCAGAAGAAGCGGAGCATGTCCGAGTTGGCGATGACGTAGGCGTAGTTGTCCAGAGTGAGCGTCGACGGCAGCGAGAACGGGCCGGCCGGGTTCGTGATGATGTCGCTGAAGGGACGCAGCGAGAGATACACGCCGTACAGCATCGGCCAGGCGAAGACGAAGGCCAGGACCGACAGGAACAGGTGCAGGCCGACGCGCGACAGGCGCAGGCGTCGTCGGTTGGCTTTCACACGCTGTCCGGGAATCGCGACGGCGCTCACCTATTCCTCCGTTCTCATGACGCGGGTGAGGTAAGCCACGATCGGCACCAGCGCGACCAGCAGCAGGATCACGGCGATCGCGGAGCCGAACCCGATGAGCTGGGCCTCGCTCAGGGCGTTGTTCGTGATCAGCGTCGACAGCAGCTCCAGGCCGTTCTTGCCGTGGTTGATGATGTAGACGAGGTCGAACGCCCGCAGGGATTCGATGACCGTCACGACGACTATGACGACGTTGATCGGAGCCATCACCGGGAACACGACGTGGAAGAACGTCTGGCGCTCGTTGGCGCCGTCGATGGCGGCCGCCTCACGAAGCGACGGGTCGACGCTCTTCAGGCCGGCCAGGTACAGGACCATGATGTAGCCGATGTGGCGCCAGCTCGCGACGAGCAGGACCGAGGCCATGTTCTGCGAAGGCAGGATGCCGATGCCGAACAGCGGGCCCGCGTTGCCGAACCAGTCCGGGGCGTTGGCCGGGGCGACCAGGCCCGTCCCGGTGAGCATGCTGTCGATGAAGCCGTTGCCCGCGGACGGCGAGAGCTGGAGCTGCCAGATGAGGCCTACGACGGCGAGCGAGAGCACGACCGGAGTGAAGAAGATGCTCTGGTAAAGCCACGATCCCCGGATCTCCCGATCGAGCAGAACCGCCAGGAGGATCCCCATCGGGGTGGCGAAGCCGATGAAGACCAGGAGGTACCAGAGGTTGTTCTTTACGGCCTCCCAGAAGAACGGGTAGCCGTTCAAGAGGTAGGTGTAGTTGTCCAGGCCGACCCAGCGGATCGGGTCGACGCCGTTCCAGTCCGTGAACGAGAGGGCGACCGATACCAGCGTGGTGCCCCAGATGAGGACCAGGAAGACGAACAGCGGCACGCCGACCATCAGCGTGAGCAGCACCTTGTCTCGCGCGGTCAGGAGGCTGTAGTGATGGTGTCGCTTATCGGGCAGGGCCAGCCCCGCCCCGGAGAGAACCTCCGGGGCGGGAGCGAGGCCTTCGGTGTCGATCTTGGACATCGATCTGGATAGTACCTGTCGGTCGAGTCAGTTCCTAGCCGGTGTAGGCGGGGAGCTTGTCCCAGAAGTCCTGAATCGACTGCTGGAACTTGGTTAGATCCTGACCGGGGTTTGACAGGAAGTTGAGCAGGAAGCTCTGCATGCCGTTCGCGCCGGCGAAGTCCGGGCGAGTGTCGCGGTCGAGGAACTGAGTGATCTTCTGGGCCGCGCTGACGATCTGGACGGCCTTCTGGGTCAACACGTCGTACTGCGTCGTGTCGGCGTCGCTGGCCGTCGGGATGAAACCGTTGTTGGCCTTGTACATCAGGACCTGGGTCGAGCCGGCGGCCCAGAACTTGAGGTAGGCCTTGGCATTCGCCAGGTCCGCCTGGAGGTTCTGTGACTTCGCGCTCATCATCCAGATGTCGATCGGCGCGTCGAGCGACTTCTCGGCGTCGTACTGGTTGCCCAGGAACGGGAACGGGAAGAAGTCGAGATCCTTCTTGGCCGCGCCGCTCGGGTCGGCGGTGTCGAACTCACCGGTGAGGAAGAGGCCGAGCAGGAACATGCCCGACTTCTTCTGGACGAGCGTGTCGCAGGCCTGCTGCCAGGTGAGGCCCGCGAAGCCCGCGGTGTAGAAGGGGATCAGCTGCTTCCACTGGGTGAAGACCGCCGTCACCTTCGGGTCGGTCCACTTCTGCTTGCCGGTCATGAGGCCGACATGGAAGTCGTAACCGTTGATGCGAAGGTTCAGGATGTCGAACGTGCCCATCGCCGGCCAGCCGTCTTTGTCGGCGAAGGCGATCGGCGTGAGCCCGTCGGTCTTCATCTTGTTGCAGAGGGCGATGAAGTCCGTCCAGGTGCTCGGAACGGTGTAGCCCTTGTCCGAGAAGACGCTCTTCCGGTAGAAGACGCACCACGGGTAGTAGTCGACCGGGATGCCGTAGACCTTGCCATCGTCACCGGTGACGGCCGTGGTGAAGCCGGCCGTGTAGTTGCTCTTGACGCCTGCCCAGACGTCGTCGATCGCCGTGCCCAGGCTCTTGGACGCGAAGAACCGCATCCGGAACCCGGAGAACCACGTGAAGACGTCGTCAGGAGTGGTGTTGAGGTAGTTGTTGATCTGATCCTGGAAGGTGTTGTGGTCGACCGTGTTGAGGGTCACGGCGAGACCGGTCGCTGCCTGGAAGGCCGCGTCGATCGCGTCCATGCCCTTCTTTTCGCTCGGGTCGGAGTGGTTGCTGCCGACATGGAGCGCACCGGTCAGGGCTACCGGCGTTGGGGTTCCGGCTGCCGGCGTCGGGGTTGCGGCGCCCGGGGTGGGAGTCGGCGCCGCAGTGGGCGTCGCCGACGGCGTTGAGGCGGCGCTACTACACGCCGCGAGGACGGTCGGCAGGACCGTCAGGCCGGCGGCGCCCACAAGACCCTTCTTGAGGACTTCCCGGCGAGAAACCTGGCCCTTCAGGCCTGTTTCGATGTCCGCCATATACCCATCTCCTCCCTGCCTCGGCCGTGGTTCGACCGCGGTCCAACATGAACCAACAGGACGGGCAGATTGTCGGGCTGCGATTGGACGAGTGTCAAGTAGTTACGTTAGAAAACGTGCGAAACTGTGCGAATACGTTGACTTGCGCGCCCGAGTGGGGCAGGATGAAACTCGGTCGGATACACGTGTGTGGCCGGCCGCGGAGCGAGGAAGCGATGCAATCCGATCAGGTGGAGCAGCTAGAGGAGCGCACCCCGGCACCGGCACGGACCAAGCGTCCGGCCCTGGCTCGCCAGCGGCAGGCGCTGATCCTCGAACAGGTCCGCGAGCAAGGGGCGGTCAGGGTCGCCGATCTCGTGTCCAGCCTGGGCGTCTCGGACATGACCGTCCGGCGCGACCTCGAGCTTCTCCATGAACGCGGGCTGATCGAAAAGGTCCACGGCGGCGCGGCCGCGATCGAGGGGAGCTCCCTTTTCGAGCCCGGGTTCACCGTCAAGTCCTCTCTGATGCAGGGCGAGAAGCTGGCGATCGCCACGGCCGCCGTCTCCCTGGTGGAGCCAGGGACCGCCATCGCGATCTCCGCCGGCACCACCACTTACGCGATGGCCCACCAGCTCGTCGACGTGCCGGGGCTCACGGTCCTCACCAACTCGGTGCCCGTCGCGGACGTGCTCCACAAGGACGGCCGGTCGGACCAGACCATCATCCTGAGCGGCGGCGTCAGGACCCCCTCGGACGCGCTGGTCGGCCCGTTTGCCGTGGACGTGATCAGAGCCCTTCACGTGGACACGGTCTTCATGGGCACTCACGGAATGGATCTCCGGGCCGGGTTTACCACGCCGAACCTGCTCGAGGCCGAAACCAACCGGGCCCTGATCGAGTCCGGGCGGCGGCTGGTGGTCCTCGCGGACCACACCAAGTGGGGCACGATCGGCATCAGCTCGATGGGGACTCTCGCCGACGCGGACATCCTCATCACCGACGCGGGCCTGGACGCGGCGGCGCGAGTCACCCTCGGCTCATCGGTTCGACAGCTGATCCTCGTCGATGCCATCGCGGGGACGACACAGGTCCTGGAGGGGGGCGCGGAGCGACCCTCCGTCGAACATCCTTGGAACCGGGGTCGCCGATGAGAGATGTCGCTCATGGGCTGACAGAACCGCATCGCCGCTACAACGCTCTCACCGACGAGTGGTTGCTGGTCTCGTCCAATCGGACTTCGCGGCCGTGGCTCGGCCTGGCGGAAACGATCCCGGACCGGAACCTGCCCTCCTACGATCCGTCCTGTTACCTCTGCCCGGGCAACGTACGCGCGAACGGCGAACGAAATCCCGCCTACAAGTCGACGTTCGTCTTCCGGAACGACTTCGCCGCCCTCCAACCCGACTCGCCCATCGTGAAAGTCAGCGAAGGGCTGCTGCGAGCCGAGACCGAGCGAGGGACCTGCCTGGTCATCTGCTTCTCACCCCGCCACGACTTCACGCTGGCCGACATGAGCCAGGCCGAGGCCCGCCGGGTCGTGGACCTGTGGGCCACGCAGTCGGAAGAGCTCGGAGCGGAGTTCCCGTGGGTCCAGGTTTTCGAGAACCACGGCTCGGCGATGGGCGCCTCCAACCCGCATCCCCACGGCCAGATCTGGGCCGGCGACGCGCTGCCGCGCGAGGCGCTCCGCGAAGACGAATCGCAAAAGCGGCACTTCGAGGCGACCGGACACCGGCTTCTACTCGACTACGCGGCTCAGGAGTCCGGCGGACCTCGCGACGTCGGCAGCGACGACGAGTGGCTGCTGGTGGTGCCGTTCTGGGCGGCCTGGCCGTACGAAACACTGCTGATCCCGCGCCGGAGCGTGGGACGCCTGCCCGAGCTGGACGAGCGACAGCGCGACACGCTGGCGGCCACGATGGGCCGCTTGCTGCGCGGCTACGACGGCCTGTTCAACTCCCCATTCCCCTATTCGATGGGATGGCATCAAGCTCCCTTCGACAACGCCGACAGATCCCACTGGCAGCTTCACGCCCACTTCTACCCACCGCTCCTGCAGGCCACTGTTCGCAAGTTCATGGTCGGCTACGAGCTTCTCTCCGAACCCCAGCGAGACGTAACCGCCGAAGACATAGCGGACCGACTGCGGTCGGCCATCGGCGCGGCCAACTCGGAGAGGACTCTGACGAGCGGCTGACCCAGACAACCGAAGGAGGAGATGGATATGGCTGGACTCACACCGGGTCACCTGATCTTGATTCTGGTGATCGCCCTCATCGTGATCGGACCGGGCAAGCTGCCCGAGGTCGGAGCTGCGCTGGGCAAGAGCTTCCGCGAGTTCCAGAAGGCCACGGGTGCCGTGAAGGACGCGGTCGATCCGGCGCAGATGCTCGGCCTCGGGCAATCGCAGCAGACCGCGACCCAGCAGGCGCCTCAGGCCGTGGCGCAACAGGTCCCGATGCAGCCGGGCATCCCCGGCCAGGTCCCGCCGATGTACGCGGTCCAGCAGCCGGTGCAGGGGTACTACGTTCCCCAGGCCTACGCGCCCGTGACGGGCGCCGCCCCCGCGCCGCAGGCAACGTACCAGCAGCCGATCTACGGCGCACCCGCGTATCCGGACATGACTCAACCGATCTACCCGGCCATGACGGCTCCCGCGCCGGTGGCCTACCCGCAGATGGCTCCGGCGCAGCCCGCGCCGGCACAAACCGCGATCGCCGGTCAGCCGACCGAAACCACCGAAACCACCCCCTTCAAGTGAGGAACGGCTCTCGAGCCTGGCCGTCCTCCCTCCTTCCGGCCTCAACCACGGCTCCCGAGCTGGGTCGGGAGCCGTGGCGAGGCCCTGCCGAGCCGGATGACGCGGCGGCACGAGCCCGCGCGGCGAAGCTCCGAGAACGACTCGGGCCGGACGGCGATCGCGCCCGCATAGTCCGCGCCCCGGGCCGCGTGAATCTCATCGGCGAGTACACGGACTTCAACCTCGGCTTCGTTCTGCCCGCGGCGATCGGTCTCGAGGTCTGGATCGCCTTCGTACCCTGGGAGCGGCCCGAGGTGGAGCTCTCGTCCGTGGAGATGGACGAGACCAGATCGTTTTCGCTGGACGGGCTGACGCCGCCGGAATCGCCGGAGCGAAGCTGGATCGACTACGTCGCTGCCACCGCCTGGGCGATGGCCGAAGCCGGACTGACGGTGCGAGGCTTCCGTGGAGTGCTCGATTCCACCGTTCCGGTGGGCTCGGGCCTGAGCTCGTCGGCAGCTCTCGAGATGGCGTCGAGCTGGGCGCTCGCGGATCCGGCCGCGCCGCGGCCCGAGCCGAGCAGGATGGCGGTCATCGCCCAGCGTGGCGAGAACGCCTACGTCGGGGTGAACTGCGGAATCATGGATCAGTTCGCCAGCGCCGCCGGAAAGGCAGGCCACGCGCTTCTGATCGACTGCCGGTCGAACACGGCCACGGCGGCGGCGATGCCGCCAAACCTGTCCCTGGTCGTCTGCGACACGGCCGCTCCGCGACGCCTCGGATCTTCCGCCTACAACACCCGCCGTGCGGAATGCGAGGAGGGCGTCCGGCTCATCGCCGAGCACGAGCCCGGCGTCCGTTCGCTCCGGGACGTCGACGCGGCGATGCTGGAGCGGTATCGGCATCTTCTGCCCGACGTCGTCGCTCGCCGCTGCGAGCACGTGGTCCACGAGAACGACCGCGTCCTGGCCGCCGTGGCGGCGCTGGAGGCCGGCGATCTCGAAGCTGTGAGGCGACTCTTCGCCGAGTCGCATGAGTCGCTGCGCGACCTGTTCGAGGTCAGCTCGGCGGAGCTGGACGTGATGGTCGAGATCTCCGGGCAGGTCCCCGGCGTCGTGGCCAGCCGCATGACGGGTGCGGGCTTCGGCGGCTGCACCATCAGCCTCGTCCGACCCGGAGCCGAGGAAGCGCTGCGGGACCGGGTGATGGATCTCTATCCACGTCGCACCGGCCTGGACCCCAGGGTCTACGTGGTCCAGGCCGTCGACGGCGCGGGCCCGGTTGCCGGCGGCTGATCGCGATGCCTCGCGGCCGTGACGCGGCACGAATGAGCCGGGCTCGAAACGCGGCGGCCGCCGTCGAGCCGGCCGCGCATACTGTGGTCTGCCTCCCGGCTCGCCGTGTGCGAACGAACGACGGCGGGGCAGGGGCCACTCGGCGATGACGATGGACCAGAACCTGGGCACTCAAACGGTCGCGACGCCACAGGCGACGCCGCAGGCGCCATCGCGGCGCGGCCTGAGGCCGGGCTGGCTCCACGTCCCTTTCCGGCGCCGGCCGGAGCCGCCCAAGCCCCCGACCGAGATGAGCCTCGTCGGGCACCTCGTGGAGCTGCGGAACAGGCTCTTCATCGCGGCTTTCTCGCTGCTTCCGGGCACGATCGTCGGCTACATCTTCTCGGACAACATCATCCACGTCCTGAAGGCGCCGCTCCCTAACAATGGCGAAGCCCTGATCGCGCTCGGGCTGACCGAGCCCTTCATGATCCACCTCCAGGTCGCCCTGACGGCCGGAGTGATCCTGGCGATGCCGGTGATCCTCTACGAGTTCTGGGCCTACATCTCGCCGGGATTGACGTCCTCCGAACGCTCCGCGGCCAGGCCGTGGGTCCCGCTGGCGCTCGTCTTCTTCGCCATCGGCGTCGGAGTCGCCTACTTCATCCTTCCGTACGCGACGGGGTTCCTGTACGGCTTCCAGTCCCAGGACATCAAGCTGATGCTCACGGCCGACGCCTACTTCGGCTTCGTGACCACGCTCTTCGTCGCGTTCGGGCTGGTGATGGAGTTCCCGATCGTGCTCGTGCTGCTGTCCAAGGTGGGCTTGATCACGAGCAAGCAGCTCCGAAGCTCGCGCAGGATGGCGATCCTCGGCATCACGATCTTCTCGGCCCTGGTCACTCCGGGCGCCGATCTCGTCAGCCCGATCGCGATGGCCGTGACCATGTACTGCCTGTACGAGGCCTCGATTGTCCTGATCCGACTCGGCGGCCGCTAGGCTTTCTCCGGACCGCGGACCCCCGGTGCGGATGAGAGACTGCCCGCCCTCGCGGCGCGCGATAATCGCCCTCGTTCGGGCAGCAGCTGAGGAGAACCCTATGGCCGACCAGGGGGCACGTGTCGGGATCGTCTGCGGCAGCCGGTCCGACTTCGCGGTGATGGAGAAGGCGACGGCGCTGCTCGACAGCCTGGGGGTCGCGAGCGAGCTGCACGCCATCTCGGCCCACCGTGCCCCGGAGCTTCTGGACCGCTACGTCGGCGGGGCGCGGGAGCGCGGGATCCGGATCTTCATCGCGGGCGCCGGCGGGGCGGCTCATCTGGCCGGCGTGATCGCGTCGAAGACCCTCCTGCCCGTGATCGGCGTGCCCATTCCCACTCAGGTTGCAGGCGGACTCGACTCGCTCCTGTCCATCGTCCAGATGCCAAAGGGCGTGCCCGTGGCCACGGTCGCGATCGGTGGAGCCGAGAACGCGGCGCTGCTCGCCGCGGAGATCCTGGCCCTCTCCGATCCGGAGCTGCGTGCCCGGCTGGAGGCATACCGGCACGGCCAGACCGCCTCAATCGAAGCCGACCCGTCGAATGAGGGCCTCGCGGCGAGCGCCGGGCAATGACCCGATGAGAAACGTTCGATACGGCCCGGGCGGCGTCCCCGACTGGCTCGAGCCGATGGTTCGCTTCTGCTCCCGCTGCGGCGCCGCGCTCGAGTTCGGGCCGGTCGCCGGCGAGGAGCGCCAGCGGCTGGCCTGCCCGCGGTGCGGCTTCATCTTCTACGTGAACCCGCGCCTGGTGGTCACCACGCTGCCGATCACCGAGGCCGGCGAGGTCGTGCTGATCAGGCGGGGCATCGAGCCGGGCATTGGCAAGTGGGCGCAGCCCGGCGGCTTCCTGGAGATCGACGAGACGGTCCGCGAGGCGGCGATCCGGGAGACGCTCGAAGAGACAGGGCTGCGAGTGGAACCCGGAGCCATCCTCGGCCTTTACTCGCGCGTGCCCGCCGCGGTGGTCGTGGTTGCGTTCGAGGCGCGGATAGTGGGCGGAAGCTACACCGTGACGGTGGAGGCGCAGGAGACGCGGCCGTTCGCCCCGGAAGCGATCCCGTGGTCGGACGTCGCCTTCGAGACGAGCCTCCGCGCACTCCGGGATTGGGTCGCGAAGGTCAGGCCGGACCTGGCGCTGCCTCACATGGCCGAGCTGTCGCGCGACTACGGCGGCTGAGACGCGGGCACGGTGGCTCAGGCCTCGGCAGGCTCCACGTAGCGAGGCAGCACGACGGTGAACGCCGCGCCGCCCTCCGGACGGTTCGCCACCGAGATCGTGCCGCCCATCGCTTCGATCAGGTGGCGGACGACGAACAGGCCGATGCCCGCGCCCGGCAGGCGGCTCGTGGACTTGATGCGGGCGAAGATCTCGAAGATCCGCTCGCGCTCGGCCGGATCGATGCCCGGCCCGTCGTCCGACACGGTGATCGAGACGGTGTCGCCGCGCACGCCGACCTCGACCCAGACCTGGCTCGAGCCGTACTTCGCCGCGTTGCCGATCAGATTTCGCAGGACGTGCTCCAGGTAGTCCTCGTCGCCCGTGACCGGCGGGACGTCGTCGGGTATCTGGCAGGTGAAATGGCGATTGGGCCAGGCCGTGACCATCGACGAGACCACGAGATCGAGCTTGTGCTGGACGAGAGCCGCGCCTCGGACGGTCATGTCGAAACCGCGTTCGGCGCGAGCCAGGACGAGCAGGTCGTCCACCATGCGGTCCAGCCGCTCGGACTCGGCGACGATGTCCTCGGCCAGCTCCCGGCGCGACTGGGCGTCAAGCCGCTCGCCGCGCGAGGAGAGGAACTGGGACGCGGCGTAGATCGTGGTCACCGGGGTCCGCAGCTCGTGCGAAAGAACCCCGAGGAAGGCGTCGCGGAGCTGCTCGGCCCGCTTGCGCTCGCTGATGTCGAGGGTGACGACTACGGCGCCCGCGATATCGCCGCCGGCATCGAAGATGGGGGCGCTCGTCTGGAGGATCGTCGCCTCTGTCCCGTTGTCGCGCAGAACGCGTATCTCCTCGCCGGCGACCACCTCGCCCTTCGCCAGCGAGCGGGCCACCGGCAGGTCCGAGGGCTGATACTCGGCGCCGTCGACGCGAAGGCACCTCCAGCTCTCCATGGCGGGTCCGCCACCCGGCTCCGGCGGGTTCGCGTCCGAGCAATCGGCGATCGCGTCGTAGGCCGCGTTTCGATACAGCGGCAGGCCGTCCCGGCCGGCGATGGTGACGCCCACCGGCATCTGGGCGACGACCACGTCGAGCATGCCCCGCGCCTCGCGCTCGGCCTGCTGCAGACGCAAACGCTCGATCGTGAGGGCCGCGGCGTTCGCGATCGACAGGAAGAAGGGCAGCTCGTCGTCCGAGAAGTGGCGTGGCTCGAAGCCGAGCGTGACCCCGCCGACGATCCGATCGCCGGCGCGCATCGGGAACGCGACCCTGCCCCGATCCCGCAGCTCCGCGGCGAGAGTGGTGGCGACGCCGTATTTGCGGACGAACTCCTCCGCGTCCTCGAGGACGATCGGCCGGCCGGAGAGCGCGGCATCGCGGATGGGGGTCCGCACCTCGGCGGGCGTCGATGCGATCCTCATCACCGACTCGTGGGTCATGCCGAACGTTCCGATGATGGAGAGGGACTCCGTGTCGGGCGCCACGAGAGCGACGATGCCGTCGAGGGCGCCCGTCACCCTCCTGGCCGACTCGAGCAGAAGGTCCGCCACCTCGGCCCGAGTCTCGGCCGCGAGCAGCGCCGTGCTCAGACTCGCGAGCTCCGCGGCGCGCCGGCTCGCCGCTTCCAGCTCGGTAGTCCTCTCTCTGACTTTGGCCTCTAGCTCCTCCGCGCGGCGGCGCTCCGCGTGACGCCGTTCCGTCACGTCACGCCAGGTGTAGGCGATCGAGTCCCCGAGCTTGCTGGCCCGCACGTCGAAGACCCGGTTCATTCGTTCGCCCGCCCATGTGTCGGTGTAGTCCACGTCGTCGAGGATCAGCGGCTCGCCGGTCTCGACGGTGCGCACGTACAGCTCGAATAGCCCCGACCGCTGGTGCTCGGGCAGGAGGTCCAGCAGGCGCCGGCCGATCAGGTCTTCTCGACTGGTCCGGTTGGCTGCACAGGCGGCCTCGTTGGCGAAGTCGTACTCGAAGTCCACGATTGCGCCCGTCGAGTCGCGCACGGCCCGCAGGATGACGAACGGGTCGAGCAGGGTCTCCACGGTTGCGCCGAAACGCTGCTCCGAAGCAGTCAGCGCCGCTTCCGCCCGCCACCGCTCGGCCGCTTCCGCCAGTTTCGTGATGCCGAAGGAGACGTCGCGGGCAAGCTCCTCGAGAAGCTCGATCTCGGAGGCGTCGAACCGCCGCGGCTCGTCGGCGTACGCGGTCAGAACCCCGAAGAGGGCCGCGCCCTTGTAGAGCGGCAATCCGATCGACGATCGGAAGCCACGCGCCAGAGCCGCCTCGCGCCAGGGCTCCATGCGCGGGTCCGTGGCGATGTCGTCGCAGCTGACTATGGCGCGCAGCCGGATCGCCTGGCCGGTGGGCCCCTCCGAACGCGGGCCGTGGGTCTCGATCCCGAGGCCGTCCAGATAGCCCTCGACCCACCCCGCCGAGGCGGTCGGCTCGATCGCACCGCTCGCCGGGTCGACCTCGCCGATCCAGCTCATGCGCATCCGCCCGACCGAGACGATCGTCTCGCAGACGGCCTCGAGCAGAGCCTGCTCCGTCGAAGCGCGGGCGATGGCCCGGTTGGTCCGGGACAGCACCAGATACATCCGAGCGAGGCGGGCCGCCAGGCTCTCCAGCTGTTCCAGCTGTTCAGATGCGATGGGCTCTGCGTCCGCCAACGTGGACCTCGTCCTGACCGTCCGGGCCAGTTTACGCGCGGCCGTCGCTCGCGGCGAACCCCGTTCGTGCGAAACTCTGGGCCATGTCGAACTCGCTCGATCCCCAGACCATCGCCCTTCTGGTGATCCCGTTCATCGTCCTGGAGCTGGGCCTGCTGCTCTACGCCCTGTACGACCTCTTCCAGGAAGAGCGGCGGGTTCGCGGCGACAGCAAGATCATGTGGGCCCTGATCATCGCCTTCGTGAACATAATCGGCCCGCTGATCTACTTCTTCGTGGGCCGCGACGAGTCGCGAGGCGCGGAGTCGGCCTCCGGCACCCGGCCCACGACGAGGGTCGAGCCGATCGAGCGCATCCTCGCCACCTGGCCCAAGCTGGCGTCCGGCACGGGGGCCGGAGAAGCGGCCGCCGGTGTGGAAGCGGGCGTGGCGGCCGGCGGAGTGGCCGGCGTGGCGGCCGGCGTGGCGGCCGGCGGCGCCCCCGCACACGAGCTGGCCATATCGACCAGCGGCCTTACGAAGCGGTATTCGGGCGGAGTGATCGCCCTGGACCACCTCAGCCTGAACGTGCCGAGCGGCAGCATCTTCGGCTTCCTGGGCCCCAACGGCGCCGGCAAGACCACCACGCTGCGGCTGCTCACCGGCCTGGCCCGCGCCACCGACGGCACCGGCACGGTGGCCGGCATCGAGATCGGCGGGACGGACGGGCGGCTTCCCCGCAACATCGGGTACCTGGACCAGGATCCGCGCTTCTACGGCTGGATGCGCGGCCGCGAGCTGCTCGACATGGTGGGCAAGCTCCACGGTCTGCACGGCTACGAGCTGCGGCAGCGCGTCGGCGAAGTGTTCGAGATCGTGGGGCTCTCCGACGCCGCTCACCGGCGGATCGGGGGCTACTCGGGCGGCATGCGCCAGCGACTCGGGATCGGCCAGGCGCTCATCAACCAGCCGCGTGTCCTGTTCCTCGACGAGCCGGTCAGCTCGCTCGACCCGGAAGGTCGCCGCGACGTCCTCGAGATCGTGTCCCGGCTGCGCGGAACGGCCACGGTCTTCATGAGCACCCACATCCTCAACGACGTGGAACGCGTCTGCGACCGCGTCGCGATCCTCAACGTGGGACATCTCGTGGTGGAAGGCCCCATCGACGAGCTTCTCGATCGGTATGCCCAGCCCGTCTACGAGCTGGAGCCCGAGCCTCAGCAGGACGGCGCACTCGATAGGCTGGCCGGCCTGCTCCGGGGCGCGGCGTGGGTCCGGGAGATCCAGACCACTCCGGACACAGTCCGGGTCTTCGTCAACGATCCGAAGATTGCCGGACCCGCGATCCTGCCCGCCATCGCCGGCAGCGGCGTGACGCTGGCCAGGTTCGAGCGGGCCAGACCGAGCCTGGAGGACGTTTTCCTCCGGCTAGTGGCCGAGCGGCCGGACATCGCCGTCGCCCCGGTGAACGTACCTGTCTGGGGCCTGGATGGGAGGGGCCGACGATGATGGGCTTCCGAGTACTCCTCGCCAAAGAGCTGCGCGAGCAGTTCCGGACCGGCCGCCTCATCGCCGTGGCGGCGGTCTTCGTCCTCTTCGGGATCCTGGGCCCGCTGACGGACCGCTATCTCAAGGAGATCCTCGACGCCGTGGGCAGCCAGAGCGGCGGCATGACCTTCACCGTCCCGGCGCCGTCGCTGCAGGGCGACCTCACCCAGGTCCTTAAGAACCTGTCCCAGTTCGGCATCGTCTGCGCGCTGCTGCTCGCCATGGGCGCCGTCGCGTGGGAGAAAGAGCGCGGCACTGCTGGCATGATCCTGACCAAGCCGGCGTCGCGGGCGTCGTTCCTGGCCGCCAAGCTGGTCGCGATCTCGCTGAACCTGGCCATCGCGACACTCCTCGGCTGCGGCCTGGGCTACCTCTACACCGCCTTGCTGTACCCCTCGAACTTCCCGTTCGGCGGCTACGTCGCGATGGCGGCGATCCTGTGGTGGACGATGGTCGTCTTCGTGGCGATCACCCTGCTGGGCAGCACGCTGACGCGCTCGGCGATGGCCGCGGCGGGCCTTGCCTTCATCGCCTTCCTGGTCCTGGGCATCCTGGCCTCGATCCCGATGATCGGGCCATGGTCTCCGCTCGGCATCCTGACTCCGGCTCAGCATCTGGCGCTCGGCGAGCCCGCGGGCGATTTCCTCTGGCCGCTCGTCCTCAACCTCGCCCTGGTGCCGGTGCTGTTCGGCCTGACCTGGCTGGTCTTCCGCCGGCAGGAGCTGTAGCGGACCACGACAGTCGCGTCGGCTCGGCTCGGCTCGGCGCCGGGCGTAGCCGCCGGACCGGATGCCGGCTCCGGGTCAGCTTCCGGAACCGGTTCCCACGACCCAGACGCGCCACTCCCCACTTGCCGCGAGAGGCGCAACGACCAGCAGCCGCCTGGAAACCGGCCCCGTCGAGTAGGTGAGCGCAACGACGTAGGCACGGTCGACGATCGCGGTGGACTGCAGGTTCGACCACATGGCCGACCCAAGCCCCGATTCGCTCAGCACGGTCGCGTCCCGAACGGCCGGCCCGACGTCGAAGGCGTAGTTCGACCCTCTGGCCAGCGCCGATTCCCTCGTTTCGAAGGCCGCCTCGCTGCCGTACGCCGCCTGGGAGTACTCGGACAGCATCAGCCAGGCCGACGTTGGGTCCTTGGTGACGAAGACCTGGAAATCGTTGGCCGTCTGCTCGGCAGTCGCTGCGTCCGTACTCGGCACAGGTGACACTTGCGCGCGAGCATTGCCGAAATCGGCCGGGAGCCAGCTCCTCCCGCCGTCGGACGTGATCATCAGGACGTAGGAGTGTGCGTCGTTGTCGAACACGAGGGCCTCGCCGTGTCCGGCGTCCGACAAGCCCATCCATCCCCAGAAGATGTTGGACGGCATACCCGAACAGTCGAATGACGTCCAGCTCTTGCCGAGGTCGTAGCTGACCCTGAAGGACTCGAAGCCGTTGTCACTGAGGATCGCCCAGACCGGACCGGCGACCGCGCCGTATTCATACTCGAGGCCCATCGACGCCATGTGGCGGTCGACCTTCGTCACTGTCCACGTCCGGCCGCCATCCGGTGTCCGATAGAACCAGACCTGCGGGGCTCGCGCCTGCCCATACCAGACGATGTCCGCGGCGAGCGTGCCGATCTGGCCTTCCCAATCAATTGCCGTGGCGGAGACCTGTACGCCCTGATCGTCGGCCAGCGACGCCGCGTCCGGAAGTGAGACCGCGGTCCAGGTTCGGCCGCCGTCGCGGCTGACCATCGGGGCGAGGTGGCTGGAGCTTCTGCCGTTGGGAGCCGAGGTCCAGAGAGTCGAGGCGTCCAGCGCAAGGAGGTCCGGGCCGAGCGACACGTTGGCCCTCACCACGCTCCAGGTCGCGCCACCGTCCGCGGTGCCGAAGATAGTCGCGGCGGGACTCGTGTCAGTGGAGCCGGCGTTCCCGCGGCACATCAGGAAGCCGCGCTGCGCGTCCACGAACGACAGCTCGACCGTGTCGCAGTTACCCCGATCGAGCCGGACCGACGTCCATGAAGCTCCGCCGTCGGTGGTCCGGTTGACGACGATTGAGTCGAGCGGCGGAGAAGTCGAGCTCGGCATGCCTGCCCAAGAGGCGGCGACGGCGGCGCGATATGAGCCGGCCGAGACCGTCCAGGCGTGCGACGCGTCCAGGACGTCGATCGCGTACACGGGCAGCGGAACGTGACTCGCCTTCCAGGTCGCGCCCCCGTCTGTCGAGAGCAACAGATAGTCGGAGGTGACGGCCCACAGGCCGCCCGCGCGAATCTCGCCCGCGCCGCCCACGGCTGCCCCCAGCGCCTTCGTGGCGTCGAAACCGGGCCCGGAAGAGGTGGGCCCGGCCAAGGGGCTGGCCTCGTTCGGGGCGATCGCGGGCAGCATCCGCGGCACGATGAGGCTCGCGGCGGCGAGCACCAGAACGGCGGCCGCGGCGGCGAGCTGCATGCGAACGTGGCCGCGATTCCGCGCCGGGAAAGCGTCGATGGCATCGGAGATCCTGGCCGGCAGTCGAGGATCGGCCGGTGGCGCGATGGCCCGGTAGTGCTCACGCAGGCTGCGTTCGAGGTCCATGTCCGACTGGCTTCGGCTGGTCATCGGGTCATCTCCTCGTGGCGGCGCTCCGCCTCGAGCTCGGCGCGCACATGCGCCAGGGCCGAATGGAGTCGGGACTTCACGGTCCCCTCGCGCAGGTCCATGGCCGAGCCGATTTGCGGCACCGTCAGGTCACGCCCGAAACGCAGCGCCAGGATCGTTTGCTCCTCGGGCGTGAGCCGGCAGATGGCGCGGCTCAGCTCGTCCCGCCGGGAAAGCTGCTCGTCACGCGCGTCGTCGACCGCCTCCGTCTCGACGATTGTCGGCCGCGCTCGACGGCGAAGCTCGGCCCGGCAGACGTTCACCAGGATTCGGGTGAACCAGCCTTCTGCAGCCTCGGGATCTCGGAGCGAGGCTCGCTTGTCCCAGGCGAGGAGTACGGCCTCCTGGACGGCGTCTTCCGCAGCCTCCGGGTCGTGGAGGATCCAGGCCGCCAGGCGATGCGCCCTGGGAACGGCCTCGACGAGCAGGTCGCGGATCGCGAAATCGGTCTGGTTGCCTGTCCCCTCCGCCACGTCGAGCATTGTCTCCCTCGCCGGGCGCGTCGTCTGCGCCCTTCATACGACAGATGCGCCAGGCGTCCGGATCGTTCGATCTGGAGGCGCGGGCAGGCGCGTCGGCTCGACATCGGCTCGGCGCCGGGCGTAGCCGCCGGATCGACCTCCGGCGTCGGTATGAGCGTCCCACACTCGCTTTCTCCGACCTCGGGCGTCGAAACCGCGACGTCAGGACCTCGGCCGACCTCCGGTGTCGAAGCCCGGAGCTGAGGACGTCAACTTCCGACCTCGGGCGTCGGCGCGCACCCGAGGGGCGCCGTCACCGACGCCCGATGTCGACGCCAGCCGCCCATCTCGTCCGAAGGGCGGCCAGCACTGCCACCGGCCCCGGGTGCGCTCTGCGCTAGAAGTACCCCTCCGGTGAGCTGCCTCGAAGGGTTGCGACTCGGAGGTCGGCCTACTCGTCCGCGAGCCTCTTTGGGGCGGTCCCGCCACGGGCGGATACCCATTCGGGCGGCAGCCGTTCCGCGCCTCACCACGTTGTGTCACCCCGGCTCGGGAGGTTGACACTCCGCCGATCCAGCCACGTGGAGAGGAGAAACCGATGCTGTGCGAATGCCACGTCTATCCCACGCTCCCCGTCAGCGACATGGCGCGAGCGCGCCAGTTCTACGAGAAGGTCCTCGGCTTCGAGCCCACGCACGTCTCGGAAGGTGGCGTCATGTATGACGCCCTGGGCTCGCGATTCTTCGTCTACCCGACCCAGTTCGCCGGCACGAACCGGGGAACGGCGCTCGCCTTCGAGGTGGACGACCTTCCCAGGATGGTCAACGAGCTCAAGACTCGCGGCGCGCGATTCGAGGAGTACGACATGCCGGGCTTCAAGACCGTGAACGGCATGGTCCAGACCCCCGACGGGCCCGGGGCCTGGTTCAAGGATCCGGACGGCAACATCCTCGCCGTAATCCAGCCCGCTCAGAAGCTGGAGTGGCCGCGGGAGAAGGTCGCGGCCGGCAACCGGGCCTGAAAGTCTGAAGGCGGCACGCCGCCTGCTTCGCAACCGCAGCTCGAAACCGGCGCCGGGCATCCTCGGGGCCGGTTTCCGCTGCCCGCGGCCCGCGGCCCGCAGCCCGCGGACGTCGCGCCCGGCAATCCCGGCCGACTATCCGGCCTTTTGCCCTCGGACCAGGCGCGCCGGCTCCAGGGCCGTCCGCCTGCCGCGGTTCGCCATGGCTTTGGCCAGGGCAACTTCGTGGGCCCGCTGCTCCAGCGTGTCGTCGAGCGGGGCCAGAGAGACCCGGGCGGGCGAGGATCCCTCTGCGCGCCCGACCGCGATCTTGATGAGCTGATCGGTCAGCCAGGGGTTCTTGGGCAGGACCGGGCCGTGGAGATAGGTGGCGAAGACGTTGCCCGACCGCGCGCCTTCCCGCTCGTCGCGGCCGTTGTTGCCGGCACCCGCGATCACCCGCCCGAACGCCTCGCAACCGGAGCCTAGCTCCGTGAGACCGGAGTGGTTCTCGAAGCCCACCACCGTCTCCTTGACGCCGTTGAGCTCCACCTCGCAGGCCGCGTGCTGCATGAAGCGCTGCGGTCCGCCGTGGGTCTCCAGATCCAGGATTCCCGCGCCGAGCATCTCCTCGCCCGCGTTGGAGACGTAGCGGTGGCCGAGGAGCTGCAGTCCGGCGCACACGGCGAAGACGATCACACCTTCCGCCACGGCCGCCCGCAACGACGCCGCCTTGAGAGCGAAGTCGGCGGCGGCGACGGCCATCTCCACGTCCTGGCCGCCGTGGAACAGGACGATGTCGAAGGTCCGGAAGTCCGGAACCTCACCCTTCTCCACGGCCACGATCTCGACCGGGATGCCCCGCCACTGAGCTCGTCGCTGCAGCGCGATCAGATTGCCGCCGTCCCCGGCCACGTTCAGCAGCGACGGGTACAGGTGGGCGATCCTGAGCGGCTTGTGGTCCCGCGAGTGCTCCGACGAGGCCGAATGAAGGGCCGGCGCGAGCGGGTTCGGGACTGCCGGCACGGACGAGAGCGACGAATTGGAAAGGTCCAGCAGCCCGGACGAGTTGTCGGGCCGGCTCGACGGCTCTTCGGGGGCGGGCACGGGGCCTTCCGCGGATGCGGAGGCGGAAGTGCCTGCGGCGGCCTCCTCGGCCGACACCCCCGCGGGCTTCTTCTTGCGCGAGCCCCGCGTCCCGGAACCGCCTTCGCGAACCGCGATGCGACGGTATCGATCCGTGGGATCGATCTGGTAGTCGGACGGCACCATGCCAGGGTCGAAGTGCCGATGCTCGGGCTTGCGGAGGCCTTCTTCGCCGGTGGCGGCGGGCTTGGGCGCCCCGGGCGCCTGCGCCGGTGAGCTGGAAACGTTGTCGACGTCGGGCTCGATAACCGTCCGAGCCGCCGGAGCCTGCTTCGGCGCGGCCGCCTTCGGGGCGCTCGACTTCGGGGCGCTCGCCTTCGGCGCGGCCGCCGTGGGCGCGGGCTTCGTGCGCGACGGCGCGGATCGGGTCGGCTTGTCGTTCTTCGGATCGCTCATACGGCCCAGTATCTCCCGGTCCAGCCTCGCCGCCTCATGTCGTTGCGGAGCTCGATGAGCGGCGTGTAGCCGGACAGCACGACCAGCCGTCCACCCGGCAGTATCCGCGTCAGGGCTTCGTCGAGCGCCGCCCGCCGGTCCTCCACGACGTCGAGCTTGCTCATCGGCACGCCCGCGTAGTGGAGCCGGTTGGCCAGCTCGTCCGCGCGAGTGCCCGAGACGACCACCCGATCGACCTTCGGCGCCATCGATTCGAAGTCCACGTCCCACAGCCAGCCGAAGTCCTCGCCGTCCACGAGCGTGTTCGAGGCGGCGATCAGCAGCTGCTTCGGCTCGTCTTCGGTGGCCAGGGCGCGAAGCGTGGTGTTGTAGCTCGTGGGGTTCTTGGCGAACGCGAGCACGATCTCCCGACCGCCGGCTTCGATCCGCTCCAGGCGCCCGAAAGCCGGCCCGACGTCGGCCAGCGACTCTGCGGCATGCTAGAGCGAGACGCCCAGGCCGACCAGGATCGCGATCGCGCCGGCAGCGTCGTAGGCGATGTGCGGGCCCGACTGCGGGATCTCGATCGTCAGCTTCGCGGCGCCGATCGTGACCTCCATCCGGGTCCGGTCCAGACCCTGGACCTCGAGCGACGTCACCGCAACGTCCAGCTTGGGACGGGCGAAGCCGCACGACGGGCAGCTGTAGTCGCCCATGTGCGAGAGATAGACGTGGCGGTACTTGAGATCCGCCCGGCATTTGGGACAGCGGATCGTGTCCGCGGCCCGAGTTATCCGATCCGTGGACTTCTTGAGCTGCAGCCCGAAGGTGACGCGCTTGCCGGCCCGCCCGGAGGCGAGCGTCGCGACCATCGGATCGTCCGCGTTCACGATCAGGGCCGAGTCCTCCGGCAGCGACGCGGCCACGGATTCGATCGCGTCGGCGACGGCGTAGATCTCGCCGAAGCGATCCAGCTGATCGCGGAACAGGTCCGTGACCAGAAGCGCCCGCGGCAGCGTCTCGGGGGCCACCTGCGGCAGCGCGCCTTCGTCCACCTCGGCCACGAGGACGGCGTCGGGGAGACGGCCGCTCAGCGAGGCGGAGCTGACGGCGAGGCTCGTGACTCCCTGGATCAGGTTGGCGCCCGCGGAGTTGTGGCGGACCTCGATGCCCTCGCCACGCAACAGCGCGGCGGTGAAGCGGGCGGTGGTGGTCTTGCCGTTGCTGCCCGTGATGGCGACGAGGGGCACTCCAGCGGCGCGGACGAGCTTGTCGAGGATTCGCGGGTCCACTCGTCGCGCCACCATTCCGGTAATGGCGGTGCCGCCCCCTCGACCGATCAGTCGAGTGGCGACGGCGGCACTCTTGCCCGCGAGCAGGGCAAGGACGGTCCGGGGGGAGATGGCGGTGGAGTCGCCAGCGGGACGCCGGTCGATGAGGCTGGTCACGGCGGGCAGTGTACCGGGTAGGGGCGCTCTTCCGCCTGACGGCATCCATCCGCACGCCGCACGAAGAGGACCGTCGGGCCAGCCCGATGGTCAGGCAGGGCGCAGACTGAAGCCGATGGGACCGGGTCGCGATGGGTCGAATGTCCAGGTATCGCCACGCTCTCCGGTGGTCTACGGTCTGGCGATGGCACCGATACTTCGCCGCTACATGCCCGGCGTCCTGCGGCGCGCCGCGCTCCTGAGCGTCTCCGTTTTCGTGGCACTCTCCACCGCGGGCGCTGCCAGCGCTGCGCCCGCGGGTCTCCGCCAGCGCTTCCACACTCTCGGTCCCGCCCCAGGTGGCCGCGACGCTCCCGCCGCTGCCGGCTCGCTGGCCCTCGACCAATCTCGAGATCGGACTCATGGATTCGCCCGGCGGCGCTTCCGCGCTGCACGCCAGCGGGGCCTACAAGTTCCGCTATCAGTACCTGTGCGGCGGCGTGAACACGGGGAGCGGCAGCGGTTGGTCCACGTGGAACCCGAACGGCACATTCGCGAGCAACTACGTAGACGAATCCGTCGCCGCCGGCATCACGCCGGTCTTCATCTACTACCAGATGCTCCAGTCCAAACCGGGCATCGACGACCTCAACGCCAAACTCGTGACCGAAAGCCAGGCCGACCTCGAGAACCTGCGAAACACCTCCACGATGAGGTCGTACTGGGCGGACGTCCGGCTGATGTTCCAGCGCCTGGGCGCCTACAGCCAGGCCGTCGTCATCGATGTCGAGCCGGATCTCTGGGGTTACATCCAGCAGGCCTCCACCGGAGACAACGCCGCAACCGTCCCCGCTGCCGTCGCGAGCAGCGGCGACGCCGACGTCGCGGGCTTCGCCAACAACGCCGCCGGCTTCGCCCAGGCGTTCGTCAAGCTCCGCAACCAGTACGCACCGAACGTGATCCTGGGCTACCACATGAGCACCTGGGGCACGCTCAACGACCCCATCTCCCAACACATCCCGCTCGACCAGATAGACGCGCTGGCCGACCGATCGGCGGCTTTCGAGATCTCGACCGGCGCGTCGTTCGACGTCGGCTTCGGCGACCCGTCGGACCGCGACGCGGCCTTCAAGCAGTACATCTACGGCGACGGCGGCAACAGCTGGTGGAGCGCGGACGACTACGCGCGCTGGAACCGCTGGATGGGCCGGTTCACAGGCGATTCGGGCCTGCGAATGGTGCTCTGGCAGATCCCGCTGGGCAACACGAAGATGCGGGCGATGAACAACACCTGGGGCCACTACCAGGACAACCATGTCGAGACCTGGCTGGGCGACGGGGCGAGCGCAAACCTGGCGGCGACCGTCGATTCGGGTGTGATCGCGCTGCTGTTCGGCGGCGGCGCCGCCGGAACCACTGCCGCGGCCGACACGATGGGCGATGGCGTCACGAACCCCGCGGCCCTCAACGGCAACACGACGGCGTCCTACAGCGCCGACGACGACGGCGGCTACTTCCGCCACCAGACGAACGCCTACTACTCGGCGGGCGCCATGCCGCTGCCGTCGACTGGCGTCGTGCCTGCCACGCCCACCACCTATCACGCCCTGTCCCCCGCGCGGATCCTCGACACGCGGGTCAAGCAGGGAATCGCGGGCGCCCTCCGATCGCACGTGGCCCAGTCATTCGCGGTCCGAGGCCAGGGCGGCGTCCCGGTAGAGGCCACCGCCGTGACCGGCAACCTGACCGTCACCCAGCAGACGAGCCTCGGCTTCCTGTACGTCGGCCCGAACTCGATCAACGACCCCACCAGCTCCACCCTCAACTTTCCGAAGGGCGACGATCGGGCCAACGCGGTGACGGTCGCCCTGAGCGCCGACGGCAGGCTGTGGGTCACGTACGCGGCGCCGGTCCGGAACACGCCTACGGCCCAGGTGATCTTCGATGTCACGGGCTACTTCACTGCGGACACGACCGGGGCCACGTACCACCCGATCGCGCCAGCCCGCATCCTGGATACCCGGACGAACCAGGGCATCGCGGGGTCGCTCCGGTCGCATCAAGCCCAGGGATTCGCCGTCCGCGGCCAGCCAGGCGTGCCTTCGGAAGCGGTCGCCGTCACCGGCAACCTGACCGTGACCGGCCAGTCGAGTCTGGGCTACCTGTACGTCGGACCGGCGCCCGTCGACAACCCGACGAGCTCAACCTTGAACTTCCCACTCGGCGACGATCGAGCCAACGCCGTCACAGTCGAGCTTTCCGGCGACGGCAAGCTCTACGTGACGTTCGCCGCTCCTTCGCTGGGTCCCACCGCGCACGCCATCTTCGACGTCACCGGCTACTTCACGGCGGACGGCAGCGGCTCGGCGTACGTACCTCTGACGCCGTTCCGCATCCTTGACACCAGGAGCAACCGGGGCATCGCAGGCGCCCTCCGTTCGCACGCGGGCCAGGGCTTCACGGTCGCCGGGGCAGGCGGCGTGCCCTCGACCGCGACCGCGGTGACGGGCAACCTCACCGTCACCCAGCAGTCGAATCTCGGATTCCTGTACGTCGGCCCGCAGCAGGCGGACAAACCGACGAGCTCGACGCTCAACTTCCCCAAGGGCGACGACCGGGCCAACGCGCTTACGGTGGCAGTGGGCACGGACGGCAGACTCTGGGTCACCTATGCCGCACCAATCTACGGACCCACGGCCCACGGCATCTTCGACGTGACCGGGTACTTCGTGCCCGCGACGCCCTGAGCTGGAACTACCCCTTTGAGGGGCCCGTTGGAAAGCCTATGATCTCGCTGTCTTCGAATCCGGCCTGACTGGAGCGGGCCGTCGAGGCCGCGCCTGGAGGAGGCGCGCGAGCGGGCGAGGGTCTGATGGGACGGCGAGGCTTCTCGGCGGCCATGCCGCGGCGCGTCGGCAGCGTGGTAGTGGGCGTCGCCCTGTTTATGAG
>DAHXON010000038.1:0-26833 GCA_027364875.1 Chloroflexota bacterium
TCGTGGGCCTGGTCGTGGGCTCGGAATGGAGGGGCCAAGGCGTCGGGACGCGCCTGATGGAGGCCGCGGAAGGGTGGGCAGCCGAACGCGGACTCCGCCTGGCCCGCGTCCGGTCGGCCACCCAGAGGATCGAGGCGCATGCGTTCTATGAGGGGCTTGGCTATCGGGAAACCAAGACCCAGCGCGTTTTCGTCAAAGACCTCCGCTGATACATCCCGAGCACGATGGGGTGCCCCCGAGTCGGCCATGGTTCGGCCGCGGAGGCGCCAATAGCATCAGGCTCGTCGGCGCGGAGCGAATTGAGCGTCTACTGGCCTGTGCCGTCCCAACACAGCCGATCCGTGCCGATACCGGTGTGGAGTTCACGCACGCACACCGACACGCCAATCCTGATGTAGAGAGCTTGAAAGGCTGGGCAAAGTGCAGACCGTTGGGATCGTTGGCGGCGGGCATGCCGGTCTGAGGCTCTTCCAGGTCGTCACGACCTCGTCGTCGATGAGCGTCGCGTTCGTCGTCGACGTCAGACCCGATGCGCCGGCCATGCAGACGGCCAGAGAGCAACGCGTCCCCGTCTACTCGAACGCGGCCGACGCTCTCGCGGTCCAGACACCGAGCCTCGTGTTCGAAGTCACCGGCGACCCCGACGTTGCCGCGACCGTTCGAGAGCTCTGCTCAGGCAGGACCGAGGTCGTGTCCGCGGAGACCGCCCGCGCCCTGCTCAACGCCATCGACGACTCTCACAGAGTGGCCACCAGCCAGGTCGTCGCGGACGTCGGCTCCGTAAAAGAAGCCATCGAGCGGTCGCTTGGGGAGATGAAGTCGCTGCTCGATTCGATCGACACGATCACGAGCAACATGCAGATGCTCGCCCTCAACGCCCGGATCGAGGCCGCTCGGGTGGGGGACGAAGGGCGCGGTTTCGCCGTCGTCGCCCAGGAGATGGCCGGCTCCACCGAGCTGATCCGCCAGGCGGCGCGCCAGCTCGAGCAGCTCAACGGCAGCGTCAAGGGCGTGTCCGACGGGCTCGACGCGGCGCTTCGTCGGCTCGCATAGCCCGACCTCGGGATCGAGGGATGGCGGGGCGAGTGACGTCCTCTGTCCGCTATACTTGGGGGACTATCCAGCCTGCATAAAGGCTATTCGGTCCAGCTGCCGTTCCGACCACCGGCGGCGACCCGACAGGTCTCGAGGTGCACCGTGACTCAGGCTCCCGATCAGCTCGCCAGGCCCCAGGCGACGGCGCAGACGTCGCTCACCGTCCCGCACATCGTCACCGAGCTGCCGGGCCCCAACGCGCGCAAGCAGGTCGAGTTCGACCGTGAATGGTCGTCGCCGAGCGTCCCGCGAGCCTATCCCGTCGTCCCGGCGAAGGCCTGGGGCTGCACGATCGAAGACGTCGACGGCAACCTCTTGCTGGACTTCAACGCCGGCATCGCCGTCACGTCCACCGGCCACTGCCATCCGAACGTCGTTGCCGCGATCCGCCAGCAGGCCGGCGAGATCATCCACTACAGCGCCGACTTCTACATTCCGGAGTACGGCCAGATGTGCGCCGAGCTGGCCCGCATCGCCCCGATGAAGGAGAAGTGCCGGGTCTTCCTGGGCAACTCCGGCACCGAGGCCGTCGAAGGCGCCATCAAGCTCGCCCGCCACGCCACGGGCCGCCAGTACATCGTCGCCTTCCTGGGCGCGTTCCACGGCCGGACCTACGGCGCCGTGTCGCTGACCGCGTCCAAGGCCAAGTACCACGCCGGCTTCGGGCCGATGCTGCCGGGCGTCTTCCATGCCCCGTTCGGGCACGTGGAGGACCTCAAGTGGTTCGACGAGGTCCTGTTCGACCGCCTCGTGCCGCCGGAAGAAGTGGCCGCGATCATCCTCGAGCCGATCCAGGGCGAGGGTGGCTACATCGTTCCCGAGGACGGTTTCATCCAGGGTCTTCGCCGGATCTGCGACGCGCACGGCATCGTCCTGATCTCCGACGAGGTCCAGGCCGGCGCGGGCCGGACCGGCAAGATGTGGTCGATCCAGAACTGGGACGTGGAGCCGGACATCGTCTGCACCGCCAAGGGCATCGCCTCCGGCATGCCCCTCGGTGCGTTCATCGCCCGCGACTCGCTGATGGCGACCTGGGGCCCCGGCCACCACGGAACCACCTACGGCGGCAACCCGCTCGCCTGCGTGGCCGCTCTCGAAACCATCAAGCTGCTCGAAGGCGGCCTCATGGCCAACGCGAAGGTCCGTGGCGACCAGCTCCTGGCGGGGCTGCGCGAGCTGCACGCCCGTTTCCCGAAGCTCATCAAGGACGTGCGCGGCATCGGGCTGATGATAGGCATCGAGTTCGACACCCACGACCATTCGGCGGCGGTCGAGCTGGCGGCGTTCCAGCGCGGCCTGCTCACCCTCGAATGCGGCCACTCGGTGATCCGGATGGCCCCGCCGCTCGTCCTCACCGAGGCCGAGGCCGCCACCGGCCTTCGTATCTTCGGCGAGGCCGTGGCCGAGGTCGCGGGGCAGTAGAGTTCTCGCCGGGGCCGATCCGCATGCGGCGGTGGTCGGCCAATCGGCAGATAAGTCGCAGATAAGTGACAGGTGATCGCCGATGACCAAGGTCGCCTCGATGCGCGACGCCGTGGCGGAGTGCGTTCGTGACGGCGACACCGTCGCCATCGAGGGCTTCACGCATCTGATCTGCTTCGCTGCCGGCCACGAGATCATCCGGCAGCACAAGCGCGACCTGACTCTCGCGCGCCTCACTCCGGACCTCATCTACGACCAGATGGTCGCGGCCGGGGTGGCGCGCAAGCTCGTGTTCAGCTGGCTCGGCAACCCGGGCGTGGGCGGGCTGCATGCGATCCGGCGGCGCGTCGAGGCTCCGGCGGACGGCGGCGCGTTCGAGCCGCTCGAGCTCGAGGAGTACAGCCACTTCGGCATGGTCGGCCGGTATACGGCCGGCGCCTCGAACCTGCCGTTCTTCCCGCTGAGAAGCTACTTCGAGACGGACCTGCCCAAAGCCAATCCGCTGATCCGGCCGATCCGATCGCCCTTCGGCGAGGAGACGGTCTATGCGGTTCCGCCGCTCAAGCCGGACGTGACGATCGTCCACGCCCAGCGCGCCGACGCCGCCGGCAACACTCAGATGTGGGGCCTGCTCGGCTGCCAGAAGGAGGCCGCCTTCGCCGCGGATCGCGTGATCGTCGTGGTCGAAGAGCTCGTCGACGAGTCGGTGGTTCGAGCGGATCCCAACCGGACCGTGATCCCCGGGCTGATCGTCGACGCCGTCGTCGTCGAGCCGTGGGGCGCTCATCCGAGCTACGTCCAGGGCGCCTACGACCGCGACAACCACTTCTACCGTGACTGGGACGCGATCAGCCGCGAGGCTGCGTCAACTCAGCAGTGGCTCAACGAGTGGGTCTACGGCGTCGCGGGCCGGGCCGAGTACGTCGAGAAGCTCGGTGCCGAGCGGCTGGCCGGCCTCAAGCCGTCGGGTTCGGCGCCGTCAGGCGAAGTCGACTACGGGGTCTACAAATGAGCGCCCTTGCCGCCGGCGCGTCGGGCGCCCCGAACCCTCCCGCGTTCAGCAAGTCCGAGATGATGATCGTGGCCGCGGCTCGCGAGCTGGCCGGCCAGCGGGTCTGCTTCGTCGGCGTGGGCCTGCCGAATATCGCCGTCAATCTGGCCCGGCTCACCGTGGCCCCCGAGCTGGAACTCGTCTACGAATCGGGCGCGTTCGGCGCCCAGCCGGCCCGGCTGCCGCTCTCCATCGGCGACCCCACGATCGTGACCGGCGCTACGGCCGCGGTCTCGATGTTCGAGCTGTTCAGCTTCTACCTCCAGGGCGGCCTGGTGGACGTCGGCTTCCTCGGAGCCGCGCAGATCGACCGGTTCGGCAACATCAACAGCACGGTCATCGGCGACTACGACCATCCGAAGACCCGCCTGCCGGGTTCCGGCGGCGCCTGCGAGATCGCCATCAACGCTCGCCAGGTGTTCGTGATCATGCGCCAGAGCAAGCGCTCGTTCGTCGAGCACATCGACTTCCGGACCTCGCCGGGCAACCTCGGCGGCGCCGAAACCGCGGCTCGCATCCGCAAGGAACAGGGCTGGCTCGGCCGCGGGCCCTCCGTGGTGGTCACGGATCTGGCGATCTACCACTTCGACGAGTCCGGCGAGATGCGACTCGACTCGCTGCACCCGGGCGCCACTCTGGATCAGGTCCGCGAGACGATGGGCTGGCAGCCGAAGATCGCCGAGCCGCTCGCAACCACGCCCGACCCCACGGCCGAAGAGATGCGCCTCATCCGCGAAGTCCTGGACCCCGAAGGCGCCTACACGAAGTAGCCGCTAGCGCCGAACTGCGTCCGACCTGCCCCGGACGACCATGACCGGGCAATGAGCGTGGCGGACCACGTAGTCCGAGACGCTGCCGATGAGGAAGCGGCTCACGCCGCTGCGGCCGTGCGAACCGACGACGATGATGTCGGCCGATTCCGCGTCGGCGGCGGCGACGATCGCATCGCCCGGTTCTCCTTCCCATACGAGAAAAGAAGCGTTCACGCCGGACGCCCTGGCCCGCGCGACTATGGCCTGGGCTTTGCTCGTCAGCGACGCGCGGGAATCCGGCACGGCGTCCGCCGGGGCCTCCGAAGGCCGCCCGGACGCGCCGCCGAAAACGCTGACCACCAGCAGCCGGGCCTCGACCTGGGTCGCGAGATCGATCGCCTGCTCGCTCGCCGGCTCGGACGCGGGAGATCCGTCCGTGGCAAGCAGAACCTTCTCGATACGGGGCATCACCTGTCCATCCGGTTCTCCATCCGGCCGACGCGCCCGAATGTCCCCCGGTTCGTGTAGTCGGCAAGGGTGGCCCGGGGCGCCGCCGGGGGCATAGGGACGTCCGGCCCGTTCCGCCGGGTACTCCGGTCCCGGAAGCCCGGCCGGAGTCTCGAATGTCAGGCTTTCGTCACGCTTTGTGCGCGTCGGTGCGATGCTCCTGATAGGCTCCCCGCATGAACGCCTCGCGATCCATCGATCGGACCCCGGAGGCGGCCGGCCTGCTCGGTCTGAGGGACATGGCCGCGGCGCTCGATCGCTGGGCAAGCGATCCAGGATCGGACAGCCACGCGGAGCTTTCGGACGTCTTCGGTCGGCTGATGGCCAGTTCCGGGCTCGACGGCGGAGATCTGCACCTGGCCGCTCCACCCCTGCCGGAGGTCGAGCTGAAGACGGGGACGCTCGACGGCTCTGAGAGCGGCAATGGCGCGACCCGGCCGGCGGCCAACGACCTGCGGACATACAGCCTGCGCTTCGGCGACCGCGCCCTCGCGACGCTCCGGTTGGATGCCGCTCCGGCGGCCGCCTTCTCCGTGGACGAGTGTGCCCACACCCTCGAGATCGTCATCGGAGCGGCCTGGTCGCGGGCTCGGGCCGGTCAGGCCAGAGACGAGCTCGGGGCTCTCGACGCGGCCACTCGCGGCATCGCCGGCGTCCTGGACCTCGACCGCGTCCTGCAGCTCATCACGGACCGGGTCCGTGAGCTCGCCCATGCCCAGTACGCGGCGCTCGGCATCGTGGACCAGGAAGGCGGGATAGAGCGCTTCATCACGAGCGGCATCAGCCGGGCCGACAGGGAGAAGATCGGGCCGCCTCCTCGCGGCCACGGACTGCTCGGCGTGATCGTCCGCGAGTCTCGCCCGGTGCGCGTCCACGACATCTCCACCGACCCCCGCAGCTACGGCTTCCCGCCCAACCATCCGGAGATGAAGTCGCTGCTGGGCGTGCCGATCGGCACCAAGGGTCGATCGATCGGGCGGCTGTACCTGTCGAACAAGCTGCCCTCGGGCGACTTCACCGAAGACGACGAGCGGATGGTCGAGATGTTCGCCCTCCACGCCGGGATCGCCATCGAGAACGCCCGACTGCACGAGCAGGTCCAGCGCCTGGCCATCGTCGAGGAGCGGGAACGGATCGGGCGGGACCTCCACGACGGCATCATCCAGAGCATCTATGCGGTCGGTCTGTCTCTCGAGGACGTGCCGGAGCTCATGACTGATGAGCCCGACGAGGCCCGACGGCGGGTGGAGCGGGCGATCGACTCGCTCGACCAGTCGATCCGCGATATCCGCAACTTCATCTTCGGCTTGCGACCCGAGCTGCTCGAGCAGGCGGGCCTGATCGGCGGCCTCGCGGCCCTCGCCGACGAGTTCCGGGTCAACAGCATGGTGGACGTGGACCTGGTCACGGGCGGAGTGGAGGAGTCCGCGTTGCCCACGGAGCTGATCACGCAGCTGCTCTCGATCGCCCGCGAAGCGTTGAGCAACATCGCCCGCCACTCCAAGGCGACACGAGGGACCATCGAAGCGGTCACGCAGGACGGCGTGGTTCGACTGACGGTGACCGACAACGGCGTCGGCTTCGATCCGCACCAGCAGCGCGGCCCGGGCCACCAGGGCCTGGTCAACATGCGCGCCCGGACGGCATCGATCGGCGGCGAGCTGAACATCGAAAGCGAGCCCGGCGTGGGCACGCGTATCATCCTGTCGGTGCCCTATGACGCGTCGGCTCGCGTCAGAGAAGGAGACTCATGACGGACCAGATCGAAGCTCGGCCACTGCGGCTGCTCGTGGTCGACGATCACGAAGTGGTTCGCCAGGGCCTCGTGTCTTTGCTCGAGCGACGCGAGCATTTCCAGGTCGTCGCCGAAGCCGGCACCGCCGCCGAGGCGGTCGAAATGGCTCGCAAGTTCGAGCCGGACCTGGTGGTCATGGACGTTCGCCTGCCGGACGGCTCGGGCATCGAGGCCTGCCGGGAGATTCGAGCGGAGTTCCCGGCAACTCGCGTCGTCATCCTGACCTCGTATCCGGACGAGGAGGCCGTGCTGTCGGCCATCATCGCCGGCGCTTCGGGATATCTGCTCAAGCAGATACGCGGCCGCGACCTCATTTCCGCGCTCGAGTCCGTCGGCCGCGGCGAGTCGCTGCTGGATCCCGCCGTCACCGAGAAGGTTCTCGATCGCGTCCGGCGCATCGCCACGGGCACGTACACCGACGAGATGGCCCAGCTGACCCAGCAGGAGCAGAAGATCCTCCTGCTCGTGGCCGAGGGCAAGACCAACAAGGAGATAGCGTCGGAGGTCTTCCTCTCGGACAAGACGGTGAAGAACTACGTGTCCTCGATTCTGTCCAAGCTGAATCTGGAGCGGCGCGCCCAGGCCGCGGCGTTCGTCGCCCGCCATCGCCTCAAGGGCGGCGCCTAGCCGGGCGGCCTCAGACAGGGGAGGGGCTATGAGGAGTCTGTTCGCGTTTGCGGCGTTCGTGTTCTTCGCTTTCAACGCGGTCACCATGGACGGTGATCCATCGATCCTCGGTATGTTTCGGATCCTTTTCGTCGGGCTGGCACTGCTTTCTCTCGCCCTGCTGAAATGGGCCAGGGTAGGTAGGTTCCTCGAAGAGCACTTTTCCGACGGTTGGGGTGTGGCTCGCCACTAGCACCCAAAGGGCGCCTTCCGGCTCCGACATTCGGGCCCGCCGGGCCCGCCGACGGTCCATTCGACCCTGCTTTCGAGGCGCGCGGCCCGTACACTTTCGCGTCATGCGAATCGTCAGCGCCCAAGAGGCGGTCTCGGGGATCAAGTCCGGGCAGCAGATCTTCATGCAGGGGTCCGCGGCGACGCCGTCGGTGCTGCTGGATGCCCTGGTCGCGCGAGCACCTGAGCTCGAGGACGTGAAGATCGTCCACATGCACATCGAGGGCCCGGCCCCGCATCTGCGGCCCGAGATGGCCGGCCACTTCTGCCATCGGGCACTCTTCATGGGCGCGAACGCACGCGCGGCAGTCAACGAAGGGCGCGCCGAGTTCATCCCCGTCTTCCTGTCGGAAATTCCGCTGCTGTTCGAGCGAGGGGTCCTGCCGCTCGACGCCTGCCTGATCAACGTGACCCCACCGGATGACCATGGCTTCTGTTCGCTGGGAACCGCGGTGGACACCGTCATCACCGCCATCAGGTGCGGGAAGACGATCATCGCCCAACTGAACAAATCGATGCCGCGGACCCTCGGCGACAGCTTCGTCCACGTGAGCAAGATCGACTACGGCGTCGAGGTGGACGTGCCGCCGTATGAGCACGCCGACCCGGAAATCGGGGACGTCGAGCGCCGCATCGGCGAGTACGTCGCGGATCTGGTCCAGGACGAGGCGACGATCCAGATGGGCATCGGCGCCATCCCGAGCGCCGTCGGCATGCACCTGCACGAGAAGCGCGATCTCGGCGTCCATACCGAGATGTTCACCGACGTGCTCGTCGATTTGGTCGAGGCCGGGGTCGTGACCTGCGAGAGGAAGGACATCGACTGCGGCAAGATCGTGGTCACCTTCATGATGGGCACCCAGAAGCTCTACAAGTTCGTCCACAACAACCCCATGGTCGAGATGCGGCAGGTCGACTACACGAACGACACGTCCGTCATCCGAAAGCTGCGCCGCATGACCGCGATCAACTCGGCCATCGAGGTGGACCTGACCGGCCAGGTCTGCGCCGACTCGATCGGGCATCGGATGTACAGCGGCGTCGGCGGTCAGATGGACTTCGTGCGCGGCGCGGCGCTGGCCGAGGAGGGGCGGCCCATCATCGCCCTGCCTTCGACCGCCGCGAACGGCAAGTTCTCGCGCATCACGATCGCCCTCAAGGAGGGCGCGGGCGTGACGACCACGCGCTCGCATGTCCGGTATCTGGTGACCGAGTACGGCGTGGCCGACCTGTTCGGGCAAAGCTTCCGCGAGCGAGCTAAGCGGCTGATCGCCATCGCCCACCCGGATTTCCGCGACGAGCTGACCTCCTACGCCCGCAAGGTGTACGGGCTCTAGCCCAACCGCGGTCAGCGGCGAAGGCCTGCGTCGAGATCGTAGTAGAGCGTATCCAGCCGGCTGCGACCGGGCCCGCGAGCCGGAAATCGCCCCACGATCTCGCGTACCGCCGGCGAGGCGTGCTCGATCGCCCAGCGGACCTCCTCGTCACCGGCGCCGGGGTCGCCGGCCGCGAGCCCGCGAGCCAGCGCCGCATACGCGACCGGCCCCAGAGCGTGTTTCGCCTGGTCGGTGGTCGCCAGTGCATGTATGTAGGCGGAGGACGCTGCGAGCCCCGCGGCCCGCGCGGCGGGCGTCGCGACCGGATCGTCGAGCTCGCGCGCGGCCGACAGTGCCGCCAGGGCAAGGGAGCGCAGCTGGGCGGTCCGCCCTTCCCCGGCCGCGTAGGCCCGGATCGCCTCGAGCGCCTCGCGAGGACGAGTATCCGACGGAGCCCTGGCCTCGAACAGCGGCAGGACCCGCTCGGCGCAATCGGCAACCCAGAGCCCGATGACGCGTCGGTCGTCATCGCTCAGCGTCATCACGCCGGCTTCGTGGTCCATCAATTCGCCTTCCTTACGGGATGGCTACCACGAGAAGGCCTCCTGGCGGCAGCCGCCCGTTCTCAACGGGAGAATACGTCGTTCGGCCCTCGCATCTCTATGCGGCTTGCATAGATTCGACGCATGAGGATCGTCAGCGCCGATGAGGCAGTCTCGGAAATCCAATCCGGCCAGCAGATATACGTCCAGTGCGCGGCCGCAGCGCCGACCGTGCTGCTCGACGCCCTTTGCCGGCGCGCCCCCGAACTAACGGACGTCAAGGTCGTTCATCTGCATTGCGAAGGACCGCATCCCCACCTTGCCCCGGAGATGGCCGGCCACCTCTTCCACAGGGCCCTGTTCATCGGGCCCAACGCCCGAGCCGCGATCAACGAAGGACGCGCGGAGTTCATCCCGGTCCAGCTGTCGGACGTCCCGCAGCTGATGGAGAGCGGCCTGCTGCCGCTCGACGCCGTCTTCGCCAACATGACGCCTCCCGACGAGCACGGCTTCTGCTCGCTCGGAACGTCCGTGGAGGCGATGCAGGTGGCGATCCGTTGCGCCGGGACCGTCATCGCCCTGCTCAACAAATCGATGCCGCGGACCCACGGCGACAGCTTCGTCCACGTCAGCCAGATCGACATGGCGGTCGAGGTCGATCAGCCGCCATACGTCTACAGCCCCGGAGAGATCGGCGAGGTGGAGCGCCGCATCGGCGAGTACGTCGCGGACCTGATCCCGGACGAGGCCACTCTCCAGATGGGGATCGGGGCCATTCCCACGGCCGTCGGCATGTGCCTCGAGGGCAAGAAGTGCCTCGGGGTCCACACCGAGATGTTCACCGACCCGCTCGTCGAGCTGGTAGAGAAGGGGGTCGTGGATTGCAGCGCCAAATCCCTCGACCGCCACAAGGTCGTGGCCGCGTTCATGATGGGCTCGCCGCGACTGTACAAGTGGGTCGACGGCAATCCAATGCTCGAGCTGCGCGGCGTGGACTACACCAACGACACGGCCACGATCCGCAAGCAGCGGCGAATGACGGCCATCAACTCCGCGATCGAGGTCGACCTCACCGGTCAGGTCTGCGCCGATTCGCTCGGACACAAGATCTACAGCGGCGTCGGCGGTCAGATGGACTTCGTGCGCGGAGCGTCTCTGGCACCGGAGGGGCGGGCGATCATCGCCCTGCCGTCCACCACGGCCGATGGGAAGGTTTCTCGGATCACGTGGGAGCTGTATGACGGGGCGGGGGTCACCGTCACGCGTTCGAGCGTGCGCACGATCGTGACCGAATACGGGGTGGCCGAGCTGTTCGGCCAGGGGTTCCGTGAGCGGGCCAAACGACTCATCGCCATCGCCCACCCGGACTTCCGCGACGAGCTCACCTCCTACGCACGCAAGTACCACGAGCTGTAATTGCCCGAGCGCATGTGCCCGCGGCCCGGCAGGGTGGGGTAAGCTCGGGACATGAGACTGTTCGCTCGATCGCGGCCGAGGCGAGTCACGAAGCTCTACGGACTTCGCAGCCTGCTCGCGGTCATCAGCCTGCCTCTGGCGTTCATAACGTCGACCCGAGGCGGCAACGGCTGGCAGGCCAGATCCGCCCAAGATGCCGAACGTGACGCCGAAGAGATGATGAAGGGTGGATACCGCGTCGTGTCCGCGGAGGAGCGCTCCTGGCCGGCATTCGGGATCTACTACCAGCGCGTCGTCTACGAGCTCGCGGACGACGAGTGAGGCCGGGGCGCACCTGAAGGTGCGTGAGCGAGGAGCGGACGGAGCAACAACGGAGTGCGCCGCCCCATTTGGCGGAACTTGAACAACTTCCGCCACGCGAAAGTTATGCGAGACCGAGCGGTCCCGGTCTGGTCCTCGCGACCTCGATCACGCACGGCCATGCGTGGTTGAGCAACCCAATCCGCGCCACAGGGCGTCAGAGCGGGCAGGTTTCTCGCACAACCTCCGCCTCATGGAAGTTGTTCAAGAATGGGCCGGCAAGCGCAATCCCAGGCGCGACGGAGCACCGGAGCGAGCGCACCTGAAGGTGCGTGAGCGAGGAGCGGACGGAGCAACAACGGAGTGCGCCGCCCGATGGCAGGCGTTAAAAAGGACGAACGCCGGGCGTCCCCTCCGGCGTTCGTCACGCTGCGAATAGTGGGACGCCTAATGCAAGCTGCGCAGTGCCGAATGGCACTCCGTTCCGGGCGGTAGTACCTCCGGAGAATCGTGGGGTGGCGGCGCTCGATTCCCGGACGCGGATCGGCCGGCAGTCCGGTCCGAAGCGGCCGGCTGGCCGGATTTCGGCTGCCGCGGCGTCCCCACCTTTCGGGTAGGGAATTACGCGAGGGAACCTGCCCCTTCGCGGGCCATATGGCCCCCGGTGTTAGGGAGCCCTGTCGCTACGGCCATCGGGGCCCGGCGCGCACTCTATCTACATGCTCGCCGACCCCCAGGTACCCTCTCGCCGACTGCTCATTGTCAGTCAGCACCGCGCCGCAACCGAGGCTCTTTGCGACCACCTGTCGCGCCACGGCTTCATCGTCGCCCAGGCAACGAGTGAAACCGCTGCGCGAGAGGCTGTCCACGGCCGGCCGGAGGTGGTCCTGCTCGACGCCGACGTCCCCGGTGGATGGCGGCCCGTCGTGGCGGCACTGCGCGAATCCATCCCTCCGGGGAGGATCGCGGTGCTCGCCTCTTACTGGCACTCGGACGAGCAGCGGGAGGCGGTCGCCAGCGGGATTGGCGGCACCCTGCTCAAGCACTTGGACGGAAGCGCGCTGGCCCGCCAGTTGCGTGCATTGAGTGAACCGACCATCGTGACGAATACGCCTAAACCACAGTTCCCAGGCATTCCAGCCATCCTTGACGGCTCGGAATCGATCGCCTACGTAGAGACGAGGATCAGCGACGGCGCGTGCGCCTACCCGATCACCCCGTCGACGACGATGGCGGCCGTGTACCAGGTAGCCGTCGCCAACGGAACCCCGAACCTCTGGGGCACCACACTCAAGTTCGTCGAGCCGGAGTCCGAGCACTCGTCCGCTTCGGCGGCCGAGGGCTTTGCACTCGCCGGCGGCCGGGTGACCAACTTCACCTCGGCCCAGGGCCTCATCCTCATGAAGGAGGTCCTGTACGTCATCGCCGGCAAGCGCCTGCCCGCCGTCTTCCATGTCGGCGCTCGCGCCCTCACCTGGCAGAGCCTGAACATCCACGCCGGCCATGACGACATGATGGGCGTCGCGGACTGCGGCTGGGGCCAGTTCTTCGCCCGCAACTGCCAGGAAGCGGCAGACCTCACGGCCATCGCCCGGCGTGTCGCCGAGGACGGCGAGACCCCGTGGTTCGTGGCCCAGGACGGCTTCCTGACCACCCACACAATCGAGAACGTGCTCCTGCCCGAGGACGACCTGCTTCGCCAGTTCGTCGGCGACCCGCGGCAGACGGTGCGCAACCTGTTCGATCCGGCCGAGGCCCTTCTGACCGGGCCGGTCCAGAACCAGGACGCATACATGAAGGGCCGCATCGGCATGCGGGTCTTCTACGACAAGCTGATCCCGATCATCGAGCGGGCGATGTCCGAGTGGGCAACCCTCACCGGTCGCAAGTACGGCCTGATCGACGCTTACAAGACCGAAGACGCTGACTACGCCATCGTCTCGATGGGCACGATCGCCGACACCGCCACCGCGGTCGTCGACGCTCTTCGGGCCCGGGGCGAGAAGGTGGGTTGCGTGACGGTCACGAGCTTCCGGCCCTTCCCGGCCGAGCAGCTGGCCGCGGCTCTCCGCAACGTCAAGGTCGTGGCCGTCGTCGAGCGGACGGACGATCCCGCCGCTGCCGACAACCCGCTGACCCGCGAGCTCAAGGCCGCCCTCGCCGACGCCGCCATGAACGGCGCCCCGTTGCCGCGTGTCGTGTCGGTCGCGGCCGGCCTCGGCTCGCGCGACGTGCAGCCCGGCGACCTCGACGCCGTCTACAAGTGGATCGCCGATGCGGACGCGATGCGGACGCAGAAGAAGGCCTACCTCGGCATCCGCCACCCGATGGCTCTCCCCACGACGGACATCAACATCCGCCCGAAGGGTGCCTACAGCCTCCGCGGGCACTCCGTCGGCGGCTTTGGCTCCGTGACCACCAACAAGCTCGTCGCCACCACTGTGGGCGAGCTGTTCGACCTCAAGGTCCAGGCCTACCCGCGCTACGGCTCGGAGAAGAAGGGCCTGCCCACGACCTACTTCCTCACGATCGCCGAGGAGCCGATCCGGTTCCACAACGAGCTGACGGAAGTGGACTTCGTGCCGCTCTTCGACATCAACTCCTTCAAGCAGGGCAATCCGCTTGCCGGCCTGGTCGACGGCGGCACGGTCTTCGTGCCGACCCAGCTGACCGACCCCGCGGAGATCTGGGCATCCCTCCCGGCCAAGACCCGCGCCGAGATGGAAGCCCGGAATATCCGCCTGCTCGCTCTCGACAGCGGCGCGCTCGCCAAGAAGTACGCACCTCGCCCGGAACTCGAGATCCGGATGAACGGCGTGGCCCTCGTCGGCGTCTTCCTCAAGGTCTCTCCGTTCGCGGAGCGCGCCGGTCTGGACCGGCCGGCCCTGATGGAGGCGGTTCGCGGCAACCTGACCCGCTTCTTCGGGAAGCGCGGCACTGCCGTCGTCGATGCCAACCTCGCGGTCATCCAGGGCGCCTATGACGGCGTCATCGACGTCACGGCCGCCATAGCGGAGAAGGCCGGAGCGGCCAAGTGACCCAGGCTCGAACCGTCGGCGAGGCCATGACTCCCGATCCGATCTCCATCCTCGAGACGGCTTCCCTCGCGGAGGCCGCCAAGATACTCGACGCCAGGAAGATCACCGGTCTTCCCGTCGTCAGCGACGATGGTTGTGTGGTCGGCGTCCTGAGTCAGACGGACCTCGTTCGGGCTCGAGCGAATTCGCACCTTGTTTCGACCTGGCCCGGCCTCTCGGTCGGCCAGATCATGACCAAGCCCGCTCTCACCATCGCGTCCTCGGCCAGCCTCGAAGAGGCTGCCAGGCTCATGGAAGAGCGGCGTGTCCACCGCCTAGTCGTCTGTGACGAAGCGGCCACACCAATCGGCATCATCTCGACCAGTGACCTCGTACGGTCCTGGTTGAGGTAGCCGAGACTGAGCGAGCGATGACCGACACAATTGCTGCTAACGAGATCTCAAAGCTCGGGGCCGGCCCCGGCCAAATCGCCCCGAAGGCCTTCGATGTCGCCGAGTACGTCGAGGACTTCAACACGTCCGTGATCGACGCCTACCGGCGCGGCGTGGCCGACTGGGAGCTTCCGGCCGACGAAGGCGTCGCCCGGAGCATCATCCCGGCCGGGACCGCCGGCATTCGCGACTTCAGCAGCCTCTCGCCGCTGATCCCCGCGTTCGACGCCGAGAAGTGCGTGGGCTGCATGGCCTGCGTCTCCGCGTGCCCGGACTCGGCTATCTACGCCACGGCTCAGCCGAAGGCGGCCCTGGCCCAGGCGATCGACGAGTTCGCTGCGACCCAGCCCGACCTGGCCCTCGCCGCCAGGACGGCCCGCGAGCACTTCGTCCACACGACCAAGTACGCTGACGTGTCGGCCAAGAAGGGCGTCGAGGGAGCCGACTTCGCCATCTTCATCGACCCGATGCACTGCAAGGGCTGCGCCGAGTGCGTGGACGTCTGCGTCGCTCAGGGTCACGACGCCCTCTCGATGTTCGAGAAGTGCGATAGCGAGCCGACCGGTGAGTGCACCATCGACCGCTACCGCCGCGACATCAGCTTCTACAAGTCCCTGCCGCCCACGCCGGCGGTCTATCGCAACGAGAAGGTCCTGGCGGACCTGATGCTCGGAGAGAACGCCTACGGCTTCGTCGGCGGCGCGGGCTCCTGCTCAGGCTGCGGCGAGGGCACCGTCGTCCGGATGATGGTCGCCGCGACACTCCAGACCTACGGCCCGAACAGCCTGGGCATCGTCGCTGAGACGGGCTGCAACAGCGTCTTCGGCAGCACCTACCCGTTCAACCCGTTCACCGTTCCTTGGACCAACTCGCTCTTCGAGAACGGCCCGGCCGATGCCATGGGCATCCGGCTGCGCTGGGACCAGGAGGGTCATCCCGAGCGGCGCATCTGGGTGTTCGGCGGCGACGGCGCCATGTACGACATCGGCTTCCAGTCGCTGTCGCGGATGGTCGCATCGGGCATGGACATCAAGGTCCTGGTCCTCGACACCGGCGCCTATTCCAACACGGGCGGCCAGGCCTCCACCGCCTCGTTCACGAGCCAGGTTGCCAAGCTCGCCGCGTTCGGCAAGTCGCAGCACGGCAAGAAGGAACGCCGCAAGGAGCTCGGCCGGATCATGATGGCCCACGGCGAGGCGTACATCGCCCAGGTCGCGGCCTGCACGATCAACCACTTCTACAAGGCGATCATCGAAGCAAACTCGTATCCGGGTCCGGCCGTCGTGATCGCGTACGCGCCCTGCATGCCCGAGCACGGCATCGCCGACGACGCGGCCACCCGGCAGGCGAAGCTCGCGGTCGACTCGCGCGCTTTCCCGCTCTTCACCTACGACCCGCGCCGGGGCGAGTCGCTCGCCGAGAGGCTTTCCCTTCAGGGCAATCCCGCGGTGAAGGAAGACTGGTCCAAGGCGCCCGACGGCTCCATATTCGACTTCGTCTCCTTCGCCCGGACGGAAGGCCGCTTCGCCCAGCATCTCGACAAGGAGGGCAAGCCCTCGGTCGAGCTGCAGGCGGCGCAGGACGACCGCCTGGCCAACTGGCACATGCTCCAGGAGATGGCCGGCCTCCGATAGGCCGTCTTCGCGGGCGGTTCAGTACTTCGTTGACTGCTCGCCAGGCCTGGCCTGGCGCCCTGTCCTCGCTCACGCACCATCGGGTGCGCTCGCTCCGGTCCTCGCAGTCGCCTCGTCCTGAACCGCCGGCTCGACGGCCAGGCTTCGGCAGGTCAACTTCGCGGCGACCTGGCGAGATGGTCACGCGCTCTTCGCAATAGATTCTTCGCCGTCACAGGAACCGGGGTCCGCAAGGGCCCCGGTTCTTCTTGGCTTACACAGCGCTGACATTTGAGCGCATTGTTCCCCAACGGTCGGTGGCTGAATGCTGCGGAAAAGGAAGTGGACCTCTGCCATGACCCGACGACCGCGAACGACGCCCATCCTAGGAATCGCCCTGGCTCTCGTAGTGGCCGGCTGCGGCTCGAGCACGATGACTCCGGCCCTCAGCCCATCGAGTGGCGCCACCACGGCCCTGCCCTTGCCCTCGCCGTCGGTGGCCGGCACGATCCACGTCATTCAGCACGTGATCGTGATCATGCAGGAGAATCGTTCCTTCGACACCTACTTCGGGACCTATCCGGGAGCAGACGGCATCCCGATGGCCAACGGGCAGCCGACCGTACGCGTGCCGGACCCGGCTCGCGGCGGCTGCGATGCGCCATTCCACCTGACCACGGACTCCGACTCGGGAGGGCCGCACGGCCAGTCCAACGCCACCGCCGATATCAACGCCGGCGCCATGAACGGCTTCATCGGGCAGGCAGAGCATGCCAGGAGCGGCTGCGCCGCAACGTTCAACCCCTCATGCGCCGGCACCGGGACGCCCGACGTCATGGGCTACATGGACCAGCGGGAGATTCCCAACTACTGGAGCTGGGCGGGCGACTACGTCCTGCAGGACCACATGTTCGAGCCGAACGCGTCCTGGAGCCTGCCGTCTCATTTGTTCATGGTCTCTGGCTGGTCGGCCAAATGCAGCAACCCGAACGACCCGATGAGCTGCACGACGGCGCTTCAAAACCCGGGCCTGCCGACTGCGAAGAACCCCGACCCGTACGCCTGGACCGACCTGACCTATCTGCTCCATCAGCACAACGTCAGCTGGGGCTACTACCTGTCGGACGGCACGCAACCCGACTGCAATGACGACGCCATGGTCTGCAATCAGGGAAAGCAAACGGCGAAGGTGCCCAGCATCTGGAACCCGCTGCCCGGCTTCGGCGACGTCAAAACCGACGGCCAGACCGGCAACGTCCAGACCGTCGACCACTTCCTGACGGCCGCCGAGGACGGCACGCTTCCGGCAGTCAGCTGGGTAGTACCGAACGGCAAGGTCAGCGAGCATCCACCGGCTCTGGTCTCTGCGGGACAGTCGTACGTGACCAGCCTCATCGACGCGGTGATGCAGGGACCCGAATGGTCGAGCACGGCCATATTCCTGGCATGGGATGACTGGGGCGGCTTCTACGACCACGTCACTCCGCCCACCGTCGATGGCAGTGGTTACGGCCTGCGAGTCCCCGGCCTGGTCATCAGCCCGTTTGCTCGCGAGGGCTACATCGACCACCAGACACTCAGCTTCGACGCCTATCTCAAGTTCATAGAGGATGATTTCCTGGGCGGCGCGCGGCTCGATCCCGCGACCGACGGTCGGCCGGACGCGCGGCCCGACGTCCGGGAGAACGCGTCCGTGCTGGGCAACCTGACGGCCGACTTCAACTTCAGCCAGCCCCCGCGGCCGGCTACGATCCTGTCGACGACGCCGCAGACGGATCTCAGATAGGCCGAGGAAGCGACTAGCTAGGCCGGGCTCGGGGCGGTCTCAGGCGAGGCGGGCACGCTCCGGCGGCGGGCCGGGACGTCCGGCTCCGTCCAGCGGTCGTGGCGGAGCAGCGGCGGCACTGCCGATAGAACGATCAGCGACGTGTCGTCGATGTAGGGCAGCGCCACGACCACCGCGATGGGCAGCACCCAGCGGGCATCGAACCGGGCCGCCACGACGATCATCACCGCGGAGATGCCGAGCCTGGGTATGAGCGGCAGGATGTGATAGGCGAACGCCGGCTCCGGGTAGGTCGAGTTGTTGCGCAGGACCGTGACCCAGTCGAACCACCAGTTCGGCGCGATCGCGAACGAGACCACCGAGATGGCGGCCGTCGCCCCCAGCGCCACGGCGAGATTCCGCCACTCCCGGCGAACCAGGAACCACAGTAAGCCGATGCCGGGAGTGACCTTGGTGAGCAGCATCAACGACCAGGTCCACGGCCAGCGGAAGCTCGCCGCCACCGCGATGCCGAAGAAGACGATCACGTTCATGCTCGCCAGGGAGTGGCGCGGGATCGCGAGGATGGCGATGCCGAACGTGACGAAGACCCACGGCAGAGTGACCAGGGTCAGGAATGGCCGCAGCAGCCAGACGAGGGCTGCGGTGCCGAGGGCGAGCCAGATCCCATAGAAGACCGTCCACGGGAGTTGCAGCAGCGGCCAGATGGCCTGGACGAATGCGGGCGAGTACAGGTAGCCGTGGGGCGCGTTGCTGAGCTGGGTCAGGTAGAGCTGCGGCTCGCGGATCCGAAACCAGTAGATGTAGGCGTCGCCCTCGTAGACATCCCGCATATTGCGCACGTAGGTGCCCGCGGCCAGAAGAACGGCGAGGACGAGGAGGACGAGCCTCACATCGCGACGGCGTCCGATCTCGAGGGCAGTCTGCCAGGCGCGGCCTAAAGGCGCGGTGATCGGACCAGCTGCGCCGGATTGCATGCCCGCCATCCTCCTTGCCGGTCTACTGGGGTGGCCGGCAGCGCGAGGTTAGCGCATCGAGGAGACGCGGGTGGCGACCACTCAATCGGCGCGACGGGCGGCTCGGCCTTCTCGACCCCTGCCTACGCCCGCCTTTCCTGTGGCGTGTAGTTCGACCTTCGCCAGATCAGCCGGTGGATGGGAATCCAGCGGGGAATGTCGCGCAGGATCGGGATGAAGGGCACGATCGCGAGCAAGAACGTCAGGAAGCCCATCAGGAGGACGACCAGCAGGTCGACGTTGGAGGCGCTGTTGAACGGCGGGATCTGATACCAGAGGGTGTACAGCCACAGCCAGGTCTGGCCCGGGTACTGGCCGGTCTCGTTCATCATGCCCCACTGGCTTCCCAGGAGGTGTTGCTGCTGGACCAGGCTCGCCAGGTAGCCGCCGTCGCCCATGAAGAGAAGGGGAGCGGAGTAGTTGGTCTGGTAGAAGCGACCGGGGCTGGTGAGGAGGATGCCGTCGAGCGAGCCGTTCTGAGCCAGCTTCAGTTCCGCTGCCATCAGGTCCGGCACGGGGCCGTAGTCGCCGCTCGCCACGGTGACGGCCCCGTTGGCGACGGTCGCGTTGGCCAGGGCGTTCGAATAGTTGGTGATCCAGGTCTGCTGCTGGTCGGAGGTGGCCGCCTTGTATTTGGAAAGGGCGGTCGCAAGCGCAGTGTCGTTGCCGCTCATCGACGAGAGCGGCCCCAGGACGAAGGTCTGGGCCGTGTCCAGGTGCATCGCGTCGCCGGCCCATTGCTGGGGCACGAACGGGCCGATCGCCTGGACTGCGGCAGAGCCGTTGGAGTAGGGCGGCCCGTAAACGGCGGAGTTGCTCGTGCCCGCCAGCTCGGCCGAAGCAGTCGTGACGAAGTCGACCGGATCCGCGTTCGACCAGCTCTTGATGTTCACCGATGGCTCGTCGGGCGAGGAGAAGACGGCGGCCAGGCCCAGCCCGATCAGGCCCATCACCACGATCGCGACCACGAACTCCTTGATCAGGTCGTACGAGATCGTCGGCACGCCGCGGAAGTAGCGGCGCTGGTCCATCTTCGACGCCTTCATCGCGTGGTCGCTCCTGTCGTCGAGCCGCTCGAGGCGGTAGAGGCGGGCGAGGCGTCACTCTCGTCGGGTTCGTCGCCGATCGGACGAACCACTCCCTTCATCCGGACGAGGGCGATGTGGATCCCGATGAGGCTTACGACACCCAGGGGCAGCAGCATGACGTGCAGGCCGAACATCTGCCCGTAGTCGAGGATGTTGAAGAAGGAGCCGACGCCGATCGAGTTGATCGCGTCCTTGCCGTTGAGGGCGATCCACTGGGCGTCGAGGTTCTGCTGCGACAGATAGCCGGTGAACGCCTCGCCGATCGCCAGCGCGAAGATCAGCACGCCGAAGAACCAGACGATGGCCCGCCCGTGGCGCCAGGCCGCCATCCAATACTGGCCCCACAGGTGGAGAACCATGCAGAAGAAGAAGGCCTGGACGCTCCAGTAGTGGATGCTGTTGACGAATCGTCCGGCGCTGCTGATGTGCCACCACGTCGGCCCGAAGAACACGAGTACGACGCCGCTAGCGACGATCCAGACCAGGGCTGCGATGGCCCCGATGCCGAACACGTAGACCCAGGAGTGGACGTAGGCGGGCTGGCGGTCCGGTAGCAGCTGGTTCCACGGCCAGCGCGCCGAGATCGCGTCACGCAGCCGGGCAGTCCAGTTCCGCTCGCCCGCGACGGCATTCCCTTCCGAATCGCCGGGCTCGGACTCGGCTGACAGGGGCGTGGCCTTGTGACGCGGGAATGGCAGCAGCAGCGCCATCGCGAAGACCACGAGCATCAACAGGATCAGGAGCAGGTTGGGCACCGAGATGTCGATGAACATCCAATGGACATACGTGGCCGGAGTGTCCATCCGTGTCTCCTCGGAACCTGCCAGCTGGCCTGTGGGACGCGCAGAAAGGCGCTGCTCTTCCCGAACGCTAAGCCGCGGAACCGGGCGAGCCCAATCGGGGCCGAGACTGGCCCGACTGCCGGGACGGGTAGACCCCCAGGTGAGCCGCGGGCGGCGTGCCTCGATCAGACCGAGGGTGCCAGACCCTGGACCGGCAGAGCGGCGCGCATGCCGGCTTCGAACGCGCTCAGGTCGGCCTCGACGATCTCTCGCCGGCGGGCGTCACCGAGCCGGCTCTTGCCGGCCATCTCTCGAAGCGCGGCTCGAACCGAGTCGGGCGTCACCCAGCCCAGGCGACCGACGAGCGCTCCCAGGGCGACGATGCTGACCAGCTTGTCGTCGCCGCTCTCGGCGGCAAGCTCCGTGCAGGGCAGCCTCAGCTCATCGATGTCGGTGCGCTCCGAGTGTTCCTCGCCGAGAAGCGATTCGTTGATCAGCAGCAGTCCGCCCGAGCCGATCGTCGAGGCGAACTTCCGCAACGACGGCGGGTTCATGACGACCGCGGCGTCGAAGCGGTCCACGACCGGCGAGCCGATGGCCGTGTCGCCGACGATGACCGTGCAGGACGCCGTCCCGCCGCGCATCTCCGGTCCGTAGCTCGGGATCCAGAAGACCTCGAGGCCATCTTTGATCGCCGCCCGCGCCAGGGCCTGGCCCGCGAACAGGAGGCCCTGGCCGCCGAAACCGGCGAACACCACCGAACGCTCCATCTCAGGCCTCCGGCTGCACTGACGCCGACCCGGGCGCAGCCGGGCCGCCGGCGGGCTGACTGCCGGCCTGCGGGCCTGCCGCCGCCCCCGTCCGGTCGACGATGACGCCGAGCGGATAGGCCCTCGCGACCGGCCCGCGGAGGTGGTCCAGGGATTCCTGCGGGGTCATGTTCCAGCCCACCGGACAGTTGGAGATGGCCTCCACGATGGCGAAGCCGCCGCCGTCGATCTGGACGCGGCAGGCTTTCTTGATCATGGCCTTGAGCTTGCCGATCTGCGAAGCGTCGGCGACGCTGCCCCGCGCGGCATAGGTCACTCCGGGCAGCTGGGCGAGCATCTCGGTGATCCTGATGGGGTAGCCCATCAGCGAGGGCTCGCGGCCGGACGGGGAAGAGGTCGTCTTCTGGCCGAGCAGCGTTGTCGGGGCCATCTGACCGCCGGTCATGCCGTAGATGCCGTTGTTGACGAAGATCGCGGTGATGCGCTCGCCCCGGGCAGCGGCATGGACGATCTCGGCCGTCCCGATGGCGGCCAGGTCTCCGTCGCCCTGGTAGGTCAGGACGAAGGCTTCCGGCCGGACCCGCCGGATCCCGGTGGCCACCGCGGGCGCCCGGCCGTGCGGCGCTTCGACCCAGTCGACCATGAGGTAGTCGTAGGCGAACACGGCGCAGCCGACCGGGGCAACGGCGATCGTGTGGGCCGGCAGCTCGAGCTCGGTGAGGACTTCGGCGAGGAGCCGGTGGATGACGCCGTGGCCGCAGCCCGGGCAGTAGTGAGTCGATCGATCGGCGAGGACCTCCGGCCTGGCGTAGATGAGGCGCTGGTCGGCAGGCGCGGACGTTCGACCCGAGGAGTGCGCGTCGATCGTCATGATCGGCCTCCGTCGTGGTGCAGGGCGGGATCGGCCGCGGCTCTCTGGACCTTGCCACGGAGCGCCTTTAGGGCGCCCAGAACCTCGTCCGGAGTCGGTACGAGACCGCCCATGCGGCCGTGGAAGGCGACCGGGCAGCGGCCCTCGACCGCGAGCCGCACGTCCTCGACCATCTGGCCCGAGGACAGCTCCACGGTCAGGATGCCGTGGACGTGCTGGCTCACTCGAGCCAGCTCTCGCTCGGGGAATGGCCACAGGGTCACCGGCCGGAAGAGGCCGACCTTGATGCCACGCTCCCTGGCTCGGGCCACGGCGGACCGGGCCACGCGAGCGGCCGTGCCGTAGGCGACGATGGCGTACTCGGCGTCCTCGAGCTGCCACTCATCCCAGCGGACTTCGTGGCGGCGGATCTCGCGGTACTTGCGCTGGAGGTCCAGGTTGCGGCGCTCGAGCACCTCCGGCACCAGGTCGATCGATTTGACGATTCGTGGGGGCCGACCGGCGGCGCCAGTGAGCGCCCAATCGCCCGTCCGCCGTTCGGGCGTGCGGAAGCGCAGGCTCACCGGCTCCATCGCCTGGCCGAGGATGCCGTCGGCTACCAGCATCACCGGAGTCCTGTACTTCTCCGCCAGCTCGAAGGCCGTCGCGACCAGCTCCACCGCTTCGTCGATCGAGGCGGGAGCGAGGACCGGCACTCGGTAGTCGCCGTGGCCGTGGCCCTTGGTCGCCTGGAAGTAGTCGCTCTGGGACGGGCCGATGCCGCCCAGGCCCGGGCCCGCTCGCATCACGTTGACGAGCACCATCGGCGTGCCGGAGCCCGCCATGTAGCTCATCGCCTCGGCCATGAGGCTGATGCCCGGGCTCGACGAGGAAACCATCACCCGGGCCCCGGTGGCGGCGGCCCCGAGGGCCATGTTGATCGCCCCGAGCTCGCTCTCGGCCTGGACGAAGACCCGGCCCAGCTCCGGCATGCGGCGGGCCATCCATTCGAGCAGCTCCGCCTGCGGCGTGATGGGATACCCGAAGTAGGCATCGCAACCGGCCTGGATGGCCGCTTCTGCGATGGCCTCGTTGCCCTTCATCAGGACTCGCGAGCGGCGGGCCGAGTCGCCGGCGGAAATCGTGGCCGGCATGCCGGCCGGCGAGGGGGGCGAGGCCGGACCCGAACCTTCGTGATGGGCCGTCATCGCGGTCGCTCCTCGTGGGAGGCGGTCCAGACGGTGAACACCGCGTCGGGGCAGACCCGCGCGCAGAACGCGCAACTCGTGCACGCAGCCGCGTCCACGAGGGTCACAGGGTGGTAGCCGAGGACGTTGACCCGGCGCAGGTCGAGCGCCAGCGCGTCCTTGGGGCACGCCGCGACGCAGATCTCGCAACCTTTGCAGCGCTCTTCGGCGATGACGAGGGGGATCGCCGGCAGGGGTGGCCGGCGCACAGCGGGAGGGGAGCTGATCGCCATCGGCTGTTCGCCTCGGTATGGAGCCCGTCACGAACAAACCCCCGGCACCAGTGCCGGTGGCAGCCCCGGTGACGGGACTTAGTTGACCGTAGCGTCGCGCTGCGGATTCATGCCGGCAAGAGCCGAGTGGCACCTACCCTCTACGTCGCCCGGACGAGCTTTCGCGCGGGCCGATTTCAGGGCGCGGAGCCTGCCAGTGCGGTCCTTTCGGACTCTTGGGGGACGGGCCAGAAAATGGCAGCATCGCACTTAGCAAAAGCGGCCTCGATGCCCTGCCGCATCCGGCGCGACTCCGGGGAAAGCCCCGATGAAAGCCGCGGCGGATCTACCGATAGCTCCTCAAGAGCGTTCCGTTGACCTCAGTCGACACCCAAAGGTCCCGAACCGGTCCGGCGGCGCTCACCAGGGATCTTTGCGATGGCATACTGCAAATGGAGTAGGGCGACAGAGAAGGGCCCTGTTACCGAGCCACGGCGACACCGCACTCCGAGGGCCCCCATGGATCCCGACTCGAACCACGGACAACACCCCGAAACCTTCACCAAGGCGCCCGAGGTGGAGCTGGATCCGCTTTCCGTGGTGCCCGAGCCGGTCCGCGCCCACTTCCCCGGCGAGGAGCCGCCGCCCGGCCTCCGCCTCGAGGACCTGGGCCCCGGAACCGAAGCCGAGCCGCACATCCGGCAGGCCCTCCTGGGCGAACCCTTCGACGACCCGCTGGCTCCCGGTAGTGTGCGCTGCCTCGCCTGCGCCCATCGGTGCGCTCTCCGCCCGGGCAGGATCGGCATCTGCGGCGTCCGGCAGAACCGCGGCGGCTGGCTCTACACCCTCGTCTACGGTCAGCTCGTCGTAGCCCGAGCCGAGCCCGTCGAGAAGAAGCCCTTCTTCCATTTCCTGCCCGCGAGCTACGCCTACTCGGTGGCCACGCAGGGTTGCAACTTCCACTGCGCCTACTGCCAGAACTGGCAGATTTCGCAGGCTCATCGAGAGGGAATCGTCCCTGAGAGCTGGCACGTCTCCCCGGATCAGGTCGTGGAGCAGGCGGTGGCTTCGGGCGTGCGGAGCATCGCCTACACGTACGTGGAGCCGACGGTCTTCGTCGAGTTCGCCCTCGACACGATGGTCCGGGCTCGCGCCGCCGGGCTGCACAACCTCTTCGTCACCAACGGCTACATGACCCCCGAGGCGATCTCGCTGGTGGCGCCGCTGCTCGACGGAGCCAACGTGGACCTCAAGGCCGCCAACGACAGCTTCTACCGGCGCGTCTGTGGAGCGCGCTGGGATCCGGTCCGGGAGTCGGTCATCGAGATGCGCCGCCTGGGCATCTGGCTCGAGCTGACGACGCTCCTCATCCCCGGCCTGAACGACGATCGCCGCGAGCTGCGGGCGATGGCCGAGTGGATCGGCACGGCGCTCGGACCCGAGACGCCCTGGCATCTCACCCGCTTCCAGCCGGCCTACCGGATGGCCGAAGTCCAGGAGACGCCGTCGCGGACCCTGGTAGAGGCCGCGAAGATCGCCCGCGAGGCAGGTCTTCGCCACGTCTACGTCGGCAATGCCCCCGACGTGGAATCCGCCACCACGAACTGTGCCCGGTGCGGGGAGCCGCTCATCAGCCGGAGAGACTTCGCCGTCACGGAGTGGCGCCTGGTCGAGGGCCGCTGCCCGCGGTGCAAGCACGCTCTGGCAGGGGTCGGCCTGGAGGATTCGCCGGTCGTCGTGTAGCGGCCACGGCTGGCGCGAGGGGCCGGCCACCGAAAGGCACGTGGACCTGACGTACTCGGGACCTTCGGCGCAAGGCGAGGGCCGCTCGGCAGGCGGAAACTACAGCGCGCCAGTGCGATATTCGACATGTCTCGAAGCACGGCCGCTCCCGGCGGCCGATTCGAGTCGCTCGGCGTCGACACCGGCCACTACGGAGGCCACATCCATGCGCAAGGCACAGACCGGGGGGGACGGGCTCTCGCCCGCGCTCGACCGCGTCGTGCGGGTGCTGGAAGTCCGCGGCGTCGTGCAGGGGGTCGGCTTCCGGCCGTTCGTCTGGCGGCTCGCGAACGAGCTGGGCCTGGACGGCAGCGTCAAGAACCAGGCCGGCCAGGTGGAGATCGTCGTGGCCGGCGACGGCGCGGCGGTGGAAACCTTTGCGGGACGACTCCGAACGGACGCCCCTCCGCGCGCCCGGGTGGAGGACGTTCTTGCGGGCGACGTCGATCCCGACCGATTGCCGCTCCGTGGATCCGGCTTCGTCATCGAGGAATCGGAAGCTGCCGCGTCCGCGGAACGACTCTTCCCGCCTGACATCGCCACCTGCGACGACTGCCGGCGCGAGCTGTTCGACCCGAGCGACCGACGGTACCGCTATCCGTTCATCAACTGCACGAACTGCGGGCCGCGAGCGACGATCATCGAGGATCTGCCGTACGACAGGGCGCGAACGTCCATGCGGGTCTTTCCGCTGTGCGCGGCCTGCGAGGCCGAATACCGCGACCCGGCAAATCGGCGGTTCCACGCGGAGCCGGTCGCGTGCCCGGAGTGCGGGCCGCAGCTGTCATACCGGCGGCCCGAGGACGCGGCGCCGGCCGCCCACCGCGAAGAAGCCCTCGGCGCCGCGCTGGCCGATCTGCGGGCCGGCCGGATCGTCGCGGGCAAGGGGCTCGGGGGATACCACCTCGCCTGCGACGCCACCGACCCCGTGGCCGTGTCGCGGCTCCGTGACCGCAAGCATCGCTGGGCCAAGGCGTTCGCGGTGATGGTCCGCGACCGGGAAGCGGCCCGGGAAGTGGCCGAGCTCACGCCTGAAGAAGAAGCGCTGCTTACCTCGCCGGCGAGGCCGATCGTGCTCGTGGAACGCCGCCGGGGGAGTGGCGGCGCCGGGCCGGCCGGCCCGGG
>DAHXON010000038.1:26843-31760 GCA_027364875.1 Chloroflexota bacterium
CCCCACGCTGCGGCGCCGTCCCTGTGCGATGGCGTCGTATCGGCGGATGCCTCCCGCTCGGGGGCCCTCAACCGGCGAGTCGGCCTCTTCCTGCCGTACACGCCACTGCATCATCTGCTCCTCGAGGGACTGGGCCGGCCCATCGTCCTGACGAGCGGAAACCTCTCGGACGAGCCCCTCGCCACCGACGATGCCGAGGCCATCGAACGGCTCTCCGGCATCGCCGACGCGTTCCTGGCCCACGACCGCGAGATCCGGGCCCGCTACGACGACTCGGTCACGCGAGTGGTGCCCGACGGCCGGGACGGGGCGCCCGGCCGGGAGAGCATCATCCGGCGAGGCCGCGGCTACGCTCCGGAGCCGCTTTCCCTTCCCGTGGCCCTGCCGGACGGTGCCACGCTCCTCGCCACGGGCGCCGAGCTCAAGCACACGTTCACCCTGGCCCGCGGCACGCGAGCTCACGTGGCTCCCCACACGGGCGACCTGGAAGACCTGCTGACGCACCGCGCCTTCGAGGCCAACCTGGCGCACCTTTCCCGCCTCCTCGATATCGAGCCGGAGTGGGTCGCCCACGATCTTCATCCCGGGTATCTGTCCACGCAGTACGCGGCCGGCCATTTCCCGGAGAACCGGCGCATCGGCGTACAGCATCACCACGCCCACGTTGCGTCAGTCGCGGCCGAGGCCGGGTTGACGGAGCCTTTCATCGGCGTCGCCTACGACGGCCTGGGCATGGGGGACGACGGCACCTTCTGGGGCGGCGAGGTTCTGATCGCCACCGTGGCGAGCTACCGGCGGGTCGGCCGCTTCGGCCGCGCGCCAATGCCGGGTGGGGCGCTGGCGGTCAAGAAGCCGTACCGCATGGCACTGGGCTACATCCTGGCTGCCGAGCCGCTCGGGCAAGACGACGGCCGGCTCGACCCCGAGCTTACGCATGCGTTCCTCGACCGGCTCGACCCTCGCGAGGTCGAGGTCGTGCGGACGCAGCTGGCGCGCTCTCTCAACGCCCCGATCGCTTCGTCGGCGGGCCGTCTCTTCGACGCCGCCGCGGCCCTGTTGGGCATTCGCGACGTGGCCGAGTACGAGGCTCAGGCCGCGATGGAGCTCGAGCTGCTGGCAGAGGAAGGGACCTTCCGCCCGCTCGACTACGCGCTGGTTCGCGCCGGCGAGCTTCTCGTGTTCGATCCGCGGCCGGCGATTCGCGACCTTCTCGCGGCACGCGCGCAGGGTGGCTCGGCCGAACGACTGGCCGCTCGCTTCCAGGAGACGGTCGTCACGGTCACTCGCGAGCTGGTCGCGGACGCCCACGCGAAGGCGGGCACACGCTCGGTGGTGCTTTCGGGCGGAGTCTTCCAGAATCAGTGGCTCACCGGGGAGCTGGTTCGCCGGCTCACCCGCGACGGCTTCGAAGTCCACACCAATCACCTGGTTCCGGCAAACGACGGCGGGATCAGCTACGGTCAGGCCGCCGTCGCGGCCGCCCGTCTGGCCGGCTCGGCCTGACGCTTGGGCCGCGGGCGCCGTTTCGGCGTGAGCGGCAAGGAGATCATTCGAAATGTGCCTCGGAATTCCCGGCAAGGTCGTCGAGATCAGCGACGAAGGCCCGCTCAAGATGGCTCGCGTGGACTTCGGCGGCGTGCGCAAGGAAGCCTGCCTGGCATACGTGCCGGAGGTTCAGCTCGGCGACTACGTGATCGTGCACGTCGGCTTCGCCATCTCGCAGGTCGACGAGGAAGAGGCGCTGCGCACCCTCGAGTTGCTCAAGATGATCGACGAGCTGGGGCTCGAGCAGGAGCTCGGGGCGATGCCGGACACCGCTGCCGGCGGGCCTGCCGCCGCTTCCACCGCGCCTGACGCGGCCGTCGGGGCGGCCGAGGGTGGTGGCACGCCCGGGGCCACCGCATGAAGTACGTCGACGAGTACCGCGACGCCGATATCGCCCGCAGGCTGCTCGACGAGATCCACCGCATCACGACCCGGCCGTGGGCGTTGATGGAGGTCTGCGGCGGGCAGACGCACACCCTCGTCAAGCAGGGTATCGACGAGGCGCTGCCGAAGGGCGTACGCATGATCCACGGCCCCGGCTGCCCGGTGTGCGTCACGCCGCTCGAGCAGATCGACAAGGCGCTCGTGATCGCGGCCCGCCCGGACGTCATCTTCACCAGCTACGGCGACATGCTCCGCGTGCCCGGCTCCACGACGGACCTGCTGGCTCTCAAGGCCCGAGGCGCCGACGTGAGGATCGTCTACTCGCCGCTGGATTCGGTCAGGATCGCCGCCGCCAACCCCGACCGCCAGGTCGTGTTCTTCGCCATCGGCTTCGAGACGACCGCGCCCGCCAACGCGATGGCCGTCTACCAGGCCGCTCGGCTCCGGCTCGAGAACTTCTCTGTCCTCGTGTCGCACGTTCTCGTACCGCCGGCCATGGAGGCGATCCTGCAGTCGCCCACGAACCAGGTCCAGGCGTTCCTGGCCGCCGGCCACGTCTGCGCGGTGATGGGCTGGACGGAATACGAGCCGATCGCGGCCCGGTACCACGTCCCGATCGTCGTGACCGGCTTCGAGCCGCTGGATCTGCTCGAGGGCATCCTCATGGCAATCCGCCAGCTCGAGACGGGCCGCGCGGAGGTGGAGAACCAGTACGCCCGGGCCGTGCGACGCGAGGGCAATCGCGAAGCGCAGGAGACGGTGTTCCGCGTCTTCGAGCCGGGCGATCGGAAGTGGCGGGGCATCGGCATGATCCCGTCGTCGGGGTATCACCTCCGGCCCGAATACGCTTCCTTCGACGCCGAGACCCGCTTCGACGTCGGCACGATCCACACGGCCGAGCACCCGGCCTGCATTGCCGGCGAGATCCTCCAGGGGACGAAAACGCCGCTCGACTGCACGGCATACGGGGTGCTGTGCTCGCCGCAACGGCCGCTCGGCGCCCCGATGGTTTCGAGCGAGGGCGTCTGCTCGGCCTACCACGCCGCGGGCCGCGGAATCTCGGCGCCGAGCGCCTTCCCGCTCTTCGATTTCGGGGCGGAGGCTCGGCGATGACGGACCGCAGGATCGCCGATCCGTTCGGCGGCTTCGCCGAACCCGAAACGCTGACCGGGTCCCACCGATCCGGGATGCCGGACGCGCCCGACCCCTCGAAGCTGGCTTGCCCGGCTCCGATCCCCGAGCGAGCGCGCGTGCTGCTGGGGCACGGCTCCGGCGGCCAGCTTTCAGCGGCGCTGATGCGTGAGGTCATCGGGCCGGCTCTGGCGTCGGCCGGAGCTGCCGCGCCCGACGCGGGTCCGCTCAACGACGCGGCCGTGGTTGAGGTCGCCGGCCATCGGCTCGCCTTCACGACGGACTCGTTCGTCGTCTCGCCGCTGGAGTTCCCCGGCGGCGACATAGGTGAGCTCGCCGTCAACGGAACGGTCAACGACCTGGCGATGATGGGTGCGCAGCCGCTGGCGCTCTCACTCGCCTACGTCATCGAGGAAGGCCTGCCGGTCGAGGAGCTGCGGTCGATCACGGAGTCCGTCGCGCGGGCTGCCGATCGGGCGGGCGTTCGAGTCGTAACCGGCGACACCAAGGTGGTCGGCCGGGGCGCGGCGGACGGGCTCTTCGTCAACACCGCCGGGATCGGCCTTGTGGCGCCGGGAGTGGCCGTCGCGGCGGATCGCGCCACCGCCGGCGACTCAGTCATTCTTTCGGGCCCCATCGGGCTGCATGGCGTCGCGATCATGAGCGTTCGCGAGGGCCTGGGTTTCGAGGCCGAGATCGTATCGGACACGCAGCCTCTCAACAGGCTAGTCGCGGCGATCGTGGCGGCCTGCCCGGACGTCCACGTGCTTCGGGATCCAACGCGTGGCGGCCTCGCGTCGGCGCTCAACGAGATCGCCGCGGCATCCGGAGTCGGCATCGAGCTGCGCGAAGAGCGAGTGCCGGTTCCCGGTCCGGTTCACGCGGCCTGCGAGATGCTCGGCCTGGACCCGCTCCACGTCGCCAACGAGGGCAAGCTCGTGGCCATCGTGCCGGGTCCCGCCGCGGAAGCCGTGCTCGCGGCTATGCGCGCGGTCTCCGACGGAACGGGGGCGGAGGCCGTGGAGATCGGCTGTGTCGTCGCCGACCACCCTCGAATGGTCACCATGCGCACCATCGTCGGGTCGCAGCGCATCGTCGACATGCTCGTCGGGGAGCAGCTTCCTCGTATCTGCTGACCCCGGCCGCGCTCTGGGCCGGTCCGACGCCGGCATTCGGATGCTCACCCGGCGCCGCCATGCGCTACGATCGGAGCAGTTGGTTGGGCGCGTGGAGCGCCCGATTCCCGAGCCCGGCGCGACGACTCCGTGGGAGCCCGAGTCGCGGGCACGAAAGGCCGAGGAATGAGCGCGGACGCGACCTCCCGGCCCCGCCGGATCTTCCACCATTCGGCCGGAGCCGTCGTCATCGATGATGGAGAGTGCCTGCTGATCAGGCGCGGTTCGGAATGGGCCTTCCCGAAGGGCCACCTCGAGCGCGAGGAATCCCCGGAGCAGGCCGCCCGGCGCGAGGTCCAGGAAGAGACCGGTATCGAGATCGCGCTCGAGGGTGCGCTCGGCCCCACGCGCTACGAGTTCAAGAGTCACAACGGCACCCGCAACCGCAAGCTGGTCGACTGGTTCCTGGCGCGGCGTGTGCGCGGCGAGATCATCCACGAACCCATCTTCGCCGAGGCGCGTTTCATCGCGGTCCACGAAGCCCTCCGGCTGCTCACCCACGAGGCCGACCGCGCGCTCCTGGAGCGGGCGATCGAGAGGTATTCGACGACCCACAAGGCGGCCGACGGGACGGACGAAGGCGACGGAGGCGGACCGGGTCAGGTCGGGGGGTAGGTCCTCCTCGGCCTCCGGCCGCGGGCGGCGGCCGGGGGCGACAAGCCCATCCCGTACCTGCCGATCC
>DAHXON010000039.1 GCA_027364875.1 Chloroflexota bacterium
AGGTCCGGGTCGCTCCACGACGCGCTCCATGTCCAGAGCCAGATAGCCGATCTCGCCCGCCAGTCCGGTCGCGCCGTGGCGAAGCTCACCGTCGAGGATGACCCCCATTCCGACGCCATTGCCGATCGAGATCAGAACGAAATCGTCGACACCCCGGGCCATCCCCTGGACGTGCTCGCCGACTGCCGCGAGGTTGATGTCGTTCTCGAAGAGGATCGGCGACATCAGGGCCGCCTGAATGTCGGCGGTCGCGTTAGGCGCTTCCAGGCCAGGAAAGTTGGGTGCGAGCGACAGATGGTCTTCGCCGGGCGGGATCACACCCGGTATCCCCATCACGATCTGGTCGACGTGTGAAAGCGTGATTCCGGCCTCGGCAGTCAGCCGGTCGGCCAGACCCCGAACCTGCGCGATGAGCGACGCGGTGGTAGCTGGCGACGTTGGCGAGGCCGCTCGGGCGACCTTGGTGCCGGACAGGTCGGACAGCCCCGCTCGGATCCATTCGCGTCCCACGTCGATGCTCAAGACCCAGCCAGCTCGCGGGTTGACGTCGTAGAGCTGGGCCGTGGGCCCCGGCGAGCCGCTCGTCCGGCCGACCTTGCGGATCAGCTCAAGATCGAGCAATTGGGCGATGACGTCCGCAACCGTCGGACGGGACAGGCCGGACTCGCGGACTACCTGGGGGGCCCCGATCGGACCGCTGGCGTGGACGAGATCGAAGATCGCCCTGAGATTGATGGCGCGGAGCAGGCTGGGCTTTCCGGCTTCCCGTGGCTGCATTGATGATCATCCCGTCTACAGTTATTCAGGAAGGTTACCTTTGCATGACCCGGGCCAAACGTCAAGACCAAATCGCCGTCTCGTCCTCACGTAGGCTCATGAACTATCCGGTTCAATCAGTCTCTAACCCACCAGAAAGACAGTCCGCAAGGCACGCAGAAGGGTATTGACCGGGCGGCGATTAGGAAACTATCTTATACATCAGCTGGTTCCGGCAAGAGCACTGCCCGTGGGATTGGCGGGCGGATCAAGAGGAGCCCGGCGCGCCGGCCCAGGCAGGAGATGCCCCATGAGAGATTCGAGACTCCTAAGGCTCGCGGCCATTGCTGCGCTGGTGGTCGGCGGCTGCGGCAGCAGCGCGACGACAACCAGTCCCGCCAGTAGCGGCGGCAGCAGCAACCAGGTCGGGGGCAAAGTCGTGATCGACAACGAGAGCGGCAGTACCTGGACCTGCCAGTTCAACCCCTTCAACCCGTCGGTCAGCCTCACGTCCATCGGCTTCGTCTACGAGCCGCTGGAGTTCGTCAACGCGCTCCAGACCAACGCCGACGGGTCCAATAAGATCACGCCCTGGCTCGCCACAGATTCGTCCTGGAATTCCGACTTCACGGCCCTGACGTTCACGATCCGGAGCGGGGCGAAGTGGAGCGACGGCCACGACTTCACCGCCAACGACGTCGTCTATACCTTCAACGCGCTCAAGGGCGATGCGGCGATAGACGTCAACGCCCTCTGGGACGCCAACGGCGGTCCGCTCAAGAGCGTCGCGCTCCAGGGCGCCGACAAGGTCGTGTTCACCTTCTCGGGACCGGCGCAGACGTACTTCTACTACGTCGCGGACCAGACCCCGATCGTTCCGCAGCACCTCTGGTCGAAGGAAGACCAGACCAAGCTCGAGTCGTTCGGGGACACGAGCCCGATAGGGACCGGCCCGTACACCATGTCGAACTGCAGCGACAACAACATCAAGTACCTGCGGAACACGAACTACTGGCAGAGCACCGCGTCGAACCCGGTACCCAAGATCGCCGAGGTGGACTACCCGGCATTCCTGAGCAACGACCCGGCCAACCTGCAGCTGGCACAAGGCCAGGCCCAGTGGGGCGCTCAGTACATCCCCAACATCGACTCGTTCTACGTCTCCAAGGACCCGTCTCACCGCCACTACTGGTTCCCGGCGGTCCTGAACGTCTCGATCTTCCCCAACCTCGAGAACAAGCTGCTGGGCAACAAGGCCGTTCGCCAGGCGATCTCGATGGCGATCAACCGGGCCGAAGTCTCACAGCGCGGCGAGTCCGGTTATCAGCCTGCCGCGAACCAGACCGGCATCGTCCTGCCGACATACCAGGCCTGGTATGACAAGTCCCTGGACACCACGACGTTCGACGCGGCCAAGGCAGCCTCGACGCTCGAGGCGGCGGGGTTCACGAAGGGCTCAGACGGCATCTACAAGGACGCCTCCGGGAACCGTCTCTCGTTCACGATCAAGACCATCAGCGGCTACACCGACTGGGACTCCTCGATCACGGTCATCCAACAGGAGCTCAAAGCGGCCGGCATCGAGATCTCGAACATCATCGACGAAGACAGCGGCACGTACACCACGGACATCCAGGGCGGCAACTTCGAGCTCGCCTACGGGGAGGAAACGGGCGGCCCGCTGCCCTACTACGAGCTGCGCCAGATGCTCCTGAGCAGCAACATCGGCTCGACCAACTACTCGCGCTACAACGTCTCCACAACGGACGACCTCTTCAACCGGTACGCGTCTTCCAACGCGGCCGACCAGATGACGATCATTCATCAGATCGAGACCATCATGGCCAACGACTACCCGGTCATCCCCGTGACCGAGGGGGTCGACTGGTATCAGTACGACACAACGAACATCGGGGGTTGGCCGACTCCTGAAGATCCATACGCATTGCCGGCGGTCTGGGCGCTGCCGGACAATGGCGTGGTCCTCACTCACCTCTATCCAACCAAGTAGCCGGTACGGCCGCGAGGAAGAGGCGCGAGGAACTCGAGGAAAGCGATGAGATTCGTCCTCCGGAGACTCGGCCTCTTCCTCGTCACGCTGTGGGCCGCGCTGACGATCAACTTCCTCATCCCGCGGCTTATGCCCGGGAACGAGGCGACGGCGGTCCTCTCCCACTTCAAGGGCGTCAATCCGGCGGCCCTTCACGCCCTCGAGGTGGAGTTCGGCGTTGGCACCGACCAGAACATCCTGGTCAGTTACATCCAGTATCTGGGCAACTGCCTCACTGGCCAGTTCGGCTTGGACTCGGCTCGGGTGCCCGTCATGACCACGATCCTCAAGGGTTTGCCCTGGACGCTCGGCCTGGTGGGCATGGCGACGATCCTGGCCTTCGGCATCGGCACGCTCCTCGGCATCGTCAGCGCGTGGCGGCGCGGCGGGAAGCTGGACAGCCTCTTGTCGCCGCTTCTGTTCATCCTCACCACGTTTCCGGTCTTCTTCATCGCGTTGCTGCTGCTCTATGTCTTCGGCGTGACGCTTGGCTGGTTCCCTTTGTCGGCCAACTACTCCGTCGGCGAGACGCCTTCCCTGACGATCCCATTCGTTCTGGACGTGCTCGGCCACGCGGTCCTGCCCGGCCTGACTCTGGTGATTACGACCTCGGGTGGGTGGATCTACACGATGCGGAACAACATGGTCACCACGCTGTCGGAGGACTACGTCCGGATGGCCCGAGCCAAAGGGCTGTCGTCCTGGCGAATCATGCTCGACTACTCCGCCCGGAACGCCATCCTGCCCAACCTGACCGGCTTCGCCATGCAGCTCGGCTTCATCCTCGGCGGCTCGATCCTGGTCGAGTACACGTTCTCGTACCCGGGTCTTGGCTACTTGTTCTTCACCGGAACAACGAACCACGACCTGCCTCTCCAGGCGGCGCTGTTCCTCTTCTATACCCTCGCCGTCCTGGTCTGCGTGCTGCTGGCCGACTTCGCGACTGCGTGGCTGGACCCACGCACACGCGACGCCTGAGGCGACGAGATGGCATCGGCTTTTGCCGCTCCCGAGCCCCGCCCTGCCGTGGCGGAAGAACACGGCCTTCTCGAGGCCGCGGGGCGGCTGGGGCGGGCCGTCGCTCGAAACCACAAAGCCAGCCTGGGGCTACTCCTGCTCGTTTTCGTCACGGTCGTGGCGGCGTTTCCGGGAGTCATCGCCCATGGCGATCCGCAGGCCGCGATATACGATCAGCAGGTCGGGCCGTCGGCCAGTCACATCTTCGGCACGACGCAGGTCGGCCAGGACGTCTTCACCCAGCTGATCTACGGAACCCGACTGACGCTGATAATCACGGTCGTCGTCGGCGCGCTGTGCACGCTGATCTCGGTGCTGGTCGGCGTGACCGCGGCCTACGTCGGCGGAGTCGTGGACAGCGGGCTGTCCTTGGTGACGGACATCTTCCTGATCATCCCGACACTCCCGCTGCTCATCGTCCTCTCCACGTACCTCTCCGGAAGCGGCACGATCGCGATCATCGCGGTGCTCGTGGTCACGGGTTGGGCCTTCGGTGCGCGGCAGCTACGGGCCCAGGGCCTGGCGCTACGGACTCGCGACTTCCTCGAGGCGGCGCGGGTCCGGGGCGAGCGCAGGCCGTACATCATCCTGGTCGAGATCCTGCCGAACATGCTCTCGTTGGTCGTCGCCAGCTTCCTTGGATCGGCCGTGTACACGGTGGCAACCGCCGCGGGCCTCCAATTCCTCGGCCTGGGAAACAGCGGCGAGATCACCTGGGGGACGATGCTCCACTTCGCTCAACAGAACGGGGCCCTGGAGAGCGGCAACGCCTGGTGGGCGCTGGCGCCCGGAGCGGCCGTGGCTCTCCTCGGCACGGCCTTCGCCCTGCTCAACTACGCTTTCGACGAGATCGCGAACCCGGCTCTTCGGCCGGTCAGGAGGCGGCGTGACAAGTCCGCTGCTTGAGGTTGGCGGCCTTTGCGTCGACTACCTCACCGAGGCGGGGAATGTCCGGGCGGTCGATCACGTCGACCTCTCCGTTGAGGCGGGCGAGTTCCTGGCGATCGTGGGCGAGTCGGGCTGCGGCAAGTCGACGCTGCTCTTTGCCATCGCCAAGCTGCTGTCCCCGCCCGCCGAGATCACAGCCGGAAGCGTCGTATTCAAGGGTCGGGACATGGTCCGGCTGACCGAGGGCGAGCTACGTCATGTGCGCTGGCGTGACTACTCCGTCGTGATGCAGAGCGCGATGAACGCACTGAACCCCATGAAAAGCATCGAAGCCCAGTTCACCGATGCCATGCGCGCCCACTCCGAGATGACCACCGCGGAAATGGGCGATCGCTCGGCCGAGGTGCTCAAGCTGGTCGGCGTAGATCCGGTCCACCTGCGGAGCTATCCGCACCAGCTCAGTGGCGGGATGCGTCAGCGGGCGATGATCGCCATGGCGCTCCTTTTCACCCCCGACCTCGTGATCATGGATGAGCCGACTTCCGCGTTGGACGTTGTGGCGCAGCGATCGCTGATGAGCCAGATCAAAGAGCTACAGCAGCGTTTCGGATTCGCGGTCATCTTCGTTACGCACGACATGTCCCTCGTCAGCCACTACTCCGAGCGCCTGGCGGTCATGTACGCGGGCCAGGTGGCTGAGGTAGCAGCGACCAGAAGCCTCTTCGAGAAGCCGCTGCACCCCTACAGCGTCGGCCTGCTGGACGCCTTCCCGTCGATCCGCGGGCCGCGTCGCCCTCTGACCGGTATCCCGGGCAGCCCACCGGACCTGGCCCGTCCGCCCGTCGGCTGCCGCTTCCAGCCGCGCTGCCCAAAGGCCATGGCCGAATGCCTCCTGCGGCAGCCGGACTTGTATACGGTGGACGGATCGCGGGTTCGTTGCTTCTTGCATGAGCCGGCCGAAGTCGGGACTGGGGCCGCGGAATGACCCGCCTCGAGGCAACTCCGGCGGCGAACGAGACCATCGAACCGACTGCTGGCCCGGCAACGGCTCGCGAGGCCGGCCTGCCGCCCGAGCCGCTCCTCCGGACGGTGAGCTTGACCAGGCACTTCCATCTCGGCGGCATCTTCTCGGGGAAAACGCTCCATGCCGTCGACGACGTCAACCTGACGATCGGCGAACGCGAGATCGTGGCCGTCGTGGGCGAGAGTGGCAGCGGCAAGAGCACCCTTGCACGGCTCCTCGCAATGGCTTACGAGCCGACCCGCGGCCAGATCTTCTATCGGGGCCGCTCGGTCCACAGCCTCCACTCCCGCAAGGATCTGCTGTGGTATCGAGGGGAGGTGCCGATGGTCTTCCAGGACCCCTATGGCTCCATCAACCCCGTCTTCCGTGTATCCCACGGAGTCATGCGCGGTCTCATTCTGCACAGACCCGAGCTCGGGGCCGCCGAGCGCAGGGATGAAGCGGAGCGCGTGTTCGGTGTGGTCGGCTTGAGCCCGGCAAGGGAGACGCTGCGCAAGTTCCCGTACGAGATGAGCGGCGGGCAGCGTCAGCGCGTCGGCTTCGCTCAGGCTCTCGCGGTCCGGCCGAAGCTGATACTGGCGGACGAACCGGTGTCAATGCTGGACGTCTCGATCAGAGCGGGACTCCTGAACCTGATGGTCGAGCTGCGTGAGCAAGAGGATGTGTCCATCCTGTACATCACCCACGACATCGCGAGCGCTCGGTACGTCGCCGACCGCATCGTGGTGATGTACGCAGGCCATCTCGTCGAGACCGGCCCGGCCGAGGACGTCCTGGCGAGCCCACGCCATCCCTACACCCAGCTGCTCCTCTCGGCCGCACCCGATCCGCGCGAAGAGATATCGGTTCCCACTTCCGCGATCGCAGGGGAGCCGCCGCGGGTGATCAACCCGAGCGATGGCCGCCGCTTCCGCTGGCGCTGCCCGATCGCGATCGAGGAGTGCGGGAAGACGACTCCCTCGTTGCGCTCTCTCGCGCCTGGCCACAGGGCCGCCTGTCATGTAGCCGTCGCCGACGTGTCCGAGAGCTGAGACAGGATCCGCCAACCGGGCCGGTCATTCGGAGGCATTGCGGGCGCGACGCGGCCTCTACCGGGACGAGCGCGAAACCCGGTCAGTAGAGGCGGCGCTGCCGCTCCTCGTGCATCTCGAAGACGCCGCGGGCGAACAGGACCAGCCCGACCGCCGCGAGCCAGAAGCCGAGGCCCCGCTGCGGCGGGAAGGGCAGCAGATTCGCCTGGGTCATGGTTATGACTTTGGAGATGTAGCCGACCAGGGCGGCGCCGAGCAGGGAGAGGTAGACGATCGGATGATCGATCGCGATCGGCTTCTCGGAGGCGAAGGGCAGCGTGACGAGCAGCAGGCTCGCGATCGCCACGAGGAACATCACGAAAACAGGGAGGTCTGAGATTCCCTGGCCGCTGAGCTGGCTCAGCTCGCCCGTGCCGCCGCCGATCTGCCACCACTGCAGGATGGTGGAGCCCGCCACGACGATCGCGCCGATGGCCAGGATCCAGCGCCCGCGACTCGGTTGGGTGTGGTGCATTGGTGCCCCCTATGACTCGTACGCCTCGGGGCGGAGGACTCCCACGAAGCGGAGGTTTCGATAGACCTCTCCGAAGTCAAGACCATACCCCACGACGAAGGCGTCCGGGATCTCGAAACCCACGTAGTCGAGCGGGATTTCCACAAGCCGCCGGGCAGGCTTGTCAAGGAGAGTGCAGATCTTGATTGAGTGAGGGTTCTTGCCGCGGAGGTAGCGCATCAGGTAGTTGAGGGTCAGGCCGGTGTCGATGATGTCCTCGACGAGGAGGACGTCGCGACCCTCGATCGGGGCGCTCAGGTCCTTGAGGATCCGGACCAGGCCGGACGACTCGGTCGTGGCACCGCCGTAGCTCGACACTTCCATGAGGTCGATCCGAAGCGGCAGGGTGATCCGCCGCATCAGGTCCGCCATGAACGGCAGAGATCCCTTGAGGACGCTGACGAGAGTGAGCTCGCGGCCTTCGTAGTCGGCGCTGATGCGCGCGCCCATCTCGGCAACCTTGGCCGCGATCTGTTCCTCGGACAGAAGGACCTCGGCCACGTCGGACATGAGGTCCGGGGAGACTCTCATTGCTACCTCTCAGATGAACTGACGGATGGCTGTGATGCCGCTCGGGCCTCCGCCCTTCGCCCCCGACGGCGTGCGGCCCTGGAACGGCGCTCGGATGGTCCTGGCTCGGTGTCGAGGAGATCTGACGACGCCAGGTCAGAGTCTGGCGATCCGGGGGCCGATTCGCCAGCCCGGCGTGCCGGGGAATCGGCATCGACATGCTGATGGGCGTCGGCGTCCGGGTCGGCGTCCGACAGCCGGCCGCCGGTCGGGATTCCGACCTGGCCGAGCGTTCCGCTCAACTCCGTGACCAGAGCGGAACGGCCGTACTTGAGCATCAGGGCCCGGAAGTCCCGGGCGTAGAAGAGCTTGATCCTGAGTCCCGGATAGAGCTCCCGAAGGCGCCTCACCTTGCGGTTCTTCTTGCGGACGAGGCGCTGCTGGAGCGTGGTCAGCTCCACGAAGGTGTCCAGGTCCGGCAGGTAGAAATCCGGCGCGAAGCTCTCGAGGACGTTGCCGTCCAGATCCCAGAGGATCGGGAAGACGTGGGGCTCGTACTCCCAGGAGACCTGGTAGAAGTCCAGGATCCGGGCGAACTCGGCCTCGCTGGCGTGCGCGAAGGCATGGTCCGACCGCGGACCCTGGGTCGGAGCCTGGTCCGTCATGCAGCCTTGCTCGGGATGCGCCGCTCGGCCGGAATCACCTCGCAAGTCTATCCGTTCGGGGCCCGACGAGGGCGAAGACGGTGGTCCGGGGGCCGGCCGCGGCGACGGCGACATGGCGGGCGTGGACGACGCGCAACGTTGTCTCGGATACTCCCTGGGGGTATCATTTCGGGCTGGACACCGAAAGGCCGGCGAGCTGCCGCCGAGCCGAACCGGCGATGGAGCGCAATGGCTGAGAACGGGAAGGAAGCGGCCGCCTGGCGGGCGACCCCGAACCAGAGTGCGGACACCAAAGGCACCGGTGGCGCCGGAACAGCCGCGACTCCTTTGACGCCGATTTTGCCGGCCGCGACCGATCCGATGGGCGCGATCACGGGCGACGCGACGCCGGGCGCAGCCGGGCTGCAGGGAGAGTCGACCTTCCGGCACGCGTACTCTCGGGACCAGGCAACGCTGATCAGGCGCCTCCGCCGCATCGAGGGCCAGGTCCGGGGCATCGAGCGGATGATCGAGCGGCGCGAGTACTGCGTGGACATTCTCCAGCAGACCTCGGCACTCCGCGCCGCCGTGGACTCCGTGGCCCTGCTCATCCTGGAGGACCACGTCCAGGGCTGCGTCCGAACTGCCGCCGAACAAGGGGACGCGGACAAGTACATCGAAGAGGTGCTGGACGTGGTTCGCCGCTCGATGGGCAAGCCGGTGAGATCGCGGGCCTGAACGCGTGGGAGCCCTCGCGTCGTCTCGAGTGGCCTCGATAATTGCCGCAATTGCCGCGGCTCGGGGCCACCAGGCGCGCGACCGCCATCCGCGCAGTCGTGCCTGCCTCCGATGCGGCCCGGCGGGTCCTATTTCCACCTGCGGCGCCTGCGGTACGGATTTATCCACTTTCGTGGATGACTGGCGGAAATTGGTGGATAAGCGCGTTGACGCTGTAAGGGTTCGCGCCTACTGTCCGTCATCCGCACTGCTGTTGCGACCGCGGCGCGGGCGTGCCGGAGGCGCAGGTTTCGACCTTCGTCCCTGGAACGGCCGGGCCGGAAGGGTAACCGCGTTGGCGATGGGCATGGGGAGACCCGGCCGAGAACGGGACCATCGCGGGAAGACCGGGGGACGCCGGGTGCGAGAAGAGATAGCGCCGGGAGCGGTGCGACGGTAAGGGTCGAGGATCCACTTGGGATCCGACCTCCCGATCGCGAGCCGCTCCCGACGTGCGTTAACGGCCTGGAGCCGCTGCCGGCCGGCTATCACGAGGTGATCGAGCGGGGCCTCCAGGCCATCCCGGCGGCAGACCTCACCGCCGACGCGGCCGCCCTGGCTTTGATCGCGGATCACGTCCGGCTGCTTCTCGCCTGGAACGCGGCCATCAACCTGACCGCAATCCGCGAGCCGGCCGACATCGCTCGCGAGCACGTCCTCGACAGCCTCGCGGCCGTGCCCCTCCTGCGGCGCGCCGGCGTGGATGAGTTCCTGGACATCGGCAGCGGGGCAGGTTTTCCGGGATTGCCGCTGGCGGCCGCCCTGCCGGCGCGCCGCGCACTCCTCGTCGAGTCGATCGGCAAGAAGGCCCGGTTCCTCGAGACGGCGATCGCGGCAACGGGGCTTGGCGATCGCGTCGCCGTGGCCGCGGTACGGGCGGAGACTCTGGCGGCGGACCCGCGCCACCGGGAGCTCTGGCAGGTGGTGGTGGCGCGGGCCGTCACGGCCGCCGCGGAGCTGGTGGAGCTGGCGTTTCCGCTGCTGCGGCCCGGAGGGCTGCTCGTGGCCTGGAAACGGCAACCCTGGGACGAGGAGCTGCAGAGGGCCGAGCGGGAGCTGCGGCAGCTGGGCGGCCGGGTCGCGAGCGTGGAAGAGGTCCACGTGCCCGGACTGGAGGACCACGTTCTGGCGGTCGTCGAGAAGACCGGCCCCACCCCGCGGGAGTATCCCCGCGACCCGGCCGCGAGGAGGCGGCGCCCGCTCGGGGGCACGGTCCCGTGATCGTCGCGGTTCTCTCCGACATCCATGCCAACCTCGCGGCCCTGGAGGCGGTCCTGGGCTCGCTCGGGTCGGTGGACGCGGTATGGCATCTGGGCGACGTCGTCGGGTACGGGCCGGAGCCTGACGGTGTGGCGGAGCGGCTCGCCGAGATAGGGGCGATCGGGGTCAGGGGCAACCACGACGAAGCCGTCTGCGGCGGCGACGTGCTGGCCTGGTTCAACCCGGATGCCCGGGCGGCCGCCGAGTGGACCCGGCGGCGCATCACGCCGCGCACCCGGCGGTTCCTCGAGGGACTGCCCGAGACACTCACGCCGCCGGAATTGCCGTTCACGCTCGCGCACGGGAGCCCTCGCGATCCAATCTGGGAGTACGTCTTCTCTCCCGACGTGGCGGCCGAGAACCTGGCCGCGTTCGCCACCCCCTACTGCCTCGTCGGCCATACCCACGTCCCGCTCGCATTCCGGCATGACCCGCGGCGGATGCGGCAGATCGTTCCCGAGCCGGACGCGACCCTCCAGCTGGACGACCGGCGGGCCATTCTCAACCCTGGCAGCGTCGGCCAGCCCAGGGACGGCGATCCGGCTGCCAGCTACGCGATCGTGGACACCGCCGCTCTGCGATTCACCTGGCGGCGAGTCGCGTACGACATCGAAACGACCCAGGCGGCCATGCTCGAGGCCGGTCTTCCGCCACGGCTTTCCAGGCGGCTCAGCTTCGGCCAGTGAGCGGGGGACCCATGATGGGCGCCAGAGGGATCGCCGGTCATCCATTCGGATCGATCGAAACCGGCCGGCGACACGAGCGGAAGGGGCCGATAGTCGCGCCTGCCCGAGCTCCGGTCGTGCTAGCCTACCGTGGGTTTTCGGTCCCGGTTCTGGCCGCCCACTCGTCCCGAGACACGGCGGCCCGCCGGCGGGGGTGGCTCCTCTCTCCAAAATGCAGCACCGCACGCCCCGCTCACAACCGAACGAACTAGAGGGCTCTCCGACAAGATGACCGCGCCTCGTCCCCCGCTCCAGGGTCGCAAGCTGGGCGATCGGCGCGTCGTGGTGGACAGACCCCACTCCGCGTACTTCCGATACGCGGGCCCGGGCGTCATGGTCGCCAAGGCCGCCGCGAGCGCACCGCGAACCGCCGTGGGCAAGCGGATCGCCCGCGTCAGGACCGCGCTCTTCGGCCAGCCTCTCACCAGCGCCCAGGAAACCGAGGAGCGGCTCTCCAAGAAGCTGGCGCTCCCGATCTTCAGCTCGGACGCGATCTCGTCATCGGCCTACGCGACCGACGAGATCCTGAAGGTCCTCATCCTCGCCGGGGTCGTCGCCTTCTCGTTCTCGATCTGGGTCGCCGCCGCCATCGCCCTGATGCTGACGATCGTGGCGTTCAGCTACCGGCAGGTCTGCCGCGCCTACCCGTCCGGCGGCGGCGCCTACGTGGTCGCCCGCGAGAACCTCGGGCCTAATTTCGGCCTGGTGGCCGCGGCCGCGCTAATGGTCGACTACGTCATGACCGTCGCCGTGTCGACGGCTTCGGCCCTGGCCAACCTCGGCTCGGCCTGGCCGGTCATCTGGCAGTACAGGATCGAGCTCGGCGCCCTGACCATCATCCTGGTGACTGCGGCCAACCTCCGAGGCGTCCGCGAGTCCGGCAACATCTTCGCCGTTCCTACGTACCTGTTCATCGGCATGGCTCTGGCCGCGATCGCGGTCGGCATCGCCCACGTCGTAACGGGCAACGTGGACAAGATCGTGATCACCCCGGCGGACAACGCCTTCAAATCGGGAACGGAAGTGATCGCGTTCACGCTGCTGCTCAAGGCATTCGCCGGCGGATCGGAGGCGTTGATCGGCGTGGAGGCGATTGCCAACGGCGTTCCATCGTTCAAGCCACCAGAGGCCAAGAACGCGGCCAATACGTTGATCATAATGGCCGTGCTCCTGGGGGTGATCTTCATCGGCCTCACGTTCGTGGCGATGCAATACGGCGCCCAGGCCACGGACGGCGGCCCGACCGTCCTCGGCCAGGTCGGCAGGGCCGTCTTCGGCGACTCCTTCGCCTTCATCCTGCTGCAGATCAGCGCCGCGATGATCCTCTTCCTGGCCTGCAACACGAGCTTCAACGCCTTCCCGCGTCTGGCCGCGATCCTCGCCCAGGACGGCTACATGCCGCGTCAGTTCGGCTTCCGCGGCGATCGACTGGCCTTCTCGTGGGGCATCGTCGTTCTGGCGGGCGTGGCGATCGCGATGCTCGCCGCCTTCGACGCCGACACGCACGCCCTGATCCCGCTCTACTCCGTGGGCGTATTCATCTGCTTCACGCTTTCGCAGGTCGGCATGGTCAAGCACTGGCGCCGCGAGCGGAGCCAGGGCTGGCTGTGGCGGAGCGCGGTCAACGGCTTCGGCGCATGCCTGACCGGAGTGGTCTTCTTCGTGGTCGCCTCGGAGAAGTTCGTCGACGGCGCCTACCTCGTGCTGATCTTCATCCCGATACTCATCTCGATGATGATGTTCGTATCCCGGCAGTACGCCTCGTCGGCCCGCCAGCTCGAAATGCGGCCCGGCGCGGCGATCCCGCAGCCCCACCGACACAACCGGGTGATCATCCCGATCCCGGGAGTGAACCGCGCCGTCGTCCAGGCCCTCAACGTGGCTCGGTCCATCACCACGGACATCCGCGCGGTCTACATCTCGGACGACAAGGCCAAGGGCGAGGAGGTCCGCGAGAGGTGGGCGCAGGCCGTGCCGGACGTCCCGCTCGTCCTCGTCGAGTCGCCGTATCGGGCGGTCATCGCGCCGCTGGTCGCTTACCTGGACGTCCTGGATCGATCCCACGGCAACGACACCGAAGCGCCGATGACCTTCGTCCTGATCCCGGAATACGTCGCCCACAGCTGGTGGGAGCGGATGCTCTACAACCAGGCCGCCAAACAGCTCCGGGCGACCTTGCTCGGCCGGCCGCACACGGTCGTGATCAACATCCCCTACCGGCGCGACGACTCGAAGGCGAAGCTGCCGGCCGAGGAAATACAGCCTGCCGGCACCCTGCTCGCGGCCGACGGAACCGCCGCGGTCGACGCGACTCCGCCCGAGATCCGGCCGGCTCAGCGGCGCACGACCCCGTAGCGAGCCGAGAGAACCAGCCGAGCCGAGAGCCGATGCCGCCCGAGGTTCGATGTCCCGGCTGCGGGGCAATGGTCCCCGACATTGCGGAGCTGCGGAGCCGGAACCTGTACGTCGGCGCGGCCGCCGGCTGCTTTGCGGCGTACGCGGACCTGCTTGGCCGCCTGCTCGGCGACGCTTCGCTGGGCGAAGCGCGCATGCTCTCGGTCGATACGTACATGGCCCAGCATCCGGGCGTCCCGGGCCGGCAGTCGAGCCAGTCGGTGTGGGTTCATCTGGTCGGGCTGTGCCTGAGCCTCGAGCACGGCTTCGACGGACTCGCGTCGGCCCGGGCGAAGGCGCGGCTGGCGGCGTCGGACGCCCGCTTCACCTGGCTCGAGCCGCCCGCGCAGCTCGGCGACCTCACGGTGTTCGACGTCCTTGCCGTGCCGGCGAACGAGCTTCCGGCGGCGGTCCGCCGATGGACCGGTTCCGTGTGGCTGGCCTGGGAACCCCATCGCGGGGCCATTCGAGACCGGACCCGAACGCTCCTGGGGGAGATCGAGTAGGGCCGCCGGCCGGCCCCCAATGCCGGCTCCGCAGGCCCAATGTCCGGCAAGCGCGCTACCGCAATCTCGGGCGTCTGCTGACCTTCGGCCCGTTCCTCGCAATCGGGCGGTGGTATCGTTTCGGCCCGTACGCGATCGCACGGGGCGAGTCGCTGTGACGAGTACGGAGGTCCGGTGCGCGAGGCGAATGCGCCCGTTTTCCGCCGCGCGGTGATCGCGCTCAGCGGCGGTTCCATCGACAACACGATCGTCCGCCTCGCTCTCGAGGTGTCGCGCCAATCCCATTGCGAAATCGTGGGCGTGCACGTGGTGGAGCTGGATTGGACCCAGCCGCTCGACGCCGACGTCGCCGAGCGATCCGAGGAAGCCCAGCGAGTCCTCGACGCGGCCGAGGGTCTCGTCGAGGCGGCCCACGGCCGGATGGAGTCGGTCCTGGTTCAGGCCCGCGACGTGGGGGCGGCCATAGTGGACGAGGCGGCGGCCCGAAACGCGGACCTGCTGATCCTCGGACTACCCTATAGAACCCGATTCGGGGGCGACTTCGCCATCGGGCGAGCCGTTCCCTACGCACTCAAGAACGCACCCTGCGCTGTGTGGGTGGTGCGAGAGCCCATGGGCGAGGAGCCGCAATGAAGATCGTGATCGTGGGTTGCGGTCGCGTCGGGTCGACGCTGGCCGAGAACCTCGACGCGTCTGGGCACGAGGTGATCATCTTCGACGTGAAGACGTCCGCCTTCGACCGCCTGCCCGAGACGTTCAAAGGGGCGGCGGTTCGGGGCGACGGGACCGACGAAGAAGTCCTCCGGCAGAATGGAGCCGACGGCGCCGACATCTTCCTGTCGCTGACGGAAGGCGACAACCGCAACATCATGGCCGCCCAGGTAGCCATGGAGAGCTTCGCCATCGCCCAGGTCATCGCCAAGATCAACGACCCCGTGCGAGCGGCGGCCTACTCGGAGCTGGGCATCCCGACGCTGTGCCGGACCAATCTCATGGTCGACGCGGTCGCGGGCCACCTGCATCTGCCCATGCAGACCGGGCCCGGAATCGACGTCCCGGAGAACCCCCACCCTCATCACCACCGGCAACCGGCCGCCGGTGCCGGCGCCGGCCCAGAAGCCGAGCCTCAGGCAGCCCAGGCCCAGGCCCCAGCCCCTCCGCGGAGTGCTCCGGTCGAGCAGCCCGACCGGCGGGTCGTCCCCACGGAAGCCGACGCCGTCCGAGCCCAGCGGCTCGGGTTCCGGCGCTGGCGCGGCTAGTCGGGTAGGAGGTCGACGTGTTCGTCATCGTCGTAGGCGGCGGCAAAGTCGGTTACTTCCTCGCCCGAGAACTCATCGGCTCCGGGCATGAGGTGGCGCTCATGGAGCGCGACCGGCTGCGCGCCTCGCAGATCACCGAAGAGATCGGCTCCATCGTCATCGCGCACGACGGCTGCGAGGGCAAGTACCTGGGGCAGGCGGGCGCTAATCGCGCCGACATCGTGGCCGCCGTCACCGGCGACGACGAGGACAACCTCGTCATCTGCCAGATGGCCAAGCACCACTTCGACGTGCCCCGAACGATCGCCCGGGTCAACAACCCGAAGAACGAGAGCCTCTTCAAGCACCTCGGCGTGGACGAGATCGTCTCGCCGACGCGCATGATCCTGGGCTCGATCGAGGCGGACATCCCCGTCCACGAGCTCCTCCACCTCGCGGTCCTCGGCGGAGGTGAGCTCGAGCTCATCGAAGCCCAGCTGCGAGCCGGCTCGCCGGCAACGGGTCAGCTGGCCGGTGCCCTGGAGCTGCCGGACGGCTGCTCGATCTTCGCCATCATTCGCGAGGAGCGAGCCCTCTCGGTCCGTTCCGACACGGAGCTTCGCGAGGGCGACAAGATCATCGGCATCGGCCGCACCGAGTGCGAGGGCGAGCTCCACAAGATCCTTCTGGGCGAGGACGCCGCCAACTTCGAGTAGCGCCGGCCAGCGACGCATCTCGGCCGAGAAGCCCGGCGGCAGCCAGCCGCCCGAAGCGCCTGAACCAGCTCGCGCGCTCGGCCTCCGGAACGCCCTCACTCATTCCCGCGCCTCCCGCGCGGGTGGCGCCACCATACGTCCCACTCCACGGCCGCGCGTCGGCGCGCCCTCACAACCGCCGCCCCTTACGCCAGTCCGAAGAAGCGCAATGCCGCTGCAACGCGAGGTCGTGGTTGTTTGCGTGGCTGCATTCCCGCTCGGCCACGCTGGGGACGCGCCGGCCCGGGGGCGCCCGGAGTGCCCGACCCAACCGCGGGACGACCGAGGTGAGAGGCAGAAGCGATGAGCTGGAGGATCCAGATGAACATGAACGGTCTTCGCAGTCGAACTTCCGGCGCGGCAGGTGCCGCCCGGAAGAGCGCCGGCAGCGTGGCCCGCGGAGCCCGATCCGTCACCCGCAGGGCGCGCGGATCGGCCGACGACGGCGTTCACGGCGTGATGTCGCTGCTCCCGGTGGCTCGAGCTCAGGCCGACGAGCTGGCCGAGCACATTCCCGAGATCGTCGACCACGCTCGTGCGGGAGCCTTCGAGACGAGACGAACTCTCGAGGCGATGCCGGAGCCCACCCTCAAGGAGCTCGCGGTGGGCTCGATCAGCCTGGCCGCCGGGCTGTACGTGGCCGGCGCGCCACGCCTGGTCGTTCTGGCCGCCATCGCCCCGGGTGTGCTCGCGGCGGGAACGATCGCCACGCGCCGGCCCGGTCACGCTCTCCGCTGAGCACGTCCGCCCAGTCGCCCGACGGGAGGCGCTCCAGGCAATGAACCGCAAGTGAACCCGAGTCCCGGCCCCAGATCGGGGCTCACCGCGCTGTCGAGCCCCACGCTTCGAATTGCCCTGGTCGCACCTCCCGCTGAGCCGGTTCCACCTTCCGGATACGGCGGCACCGAGCGGGTCATCGCCGAGCTGGCAACCGAGCTGACCGCCCGCGGGCACAAGGTCACGCTGTTCGCGAGCGGCGATTCGTCTGTCGGCTGCGAGCTGGTCCCGATCGCGCCCCGGGCCCTCCGGCCGTCCGGCCAGATGGAATCGGAGCACGCCTACACCGTCGCCACGATCCTCGAAACCGTTCGCCGCGCCGATTGCTTCGACATCATCCACGCTCACCTGGAGTGGTACGGCCCCCTTCTGGCGACGCTCACGAACGTACCCGTGGTCCTGACCTTTCACGGCCGGCTCGACTACCCATGGGCGTCGCAGGTCCTTTCGTACGTTCCTCGAGGTCTCGTGGCCATAAGCTCGGCCCAGATGGCCGCTCACGAGGATCTGCCCTGGGAGGGCGTGGTCCACAACGGCCTGAATCTGACCGCCTCGCCGTTCGGGACCAGGCGCACCGACGCCCTGTGTTTCGTTGGCCGTCTGGCGCCCGAGAAGGGACCCGTGGACGCAATCGAGATCGCCCGGCGGACGGGCCGGCCGCTCCGGATCGCGGCCAAGAAGGGCGTCACGCCGGACGAGATTGCCTATTTCGACGAGGTCTTCAAGCCGGCCCTCGAGCGCGCCTCGGACGTCGAGTTCCTGGGCGAGCTGCCCGGGCCGGAGCGCGACAGGCTCTTCTCGGAGAGCTACGCCACGCTGATGCCGGGCTCCTGGCCCGAACCCTTCGGGCTGGTGGCCATCGAGTCGCTGGCCTGCGGCACGCCCGTGATCGCGCGGCGCGTCGGTGCTCTGCCCGAGATCGTCCGCGAGGGCGTGGACGGCTTCTTCGGCGAGGACGCCGTGGCAATGGCTTTCAGGGTCGCCCAGGTGGACGGCATGGACCGGGGAGCCATCCACGAATCGGTCGTCAGCCGCTTCTCGGCCAGGAAGATGGCGGACGCCTACGAACGGATCTACATGGCGATGCTCGATCGCCACGAGGCCGGCGTCCCCGAGCCGGCGGCCGCGGGCTCCGAAGCGACCTAGTCCGGGGCCACCCGTCCGAAGCGACCCAGTCCGAAGCGGCGGGGCGCGAAGCGGCGTCGGAGGCGTCAGACGCGGATAGTGATCGCCAGGTCGCCCCTTTTCTTGAGCACCTCCGCGCTCGTCGTGCCCCGCCAGTTGTGGAAGAGCAGATCCACCGAAGCCTCGCCGACTCGGAGGTTGCTGATCGTCACCCGGTTGAGCCAGGTGGGCAGGTGGGGCTGGCGCAGCTCGAGCTCGTGGCGTTCCGCGTCGGCGTGCAGTCCGAGCATCGACTGGAGGAAGGAGAGCGACGCGCCCGCGGCCCAGGCCTGCGGCGAGCAGGCCACCGGATAGGGCACGGGCGGATCGACGGGAGTTCGGTTGAAACCGCAAAACAGCTCGGGCAATCGGTAGTCGTCGAAGCGCTGGGCCGCCTCGAATATCTTGCCGATTAGGGAGTTGGCGGCGTCGTGGAACCCGTAGCGCTTGAGCCCCTCGATGATCAGGGCGTTGTCGTGCGGCCAGACGGTTCCGGTGTGGTAGCCGATGGGGTTGTAGCCGGGCTGGCCGGAGGCAAACGTCCGGATGCCCCAGCCCGAATCCATCTCGGGCGTGGCCAGGCGCCCCGCCACTTCCCTGGCTCGTTCCGGCGAGACAATACCGGACCACAGGCAGTGGCCGGGGTTCGAAGCGATGGCGTCGCCCACCTGGCCGCCGCGCCCGAGGGCCATCGCGTAGTAGCGTCGGTCGGCCAGCCAGAACGCCCTCTCGAACTCCGTCCGAAGCTTGCGGGCGTCGCTTTCCAGCCGGCTCGCCAGGGCCGTGTCGCCGCGCATCGCGGCCAGCCTGGCCATCCGATTCTTCGCGTCGAAGACATAGCCCTGGACCTCGGCGAGGGCGATCGGCGCCTCGAGGAGACTGCCCGACCGGTCCTGTATCGAATCGCCCGAATCCTTCCAACCCTGGTTCACCAGGCCTTGAGAGGAGCAGCGCTCGTACGTGACGAACTCGCCCGCTCGGGCGCCGTACTCGTCGATCCAGCGCAGGGCCGCCAGGGCGTTGGGCCACAGCCGATCCACGAGGTCACGCCGGCCAGTCCAGTCGTAGACGCTGCCGAGGAGGATCAGCCACAGCGGCGTCGCGTCCACGCTGCCGTAGTAGGGCGTGTACGGTAGCTCGCCGGTGCGGGCCATCTCGCCCGTCCGCAGCTCGTGGAGGATCTTGCCCGGCTGGGCGTCGCGCCACTCGTCTACCTCGGTGGCCTGGCGCTGAGCGAGGACCTCGAGCGCCTCGATGGCGATGGCGGGCCGGAAGGCCAGGGTCTCGAGGCCGGTTATCAACGCGTCGCGACCGAACAGCGTCGTGTACCAGGGAATCCCGGCCGCTACATAGCGCTCTCCGGGGTCGGGACCGCTGGTGGTCAGGAGCCGCAGATCGGCGAGGCTCCGGCTGACCACGAGATCGAAGAGGTCGTTGTCCGACGAGACGGTGGCGGATTCGTCGGCCCATTGCCGGTAGGCTGCCAGGCCGCCCGCGCCGTCCCCGGCCGGGCTGTCCGGAAAGTCCGGCAGCGCCCCGGCCGCGCGGCGGCGCCCGTGGCCGTTGACGGATTCGGGCTGGGCTCCGTTGCCCTCGGCCTTGCCCTCGGCCGACAACGCCGTCCAGACTCGCCACTCGACGCTGAACTCCCCGCCGGGGGCCACGTCCTGCTCCCAGCGGAGGAGGACGGCGCCGTCGTGGCGCTCGGGGGCCGCTTCGATCGCGCTCGGCCTGGAGGCGGCGAAGTAGGTGCAGCGGGTGCGGAGGTCCAGGCCCCGGTACCGGAAGGTGACGCGGCCGTCGTCACGTATGAGGATGGGCATCTGGTGGCCCCGCACCTGCCGGTGGCGGCCCCGGACTTCGAAGATGTCCGCGTCGTCCACGTCGATGGCCAGCTCTATGACCGAGTGCTCGGGCCGCTGGGTGAAGTTGGAGACGGTGACCTTCTCGTAGAGCACCTCGGAGATGACCCGCTCGCGGCTGATGCCCAGCGATCGGCGCGCCAGCCCCACGGCCGCCGGGTCGCGCTTGCGGTCCTGCTGGCCGCCGCCGGCAAGATCGGCGTTGGTCATCTGGACGGTGCCGCGGTAGTTGCCCGCGCTGCCGGTGCGGAGCAGCACGGGCCTGGCGCCGTTCACCTTGAGAGCCAGGCACGACACGATCCGCGTATCGCCGGCATAGAGTCCGAGCCCGCGCGAATCCGGCCGGATATCGCCGAACGCGTCCGAGAGCAAATACAGGTCTTCGTGCTTGAGCACCTGGACGCCGCCCAGGTCTGTCGCCCGGACGATCCTCGACTCCTTCGGAGGGAGCTCGTGCGTCGCCGAACGGCGGACCAGGGCTGGCAATGAGATCGGCACAGGTGCCCTCCTCCGCGTTCTTGGGGCCGTCTTCATCGGGCGAGGTCGCGCCGGCCCAACGGTTGCGGGTGCTCGATGCCCAATGCTAAGCAGAGGCATTGGTAATCATTCCGAGCGGAGCCGCCGAGCGCGTACATCGATACGCCTGGGGCGTCGCCGGCGCGCTTCGACCGCCCGGAAGGCACCTCCCGCACGGAATCGGCTCCGCCGGCAATCGTCGCGCCCGGAAAGATGCCGCGTACGGTGGACTCACCCCCCGGGGTTGCGGCGCCCCGGCCCCCAACGCGCAACGGTTCTGCAACAGCGACCCGGAAACCTTCCCGGTGCTGCATCGCCGCCTGCCCCAGGCTGGAACCCAGCCGATCGAGGCCAGGCCGCCAGGCGGCGCGGTCGTCGATGGCTGGAAAGGATGACCCAACGGCGAGGGCGCGCGGCCGATCGCGTCGCCTCCTCGGGAAAGGTAGAAACCCATGGCCAGGTTGAGCACCAGGAAGCGGGAGTCGCTCTCGAGCAGCCAATTCGGCCTGCCCGAGAAGCGCAAGTACCCGATGCCGGACGAATCGCACGCTCGAAACGCCAGGGCGCGGGCCGAGCAGCAGGAAGAGAAGGGCAACCTCACGCCCGGCGAGAAGCGCCGGGTGGATCAGAAGGCGGATCGAATCCTCGGCGAGGACGGCCGGTAGAGGTCGTCCTCAAGCTGAACCTGGAGGGAGCCTCGGCTTCTCGACACGCCGAGGGTCGCCAGACAAGTTCTCAGATGGGAGCAGGAAATGCTTTATGCGCTCGTCGTGCTATTGCTCGTGTTGTGGCTGCTCGGTTTCGTCGCCTCGATCGGGGGCGGCCTGATTCACGTACTCCTGGTCCTGGCGGTCATCGTCTTCCTCTTCAGACTGCTCGGTCCTCGTGGCGGCACGGACATCTAGCCGACCGCGGCAAGTTCGTCCACTGGAAAAGGAGACTTCGATGGCCGTCCGCACGCGTTCGAACTCGGGACCCGGGACAGCCGTGGGTCCCGGGCGCGTCATCTCGCCGGAGCCCAGGCTCGGCCAGCGTGGCGTCGAGATCCAACCGTTCGGCTCGTTGCGCCAGCTGCCCATCGCGCTGTCCAGTGAAGCGCGCATGCAGAGCGCTCAGACCCTCAATCGGATCCTCGCCGACAGCACGATCCTCTATGCGCTGTACAAGAAGTTCCACTGGCTGGTTGCGGGCCCCACCTTCTACCAGCTGCATCTGCTATTCGACAAGCACGCCGGCGAGCAGCTCGAGCTCATCGATCTCCTCGCCGAGCGCGTGCAGAGTCTCGGCGGCATAGCGGTCGGAGATCCGAGGCACGCCGCCGAATTGACCCGAATCGAGCGGCCGCCCAACGGCGCCGAAGAGGTGCCGGTGATGCTCGGCCGGCTCCTGGAGGCGCATCGAACGATCATCGAGGCCGTACGCGAGGCGATCGCGATCACCGAGCGGAACGGCGACTGGGGCACCAACGATCTGCTGATGAGCGACGTCCTGCGGCGTCACGAGTTGCAGGTCTGGTTCGTGGCCGAACACCTGGTAGACGTCCCGCTCGTCGAAGCCTGACGCGACGCGCGGCTCGCATCCCGTATCGGCGATCGGCACTTCCGGCGGTCCCCAGGCTGAAGCGGCGCTCCTCTCCCTCCGGAGCGCCGCTTCCGGCTGTCTGGAGTTACGGACGGGTTAGCGGCGAGCCTGCGCGATCGGACGCAGAGCCACGACGCCCAGGATCATCGAGAAGGCGAGAAGGATCAGCGGGATCGAGCCCGAGCCGCCCGACGATCCGGAACCCGAGCCGGTGGCGGTTGGCGGCAGCGTCGGAGCGATGCTCGGGACCGCGGTTTCTCCCAGGAAGGTTTCGAACGCGGTCGGGGCGGGGGTGCCCGACGCGCCGGCGACGGTCGAAGTCGGCGTGGGCGTGGCCGTGGGCGTGGCCGTAGCCGTTGCCGTGGCGGCCGCGACCTGGACCGTGGCGCACTGCGTTCCGGGTGTGAGGTTCTCCTGGACCGAGTTGTCCGGGTTGTGGCCGACGCCACCGGCCACCAGGCTGAACTGGCCGGAAGTGGGCTGCGACGTGGCGAGAACCGGGCCGACGTCGTAGATGAGCACGCAGATCGTGTAGGTGCCCGGCGCCGCGTAGGTGTGGCCGGTCGGGCCAAAGCTGCCGCTGCTGCCGCTGCTGGGCGAGACGTTGGTCATGACCACGTTGGTGGCGGCCGTGCCGTCGCCGATGTGGAACGTGCCGACGGCGTTGCCACCGTTGGTCACGTCGCCCCAATCGATCGCGTAGCCGACCTTGTACTGGGCCGTGGCGGTGGCCTGGCTGCTCCATGTCCAGGTGCCCTGGACGGTCACGCTCGAGCCGGAGACACTCGCCGAGATGGTCGCCGGCTTGCCTGTGTGGGCACTCGCCAGGCCCACTACCGCAGCCAGCGTCAGCACAAGGCTGGCCAGCCCGGCTCCGACGATCTGGAGTCGTTGCCTCTTGGGACGCGAGAGCATTCGGTACCTCCCCATAAGCGCGTGGTCCTGGGTGGACGCGGACGGGCCGACGGAGAGGCGAACATACGAGGTCTAGGTGGCGGGAACGACTACCCGTATCAGGCTCCGAGACTGTCTGCGCCGGCCGCGGAGTCTGAGCGCGGACTTGACGCGGGCGGCCCAGAGTTCCCGGGTTCGGCCATGGGAACACCCTTGACAATGGTATTGACAAGGTTCTATGGTCTCGGCGTGCAAAAGAGGTCGGTCGGGAAGGCCCGCGGTGGGCCGCAAGATCACCAGACCCGACCGTGACCGGGCGACGGACCCGGTTGGAGGTGCAGAAATGCTAGTAAGGCGAGTCAGCCCCTTTGGCGACCTTCTTTCGCTTCGCCAGGCGATGGATCGGCTCTTCGAGGAGAGCTTCGTCAACCCGACCTGGCAGTTCGGTGAAGGCCAGCCCGTTCCGCTCGACGTCCACCAGGACGACGACGCGGTCACCGTGGTCGCCCAGCTGCCCGGCGTGAAACCCGAGGAAGTGGACATCACGGTGGAAGGCGAGACGCTCACCATCGCCGGCGACACCACGAGCAAGACGACCGAGGAGAAGGGCCAGGCACTCCTCCAGGAGATCCGCCGCGGGCGGTTCGTCCGGACGCTCACGCTTCCGGTCGGTCTCGAAGCCGACAAGGCGACCGCTACCTTCGAGGACGGCGTTCTGACGCTCCGAATCCCAAAGGCGGAGGCGACCAAGCCGAGGCAGATCAAGATTTCGTCGGGCGTTCAGAATGGCCAGCCGGCCCTCACGGCAAAGTAGCCGGCGGATGTCGGACCGGCGGTTCCAGCAAGATCCGGGCAGACCCTGTTTCGTGATCAGCGTGGCGGCGAGTATCGTCCAGGCACATCCGCGGACACTGCGGATATACGAGGACGAGGGCTTGCTCGCGCCGGCTCGGACGCCCACCAACATCCGCCTCTATTCCGAAAATGACATTCGCCGAATTCTCTGGATCAGGCGACTGACCCAGGAGCGCGGCGTCAACCTGGCGGGCGTACGCCTGCTGTTCGAGCTCGAAGAGAGGCTCGGGGTCCGAATCCTCGAGGCGCTCTTCGACGAGGACACGGCTCGCGAAGCCGGTGCGGCAGCGGCCGCCCGGCAGGCGAGCCCGGACCCGACTTTGAGTGAATCCACGGACTCTACATTCCACCGAGCCGCCGAAGCCCCTGATGAGGAGAACGAGCGCGGAGCCGCTGCCGCGGCGCCGGTGTTCTCACCCAACGGGAACGGCTACGACGGCCAGGAGAATCGCCGGTTCAACGGTCCGGCTTTCGCATCGGCGCAACCGACTCGGAGGCCAATCACTCGTATAGTGGCCACTCGCGTGGCTAAGAGTGATCGCAATGCGATCACTCCCCAATCAGGAGACACCGATGGCTGAGCGGCCCGCCGAACACAACGACGAGCGGCACGTCAAAGACGAGCAAAGCACGCACGAGGACCTCAAGCAGGTCGTCACCGGGGCCCAGGAGGCCTCGCCGTCCGGCGAGGAATCGCCAAAGGCGCCAGAGTTCGGACCGCGCGAGCTTCCTCTCGTGGCCCTTCGCGAGACCGTCATCTTTCCGGAGATGATCGTCCCTCTGCAGGTGGGCCGCGACAAGAGCGTGGCCGCGCTCAATGCCGCCGTCGCGGCGGGCGGGCCCATCGCCCTGGTCACCCAGCGCACGGCCGAGCAGGAAGAGATCGAGGATCCCTCCGAGCTCTACGAAGTGGGCACGATCGCCAAGATCGCCCAGGTCGTCCAGCTCCAGGACGGCACGGTCCGGGCCATCGTCCAGGGACAGGGCCGGCTCAAGGTGCACGGCTTCGTCCAGACGGAGCCATACATCATCGTCAGCGTCGAGCAGCTGAGTGACGTGACGCCGGAAGGCATCGAAGTCCAGGCGCTGATGCGGACGGTCCAGGCCCAGATCGAGCAGTACGTGGCCAACGGCGCCCCGGTTCCGCCCGAGGCGGCCGTCGCCGCTCGCAACATCAGCGAGCCCGGTTTGCTCGCGGATATGGTCGCCTACAGCCCGGACCTGTCCACGGAACAGCGCATGGAGCTGCTGCGGACCACGGACGTAGTGGAGCGGCTCAAGATCGTTTCCAATTTCCTGGGCCGCCAGATCGAGATCCTCGAGCTCAAGGGCAAGATCCAGTCCGAGGTCAAGTCCGAGATGGACAAGACCCAGCGCGAGTACATCCTCCGCGAGCAGCTGAAGGCGATTCAGCGCGAGCTCGGAGAGGACGACCCGCAGCAGGCCGAGATCAACGAGCTGCGCGAGAAGGTCGAGGCCGCCGGCATGCCGGAAGAGGTCAAGACCCGCGCTCTCAAGGAGATCGACCGGATGAGCCGGATCCCGTCCGCCTCACCGGAGGTCGGCGTCATTCGGACCTACGTGGACTGGCTGATCGCCCTGCCCTGGAACGTCTCCACGACTGACAACCTGGACATCAAGGCCGCGGCCAAGATCCTCGACGAGGACCACTACGGTCTCGAGAAGATCAAGGAACGCATCCTCGAATACCTGGCCGTTCGGAGCCTGGCGGAAACCCTCCGCAGTCCGATCCTGTCGTTCGTCGGACCTCCGGGCGTGGGCAAGACGTCGCTGGGCAAGTCGATCGCTCGGGCGATGGGTCGCAAGTTCGTCCGGATGAGCCTCGGCGGCATCCACGACGAGGCCGAGATCCGTGGCCACCGCCGAACCTACATCGGCGCGCTGCCGGGCCGGATCATCCAGAACATCAAGACGGGCGGCTCCAACAACCCGGTCTTCATGCTCGACGAGGTCGACAAGATCGGCATGGACTTCCGCGGAGACCCGTCTTCGGCGCTCCTCGAAGTCCTCGATCCGGAGCAGAACAACACCTTCCAGGACAACTACCTCGAGGTGCCGTTCGACCTGACCAAGGTGCTCTTCATTACCACGGCCAACCTGCTCGACCCGATCCCGGCGCCGCTGCGCGACCGCATGGAGGTCATCCAGCTGCCCGGCTACACCGAGCAGGAAAAGATCGAGATCGGCAAGCGGTTCCTCATCCCCAAGCAGATGAAGAACCACGGCCTCACGGACAAGCACATCTCGATAACGGACGAGGCGATGGTCGAGCTCGTGCGTTCGTACACGCACGAGGCCGGTGTTCGGAACCTCGAGCGCGAGATCGCGAACGTCATGCGCAAGGTCGCCCGGTCGGTGGCCGAAGGCCGCAAGCGCAGGACGATCATCGACTGCAAGAAGCTCGAGGAGTACCTGGGCCCGCAGCGCTTCGAGTACGGAGAGCTGGAGGCCGAGGATCAGATCGGCTCGGCGACCGGCCTGGTCGTGACCGAGGTCGGCGGCGACGTGATCGCCATCGAAGTCACGCTCATGGAAGGCAAGGAAGACTTCATCCTGACCGGCCAGCTCGGCGAGGTCATGCGGGAGTCGGCCCGAGCCGGCCTGTCGTGGATCCGAGCCCACGCCGACGCGCTCGGCATCAAGCGGGAAGTCTTCGAGAAGAACACCCTGCACATCCACGTGCCCGCCGGCGGCATCCCCAAGGACGGCCCCTCGGCAGGCATCACGATGGCGACGGCTCTCGTCAGCGCCTTCACCGGCATCCCCGTTCGCAAGGACGTGGCCATGACCGGCGAGATCACGCTGCGAGGCCGGGTTCTCCCGATCGGCGGCCTCAAGAGCAAGATCCTCGCGGCGCACCTCTCCGGCGCGCGGATGATCATCCTGCCCCGCAAGAACGAGAAGGATCTGCGCGACATCCCCGAAGAGATCCGCAAGCAGATGAAGCTCGTCCTGGTGGACAGCATGGACCAGGTCCTCGAGGCGGCCCTGCGGCGCAAGCCGACCCGCCTGGAGACGGAGCCCGCCAAGACGCTCGAAGGTGGCAAGGAGCCCGCGTCCGAGCCCGAATCACGGGTCCGGCACGGCTTCCCGGCGCCGGTCGAGCAGCCACCGGCAGTCGCGATCAAGCACTAGCGTTTGAGTGACGCGGGCGGAAACGCCGGCCGCCGTCGTTTCGGGCCCAGCTGCGGAGGCCCCCATGGAATATCAGGACTACTACAAGACCCTCGGAGTGGATCGCAAGGCTACCCCGGCGGAAATCAAGAAGGCCTACCGCCGTCTGGCGCGTGAGCTGCACCCGGACAACAACCCCGGCAACAAGACCGCCGAGGCCAGGTTCAAGCAGGTCAACGAGGCCAACGAGGTTCTCTCCGACCCCAAGAAGCGGGCCCAGTACGACATGCTCGGCTCTAACTGGGAGCAGGTCTCACGCGCGGGAGGGGCCGGCGGGGCGGGCGCCGGGTTCCAGGGCGATCCGTTCGGGCCGGGCGGACCTTTCGCGGGCTTCGGCTGCTTCGGGGGCCAGGGCGGGGCCGGTCAGAGCGGCAACGTCCGCTACGAGTTCCACACGGCCGGCGACCCGGGCGACTTCTCGGACTTCTTCAACATGTTCTTCGGCGGAGCCGGCGCGGGCGCTCCGGGCACTCCGGGCGCGACGGCGACGGCGGCCGAGAGGGCCACCGGCTCGGGCACGAAGACCCGTGACGGCGGCAAGCGCTCGGGCAACACTCTCGAGGACCTGCTCTCGCGGCTGCGGCCGAACGCCTCGGGCGCCTCGGCGGCGGGTGCGAGCGGCGCCACGGCCGGGCCGGCGCCACGGCACAGGGGCACTCGCCACGGCGAAGACGTCGAGGTCGAAGTGGACGTGAGCCTGGAGGAGGCTTTCCACGGTTCGACCCGACTCGTGCAGGTCGGCGACAAGCGACTCGAGGTCAAGCTGCCGGCGGGCGTCGAGACGGGCAGCAAGATCCGTCTTTCGGGCAAGGCCGGCTCGGGCGGCAACGCCGGCGACCTCTATCTCAATGTCAGAGTTCGGCCGCATCCGGCCTTCACCCGGAATGGCGCGGACCTCACCCGCGAGGTCCCCGTTACTCTCGGAGAGGCGCTGCTGGGCGGCCAGGTCGAGGTGGACACGCTCGACGGGCGCGTCCTTCTCAAGGTCCCCGAGGGGACTCAACCGGGTCAGACGATCCGCCTGACCGGCAAGGGGATGCCGCGCCTGAAGGGCGAGGGTAGAGGGGATCTATACGCGAAGATCAGAGTCGTGCTGCCGGGCAAGCTCGAAGGCAAGCAGCGGCAGGCAGCGGAGGAGTTCCTCCGCCACATCGTCCAACCGAATCCACGCAACAAGCTCTAGAGGGAAGCCCGCCCGGCGCCCGACCTATCGATCGCGGAGCCGGCGGCACCAAGGAATGGCAATGAACCTGGATCGTTTCACCCAGAAGGCCCAAGAGACCATCGTCGCGGCACAGAACCTCGCCGAAGAGTTGCAGAGCCCCATCCTGGACGCCGAGCACCTCCTCGCCGCGCTGGTCGAGCCCGACGACGGCATCCCCGCGGAGACGCTCCGGCGTCTGGGCGTGGACATGCCCGCCTTTCGCGAAGAGCTCGCCGCGGCGCTGAACAAGCGCGCCCGGATCCAGGGCGGCTCCATGTCCGCCGATCCGAGGTTCCGTCGAGCCGTTGAACGTGCCGGCGAGGAAGCGCGCCGCCTCCACGACGACTACGTCTCCACCGAGCATCTGCTGATCGCCACGGCCGAGAGCGGCGGCGAGGCTCAGCAGCTCCTGGAGCGCCACGGGGCCAACAAGGAAGCGATCCTGCGCGCACTCACGAGCGTGAGGGGCAGCCAGCGCGTCACGAGCCCCAACCCCGAGAGCACGTACCAGAGCCTCGAGAAGTACGGCCGCGACCTGACCGCCGAGGCTCGGGCGGGCAAGCTCGACCCGGTCATCGGCCGCGACGAAGAGATCCGGCGCGTCATCCAGGTCCTGAGCCGCCGCACCAAGAACAACCCGGTGCTGATCGGCGAGCCGGGCGTCGGCAAGACGGCCGTGGTGGAAGGCCTGGCCCAGCGGATCGTTCGCGGCGACGTTCCCGAGACGCTCAAGGACAAGAAGGTCATCTCCCTGGACCTGGGCTCGCTCATCGCCGGCGCCAAGTTCCGCGGCGAGTTCGAGGAGCGCCTCAAGGCGGTTCTCAAGGAGATCAAGGAGTCCGAGGGCCGGATCATCCTGTTCATCGACGAGCTGCATACGGTCGTGGGGGCCGGCGCGGCCGAAGGCGCGATGGACGCCAGCAACCTCCTCAAGCCGATGCTCGCGCGCGGCGAGCTGCACACGATCGGCGCCACCACCCTGGACGAGTACCGCAAGCACATCGAGAAGGACGCGGCCCTGGAGCGGCGCTTCCAGCCGGTGGTGGTCGACCAGCCCACCGTCGAAGAGACGATCTCGATCCTGCGCGGCCTGCGCGAGAAGTACGAAGTCCACCACGGGGTCCGGATCACGGATTCGGCGCTCGTGGCGGCGGCCACGCTGTCCAACCGCTACATCACCGAGCGCTTCCTGCCGGACAAGGCGATCGACCTCGTGGACGAGGCGGCCAGCCGGCTGCGCATGGAGATCGACTCGATGCCGATCGAGCTCGACGAGCTCGAGAGACGGCGGATCCAGCTCGAGATCGAGCGCGAGGCGCTTCGCAGGGAGCCCGACGAGGCGTCGAAGACGCGCCTGGAGATTCTCGAGCGCGAACTGGCCGAGACGACCGAGCAGTCCGCCGCGATGAAGCAGCGCTGGGAGACGGAGAAGGACGCGATCCAGGGAGTCCGCGCGACGAAGGCCGAGATCGAGGCGCTCCAGGTCCGCATCGAGCAGGCCGAGCGCGAGGCCGACTACGGGACCGCCGCCCAGCTCAAGTACGGCAAGCTGCCGGAGCTGCAGAAGCGTCAGGCCGAGCAGCAGGCGGCCGTTTCGTCCGACGCCGGCCCCGCGCGGTTGCTCAAGGAAGAGGTCACCGCGGACGACATCGCCGAGATCGTGGCGGCCTGGACGGGCGTGCCCGTGACGAAGCTGCTCGAAGGCGAGACCGCCAAGCTCGTCCACATGGAAGAGCGACTCCACGACCGCGTCGTGGGCCAGGACGAAGCCATCCAGGCCGTCTCCGACGCGGTCCGCCGGGCGCGGGCGGGTCTGAAGGATCCGCGGCGTCCCATCGGCTCGTTCCTGTTCCTGGGGCCCACCGGCGTGGGCAAGACCGAGCTGGCGCGCGCGCGCGCCGAGTTCCTGTTCGACGACGAGGCGGCCATGGTCCGCATCGACATGAGCGAGTACATGGAGAAGTTCTCCGTCTCGCGCATGGTCGGCGCGCCTCACGGCTACGTGGGCTACGACGAAGGCGGCCAGCTCACCGAGGCGGTCCGGCGGCGGCCGTACCAGGTGATCCTGCTCGACGAGATCGAGAAGGCCCACCCGGACGTCTTCAACATCCTGCTCCAGGTGCTCGATGACGGGCGCCTGACCGACGGCCAGGGCCGCACGGTCGACTTCCGAAACACCGTCCTGATCATGACCAGCAACGTCGGCTCGCAATACATCTCCGCGTTCACCGAGCGCGGCGACGCGGGCGATTCCACGGCCTACGACCAGATGAAGCGGCAGATCACCGAGGCACTGCGCGTCCAGTTCCGGCCGGAGTTCCTCAACCGGATCGACGAGGTCATCGTGTTCCACGCGCTTTCCGACGCGGATCTGGCGGCGATCGTGGAGCTGCTCCTCGCGGATCTGTCGCGGCGGCTGGCGGGCCAGGAGATCACCCTGGAGCTGACGCCGGCGGCACGGGCGCTGATCGTGCGCGAGGGCACGGACCCGGCATACGGCGCGCGACCGCTCAAGCGGACCATCCAGCGGCTGGTGGAGAATCCCCTGGCGCGGGCCCTGGTGCGTGGCGAGTTCAAGCCCGGGACCGCCGTGGTAGCCGACGCGGACGCCATCGGCGGCGTGCTGGTCTTCCGCTCAGGCGGAGCGACTGTGGTGGCGGACGCGGGCACGCGCCGGGATGCGCGGTCGCAGGGCGGGCGGGAGCCGGTGGCCGCCGGCACGGTCTCCGAGGCGGTGGACCAGGTCTGGCCCGACAAGAAGGAGACCTCGCCGAAGCGGGTCAACTAGCCCGCCGCCGGGCGACGGTGGGCCGGCCTCATCTTGCGAGTGTCCGCGATCTGCGAACAGGATCCGCCTGAAGGAGGCCGCCGCCGGCCCGGGCGCCCCTGGTTCCGGGCCGGCCGCGCCATCCGAGTGGCAAAGCCTGGTTCGGGCAGTGTGATTCCGCGTGGAATCCCCCTCGAATTCGGACTCGGGCACGCAATCTCTACTCGGCCGAGGCGAAAGGCCCACTCTGGGCCGAAGCGAAACCGACTCGAGGCCCATCCTGTTCGCGGCTCGCGTACATCGGCGACTTGTGC
>DAHXON010000003.1:0-18688 GCA_027364875.1 Chloroflexota bacterium
ATCTGGTCGATCGCCCCGAACGACGTCCGGCAGGGCCGTTGACCCGGGAGTCCGCGGTCGGCGGCCGGCCTCGATAGCCAGCTGGAGCCCGGCGTGAACGTCTCGTATCCGGTGCGACCGGAGCCGGCGCATCTCGCGCGGGCCCGGACCGACGCACGCGTGTTCTGCGCCACGAGGCCGACCTATACTCCTTCCCGTCGTCCGGCCGCCGGCAAGGCGCCCCTTGCCGGACAGTCGGAGCCCGGGCTGGAGCGTCTGTTTGGAGCGACGGGCGGGCCGCCGTGGTCTGCCCGCATCAGGTGGAGTGGGGTGGCCTAGTGGAAGGGGACAGCGCCCTCGGCAGCAGATCTGCCGCTGAGGCCAGCACGATCAGGCCGACTCTCAAGGACGTAGCCAGGGAGGCGAACGTCTCGCAGAAGACGGCCTCGCGAGTGCTGAACGAGGAGCGCTACGTTCGTCCGGAGGTCCGGGATCGAGTCAAGGAGGCGATCCTCCGCCTGGGATACCGGAGCAACGACGTCGCGCGGACTCTCAAGCTCGGCACCACGCGGACGATCGGGCTCGTCATCGCGGACATCTCCAACCCGTTCTACGCCTCGTGCGCCCAGGGCGTCGCGCGCGTGGCCCGACGCCGGGGTTACACCGTGGTACTCAGCGCCTCGGACGAGGGTCTGCAGGAGGAGCGCGAGTACGTCGAGCTACTCGTGCGCCAGCGGATTGCCGGTCTCTTGCTCGTCCCCGCCGCCGGCGATCACGGCTACCTTTCGAGCGAACGGAGCAGGGGCCTGCCCATAGTGGCGCTGGACCGCCCTCTCGTCGGCGTGGACAGCGATTGCGTCATCGTCGAGAACGAGGCCGGCATGCGCGCGATGACGGCGCACCTCGTGGCTCACGGTTGCCGGCGGATCGCCATCCTGTGCGGCTCGCCGGACATCTACACCTACGGGACGCGCCTGCAGGGTTACCGGCGGGCCCTCGAGACGGCCGGGATCGATGAGCGGATAAGGATCATCAATCCGACCGTGGAGGGCGCCACCGCCGCCACTCTCGAGCTGATGTCCGAGCCGGATCCGCCGGATTCCATCTGCTGCGTGAGCAACCGGGTCACGGTCGGCGTGCTCGCGGCGCTGGTCAGGCTCGGTGTCTCCGTCCCGGACGATCTGGCCGTGATCGGCTTCGACGATTTCGAGCTGAGCGACGTCGTCCGTCCTCGCGTGACCATGGTTCGCCAGCCCGCGATCGAGCTCGGGATGCGCGCCGCGACTCTCCTGATCGACCGAGTCGAGGGCCTGGAATCCGGCCCGCCTCGTACCGTGACGCTGCCCGTCAAGCTGATGATCCGAGACTCCTGCGGTACCCACGAATCCGGAACCCAGGAGGCGCAGTGCGAGCTCGGCGGGCAGGACGGGCACGACGTCCCGGACGGGCAGGGCTGACCGTCCGCTTGCGGCGGCGAGAGTCGTCGACGCGCGTTGCTCCTGGCTCGTGAGCCTCAGCGGGCGACGAAAGGAACGTCCGGGTTCACGTCGCGGCCGAAGAACTTGAGCAGGACCAGGTCCTCGCGGCCGGTGTTGACTACGTCGTGGGGTTTCGTCGCGAGGTCGTGAGCGATCAGCACCTCGTCCGATGACGGATCCTGGCCGCGCATCGAGTGGCCGGCGATCGTGCCGGTGCCCTGCCAGGCCAGAACCGTGTAGGCACCTTTCTCGACCGCGGTGTACGTCATTCCCGGCCGGACCGTCAGCTTCTTGCCGCTGAACTTGGTCGTGTTGTAGTAGATCCAATGCTCTTCACCCGCGGGCCTGCGGCTCGACTCGATGAGGAGCGGCCCCAGGTGCGTGCGCTCGTAGAGTCGGGGATCGCCGTTGAACTCCCAGTCGACCCATTCGAGCATGTAGCGCTCGCCGCCACGTTTCCGGTCCTCGTCGCTCACGTCTTTGAACAGAAGCTCCTTCGATAGGATCTTGCCCGCGACCATGGCCTGGAAGACGGCCAGGGTGTCCGATTCCTCCTGGAGCTCGATGGTCAGAGCGGTCCCGGGCGCGTGGAGGATGCCGGACGGGACGAGGAACCCGTCCTCCGGCATCTGGAGCCACGCCCTCGAGTGGCGCAGGATCTCGTCGCTGTTCCACTCGACCAGGTACGGCAGGAGCACGTCCTGGCGGCCCTGTTCGACGATCCAGGGGTTCACGCCCAGGAAGGTTTCCGGATGGGCGCCCATATCGACGCCGGCCGGGAAGAAGTACGCCTCGTCCTTGGGAAACCGATCAACTCGGGCGGAGTGCTGGAGTCTGGGGTGAATGTGGAAGGGGAGTCGGGCGGCGTAGTCGAAGAGCTTGGCCAGGCAGCCGAGGCTGGTGTGTGTCCGCGCATACTGCGCGCCCAGGATTTCGACCGGGGCGGCCGCAAGCGCATCCCGGAGAGTCAGGCGCTGCCCTTCGAGCGCCAGAAACGATAGGCCCTCGTTCTCGACGCCGACCTCATTGTCGGCGGCGGTCGTGGACGCGAGCCATCGTTCCGAGATCTCCCCACGTTCGCCGACGTCGTAGGCGTCCTCGGGCAGGTTCAGACGCCGGCCGGCCGGGGCGAGGGTACGCGCCACCCATGCGGGTTCGAGGGGCAGCACGCCGCCGGTGGCGGCCAGCGCCTTCGAGACCACGTCGCGGATTCCGTCCGCGGCGCTTGCGTGGGCTTCGATGGCGGCCATCCTCACGGTCCTTTCTGCGGTTCATGTTTCAGGCCCACGGCCCGGAGAGTCGTGCACCCTACGCTGCATCGCCGTCCATGAAGAGTCCTCCCCGGCGAGGAAACGACCTGGCGGCGGTTCAGCCCCTGCACGCGATTCGGCCGGCTTCCCAGATCCGCGGTTGTGCGGAAAAGAAACCACAACGGGACTGACAGCGCTATCATACCTCAGGTTGTGACAGCGCTATCAGAGTCTTTCGTACATTCGAACCGGCGAATGCTGGAGGGACTGGGTCCCATCGCCGGATGCACGCTGGTCGTGATAAGGAGGTCAGGAGACAATCCGTTTTTTGCATCTTGACAACGACGTCAGAAATCTCAACCATTTGGGCTGACAACGCAGTCTTAGTCGGCGATCCAGAATGGCCAGCCGGCGGAGGACCGTCCTCCTCATCCCCGGGGGAACGAGTACCAGCGAGGTCGCAGCCGTCAAGCTGCAGGAGGTGTTCGTCAACGATCTGACCGATGCGAGGAGCATCAGCCGTCACGCAGCCACCCGCGCCGCGAGGCTTCTACCGGCCCTGGGTTGAGCCGGTTCAGGCATCAATGAGTCCCGTCGAAAAGTCCTGGGGGCCGTCCCCGGCGCAGCGGCAACGAGTCCTGGCATGGTGCAGTTCGTGCGCCAGGGGTCGTCGGCTCCGGCAGGCTGGTTCGCCCAACCCGATCCTGCTCGAGCCCCACAAGGTTCAGTCGATAGATGCGACGGCGTCGTCATGGCGTCCGCGCGCGCCCTCTACATCTCTTGGAGGCGATCATGACCCATTTCAGGCAAGGTCGAGCACTGGCCGCCGGGCTAGTCGTGGCCAGCCTCGTCCTGTCGGCCTGTTCGTCCAGCGCCGCAACGCCAACGCCGGCAGCGACTCCCGCGCCGGCTGGGGCCACTCCGACTGAGGCCGCCGCGACCATCGCCGCTTCCGTCGCCGTGACCGGAACAGTTGGCATCGTGGGCTTCGACACCACCTCGCCGATGGACAACACCTTCGCGACCGCCGCGAAGGCATACCTCGAGAAGACCGGCTTCACGGTCCTCACCCAGGATCCCAAGGGCGATCCGGGCCAGGCGAACACGATCTGCTCGCAGTACGTGACCCGCCAGGTCGTGGCTCTTCTGGTCATCACCTTCAACAAGGACCAGATGGCCCAGTGCATGTCCCAGGCCGATGCGGCCAAGATCCCGGTCTTCTTCAGCGGCAGCCCGCTGCAGGACGGGATGGCCGGCGCCGTCGACAACACCGCCCCCCCTCCAATCAACGACGTCTTCATCAAGTACCTCAAGGACAACGGCATCACCGAGATCCTCTCGCTCGACTACTCGCCCGGCACCCCCTGCCGGCTCCGGGCCGCCTATCGCGAGGACCAGCTGTCCAAGAGCGGTCTGAACGTCAAGGAAAGCAAGCACGAGTTCCCGATCCCCGGCCAGGTGGTTGACTCTCAGAACGCCACCGCCGCATGGCTGGCCGGACACCCGCAGGGCGCAGGCAAGTACGCCATCTGGTCCTGCTTCGCGGACTCCAGCTCCGGCGCCGTTGCCGCTCTGAACCAGGTTGGCCGCAGCGACGTGCCGATCTTCACCTGGGACCTGACCAAGGCCATCGTCCCGGCGATCAAGACCGGCCAGGTCGCGGCGACCCTCTATCTGGACGCTCCCGGCATCGGTGCCCAGGACGGCCAGCTGATCCAGGCCTGGCTCGGCGGCGACACCAAGCCGCAGGGTGTTCTGGCCGCCAGCACCATCGTGACCAAGGACAACATCGACCAGATCCTGGCCGCTCACCCCGAGGTCATGCAGTAGGTCCGGCGTACTAAGACACGGTCTCCGGCAAGCGAGAGCCTCGCTCCTCGGTCGGGCAGTTGCCTGGCCGGGAGCCGGCTCTCGCGGGCCGTCGGCCGTCGGTCACTGATGGAGGCCTCGATAGCTACCTCGATGCGAGCAGTCACCAGTCCGGAAGCAGGGCAGACTTCGTGAATCGCGAAGAGACGTCGTCGCAAGCGCCAGCTCAGCCGGCAGTCGATCCGGCGACTCCCATCATCGAATCGCGCGACATCTGCCGCGTGTTCGGCGCTCTGAAGGCGCTCACGGATGTGAGCCTCACGTTCCGGCGCGGAGAGGTGCACGGCCTGGTCGGCGCCAATGGCGCCGGTAAATCCACCTTCCTCAATATCATCTGCGGGATCATCTCGCCCACGAGCGGCGCGATCCTCGTCGACGGGGCGGAGGTCGACATCCGCGGACCCCGAGATGCCGCGGCCCTCGGCTTCTCTTTCATCCCGCAGGAGCTGTCGCTCGTGCCGGACTTCTCGGCGATCGACAACATCTGCCTCGGCCTGCAGAAGACCTCGCGCCTCGGCTTCGTCGACGAGCGCAAGCGCGCCAGGGTCGCGCGCGAAGTCGCGGATCGCGTCGGCATGACGTTCAGCCTGCGCAAGCCCGTCCGCGAGCTGAGCGCCGCTGAGCGTGGGCTGGTAGCCATAGGCCACGCGCTCGCCCGGGACGTCAGGTTCATCGCCATGGACGAGCCTACGGCGTCGCTGTCGGACATCGAGTGCAGGCGCCTGTTCCAGATCATCCGCGAGCTCGCGAACGACGGCGTGACCGTGGCCTACGTGAGCCACCGTCTCGACGAGATCGAAGAGCTCAGCGACCGAGTGACCGTCTTCCGCGACGGCCAGATCGCGGCCCGCTTCGAGCGCGGCGCCTACGACCGCGAGGATCTACTTCGGGGGATTACGGGCGGGGCTAGCCTCGAGACGCGTGAGTCCGCGGCACAGGTGGCCGAAGCCGCGCCGGTCATCTTCTCGGCCGACCATCTGAGCGATGGCCACCGCGTCCGCGACGTGAGCTTCGACTGCCGCGCCGGAGAGATCGTCGGCCTCGCGGGACTCGTCGGCTCCGGCCGAACCGAGGTTTTCAAGCTCGTCTTTGGCGAGACGCCGCTTGCGGCGGGCCAGATGACGCTCGACGGCCGCCCGCACCACCCGACCTCGGTCCGGCAGGCGGTCAGCCGGGGAGTCGCCCTCGTCCCCGAGGAGCGCCGGTCGCAGGGCCTGCTCATGGAGGAATCGATCACCACGAATATATCCACCGGGAACTGGGCCGCCCACCGGTATGCGCCGCCGATCCCCTTCATCAACGACCGCAAGTCGCGATCGGTCGCCGGTTCGATGGTGTCGACGCTCAGCATCAAGGCCCGGAACACCGGAGAGTCGGTCCGAACGTTGTCCGGCGGCAATCAGCAGAAGGTCGTCTTTGGCCGCTGGTTGTCCCGCGATTCCCGGTTCCTCCTGCTCGACGAGCCAACCCGCGGCGTGGATGTGGGCGCTCGCCAGCAGATCTGGGGGACGGTCGAGGGCCTCGCGGCTCAGGGCAAGGGCGTGGTCGTGGTGAGCTCCGAACTCGGCGAGCTCGTCTTCTGCCATCGCATTTTCGTCATGGTCGAGGGACGCATGGTGGCCGAGCTTGCCGGCCCTGGAGTCACCGAGGCCGAGATCCTGTCGGTCATCTACCGCCACCAACGGCAGCAAGAGGCTTCATGATGCAGAACGTCGCCCCGGCGCTCGGCGCTCGGCAGACCAGGATCCGATCGTTCGGGCAGTCCGTCACGCTCGTCATCGGCAAATACGGGGCCATCATGGTCCTGGCACTGCTGTTCGCGTGGTTCTCGGTCGCCGCGAAGTACTTCCTCACCTGGGACAACTCGGTCCAGATCCTCAACCAGGCAGCGCTATCGGCCATCAGCGCCTGCGGGCTGACCCTGGTTCTGGCTTCGAACCAGTTCGACCTGAGCGTCGGCAACACGGCCAGCCTGTCCGGCATCGTCGTCGCGATGCTGATGATCAACGGCGTGCCGATCCCGATAGCCATTGCCGCGGCCCTCGGCGTAGGCGTGGCGATCGGCCTGTGCAACTCGTTCCTGGTTGCCTACCTGAAAGTCAACGCGCTCGTCGCGACGCTCGGTGTCGGCAGCGCGGCCGTCGGCGTGAACTACTTCCTGTCCGGAGGCGCCGCCCAGCCGTTCGCCTTCGCCGCCCCCGCGTTCAACCAGATCTCGATCGGCAACTGGCTTGGCATCCCCAAGGACGTCTACTACATGGTCGCCATCGTCGTCGTCCTGTGGGCCCTCCTGAACCGCACGGTCCTGGGCCGCAACGTCCAGGCGGTCGGCGGCAATGCCGAGGCGGCTCGTCTGGCCGGCGTGGGGACGATGAGCGTGACCAGCGCCGCTTTCATCATCTGCTCGCTGTGCGCGTCGGTCACGGGAATTCTTCTCGCCTCGGTCGTCGGCAGCGGCCAGCCGACCGGCGGCGACGGCTACACCATGACCGCCTTCGCAGCCGCCTTCCTGGGCACTGCCGTGCTGCGCGAAGGGCAATTCCACATCGTCGGAACGGTCGTCGGCGTGCTCACGGTGGCCGTCGGTTTCAACGGGTTGACTCTCATCGGCGTGCCTTCCTACGTCCAGTTCTTCTTCCAGGGAGTCCTGCTCATCGCCGCGGTCTCGTTCAGCACGGTGGCGCGCCAGCACTCGAAGGCCTCCTGACCCGCCGACGCCCAAGGAGTCAGACATGAGCGACAAGCCGATGCCGCGGACCATGGCCGAGCTTCTCGGCGATGCCCCGGCGTTGAACTGGGGGAAGTGGGGTCCCGACGACGAAGTCGGCAGCCTCAACTACCTCGATTCGGCGCAGATCCTGCGCGGCGTCGCGAGCGTCCGCAGTGGCGAAGTGTTCACCCTGCAGGTGCAGATCGGGCCGGGCCGCTCGGATTCCGAGCCGGTCTGGCCGGACCGCACCCCATCGGTGCGCACCCAGACCATGGACGAGGGTTTCTGGCTGAGCGGCAGGGTTCCGGAGACCCACGACGGCCGCCACTGGGCGGACGACAAGATCGAGATGTTCCTGCAGGGCTCGACCCAGTACGACGCCCTCGGGCACTGCTGGTACGACGGCCACCTCTGGAATGGGTACGACGCGTCTCTGTCCATCGGCGGCCTCGCGAAGGCGTCCGTCCTGCCCATCGGCGAGCGGGGCGTGGTCGGCCGCGGCGTCCTCATCGACATGGCCCGCCACCGCGGCAAGAAATCGCTCGACAAAGGTGAGTCCTTCACCCACGTCGACCTGATGGACGCCGCCCACGCCCAGGGCATCGAGATCGAGAAAAGGGACATCCTGCTCATCCGGACCGGCTGGCTGAGCCGCTACTACGCGATCCCTCACGAGGAGTTCTACGCCGACTGGAACGAGCCCGGCCTGCGCTACAGCCGCGAGCTGGTCGAGTGGTTCCAGGAGATGGAGATACCGAATATCGCCACCGACACCGTCGCCGCCGAGCAGAGCGTCGATCCGGTGACCGGCGTCTCGCTGATCCTCCATTGCGCTCTGATGCGCAACCTGGGGGTTGCCCTAACGGAGATCTGCTGGCTCGACGACCTGGCGGAGGCGTGCGCTCGCGATGGAAGGTGGTCCTTCCTCTACACGGCGGCGCCCCTCAAGGTCGTGGGCGCCAGCGGCGCACCAGTCAACCCAATCGTGGTCCGCTGAGACCCGTCCCTCGTGCTGACCACGGAGCATGTGATGGGCGGCGGGAGAGACGACCAGCCGCCCATCACGGCCATCTCAATCCGTTCTCGGGCACATCTGCCCGCGGCATATGGCGGTTCGGCGGGCGGCAGTGCCCCAAGGAGGCAACGATGACCGGCAAGTCGATGCCGCGGACGATCGCCGAGCTGTTCGGCGAAAACCCGCCGTCGAACTGGGGAAAGTGGGGTCCGGACGACGAGGTCGGCAGTCTGAACTACCTGACCGCCGCACAGGTCTTCCGGGGAGCAGCCAGCATCCGGACCGGCGAGGTTTTCACGCTCCAGGTCCAGATCGGCAAGGAAGGCTCACCCGATCCGGTATGGCCCAATCGCACCTCCGCCGTGCGCACGCCGAAGATGGACGAGGGCTACTTCCTGCGCGGCGAAGCCTTCGAGCCGATCGGCGGCCATCACTACGCCGACGACAAGATCGACATGTTCCTGCAGGGCTCGACCCAGTACGACGCCCTTGGCCACCTCTGGTACGACGGCAAGATCTGGAACGGCTACGACGCGTCCACGACGATCGGCAGCCTCAAGAAGGCGTCGGTCCTCCCGATCGCAGAGCGAGGAGTGGTCGGCCGCGGCGTCCTCATCGACATGGCCCGCTTCCGCGGCAAGAAGTGGCTCGACATGGCCGAGACGTTCACACACCAGGACCTCATGGCCGCCGCCGAAGCCCAGGGCTGCCAGATTGCGAAGCGAGACATCCTGCTGATCCGCACCGGCTGGATGGCCCGGTTCTACGAAGTGTCCGTGGAGGAGTTCTACGCCGATTGGAACGAGCCGGGCCTCGTCTACAGCCGCGAGCTGGTCGAGTGGTTCCAGGAAACGGAGATCCCGAACCTGGTGACCGACACGATCGCCAACGAGCAGAGCCAGGACCCTGAAACCGGAATCGGGATGCGGCTGCACTGCGCCCTGATGCGCAACCTCGGAATCGCCATGACGGAAGTCTGCTGGCTCGACGACCTCGCCGACGCGTGCGCGGGGGACGGCCACTGGACGTTCCTCTATGCCGCCGCGCCGCTGAAGGTCGTGGGCGCGAGCGGCTCGCCCGTCAACCCGATCGTGGTCCGATGACGGTCGGTGGCCCGCGCCGGCCGCGGAGTTCCCGATGAGCCCCCGAAAGCGCGTCCTCGTGCTCGGCGCCACGGGTGTCGTGGGTCGCGCCGCTACGGAGCGGTTCCTGCGCGACCCGGCCTTCGACGTCGTGGCCGTGGCGCGCCGGCAGCCAGACCTGCCCGAGCGAGACGGCTACGTCCACCTGAGCGTGGATCTGCGCGACGCGAAGGCCGTCGCGACCTCGATCGCCCGGGTGGGACCGGTCAGCCACGTGGTCTATGCGGCCCTCTTCGAGAAGTCGGACCTCATCTCCGGCTGGGTGGATTCGGAGCAGATCGACACCAACCGGCTCATGTTTGCCAACGTGCTCGGCGCGCTCCGGGTCGCGCCGGCGCCGGTGGAGCACTTCTCCATCCTGCAGGGCACCAAGGCATACGGCTACCACATCGGGCGAATGCGGATCCCGGGCAAGGAATCCCAGCCCCGAGTGGGCCACGGCAACTTCTACTGGGAGCAGGAAGACCTGCTTCTCGCCGAGGCCCGTGAGACCGGCGCCTCGTACACGATCTTCCGGCCGCAGTTCATCTTCGGAGGCGTCCTGGGCGCGGCCATGAACCTGGTCCCGGTCATCGGCGTCTATGCCGCTCTCTGCCGGGAGCTGGGCCGGCCGTTCTCGTTCCCCGGAGGCGCGCCGTACGTGGCCGAGGCGGTTGACTCCCGGCTGCTCGGAGACGCCCTCCACTGGGCCGCGACCGCCCCGACCGCCCGCAACGAGACGTTCAACATCACCAACGGCGACGTCTTCGAATGGCGCGACGCGTGGCCATCCTTCGCGCGGGCACTCGACGTGGAGACCGGCCCGGACCGGCCGCTCTCACTGGCGCGCTGGCTTCCGGAGCAGGAGGCCGTTTGGAAGCGGATCGTGGCAAGTCATGGGCTGCGGCCGCATTCCCTCGACGAGATCCTGGGGCTCTCGCACCAATACGCCGACGACGCCTTCGCGTACACGCCCGACGGCTCGCCGCTCGAAAGCCGCTCGAGGCCCGTGCTGCTGAGCACGGTGAAGCTGCGGCAGGCCGGATTCGGCGGGTGCATCGACACCGAGCAGATGTTCTCGTACTGGTTCGCCCGGCTCAGATCCGAGCGGATTCTCCCGTGATCGTTCCCCGACCTCGCTCCGGCCGCTCCCGACGAGGCGCATGGGATCCGGCCGTCGATCCGACGACGGGGAGTGGCCACGTACAACCAGGAGGAAACAGGTGAAAGCGCTCCGGTTCCACGGCCCGCACGATCTCCGGCTCGAGGACATGCCCGATCGAACGCCGGGCCCGGGAGAGGTTCGCATCCGCCCACTCGCCGTCGGCATCTGCGGCACCGACCAGCACATCCTCGACGGCACGTTCGCCTCGCAGCCGCCGGTGATCCTCGGGCACGAGGTGGCGGCCGTCATCGACGCGGTGGGTCGCGACGTTCGCCACGCCCGCGAAGGCGACCTCATCACGGTGGAGCCACACGAGTACTGCGGCGTATGCCGGTACTGCCGTCTCGGCCGGGAGCACCTCTGCCTGGACAAACAGGCCTTCGGCGTCCATCTCGACGGCGGTATGGCCACCCTGCAGATCATTCCCGAGCGGATCGCCTACAAGCTCCCCGACGGGCTCGACCCGAAGATTGGCGCGCTCACGGAGCCGCTCTCGTGCTGCGTCCACGCCATGGACCGGCTCGCGCCCCACTCGGGTACGTCGATCGGACTCTGGGGCGCCGGGCCCGCCGGTCTGATCATGCTGACGCTCTTTCAGCTCGCCGGGCTCACGCCGATCGTGGTCTTCGAGCCCGACGCTGCGCGACGCGAGTCGGCACTCGCTTTCGGCGCCAACGCGGTCGTGGACCCTCTGGCCGGAGGCTGGCAGGAGGAGGGCCTGCGCGCCGTCGGGGGAGCGGGCTTCGACTACATCGTTGAGGCGGTCGGTTCGCCGCGCGTCCTCGAGACGGCCATCCCCCTGGCCGCCCGCCAGGGAACGATCCTCATCTTCGGGGTGGCGAACCCGGGCGAGACCGTGGCCATCAGGCCGCAGGAGGTTTTCGCCAAGGAGCTGACCATCCTCGGGACGGTGATCAATCCCTACACGCACCACCGGTCGGTGGAGATCCTGCCTCATCTCGGATTGGATCGCCTGGGGATCAAGACGTTCCCGCTCGAAGCTCACGCGGAGGCTTTCACGGCGCAGAAGCAGCGAGTCGCCGGCAAGGTGCAATTCGCGCCGCAGGCCTCGTGAGGCCACCCGACCACTGCGTCAAACGCTCCGGCGACGGGCTCGGTCCTCCCGAACCGAGCCCGTCGACCTTCAACGGCATCCATGCGCCACTCACCGGTCGTCAACCCTCGAATTCGTCCGTCGACCAGTAGTGGCCGAGAAGGAGAACCATGTCGAAGAGTCTGCTGCGCGATCTCGCGGCCCTCGGCGTCGCCGTCAGCTACGACAACATCGGCCGCGAGCTGATCGTTTCCGGTGGCCTGGAGAAGCTGATCCGCGAGGACGGCATCGCCGGCGAAACCGCCAACCCGATCATCTACGAGAAGGCCGTCTCCTCGACGAGTGCCTACGACTCGGAGATCGTCGAGCTCTCGAAGAAGGGCCTCGCCCCGGACCGGATTGTGATGGAGCTCTGGGCCCACGACGTCCAGATGGCCTGCGACGTGTTCCGGCCCGTGTACGAAGCGACGAAACACGTGGACGGCTACGTCAGCCTCGAGCTGCCGCCGCAGCTCGCTCATGACGCCCAGGGCACCATCGAGGCCGCTCGCGAGGTCCGAGAGCGAGTGGATCGCCCCAACCTCGCTCTCAAGATCCCGGCCACGCGCGAGTCGTTCGCCGCGATGGAGACCTGCACCGCCGAAGGCGTGAACGTCAACGCCACGGTGATCTTCTCGCGCGACACGTACGAGCACGTGATCGCGGCGTACCGCGCCGGCCTCGAGCGACGCGTGGCCGCCGGCCTGTCGCTCGACGTGACTTCGTTCGCGTCGGTCTTCCTGTCCCGCTACGACGCCCCGGTGGACGAGATCCTCATCCGGCGCATCCACGAGGCCACGAGCGCCGCGGAGATCGCGTCGCTCAAGAGCGTCATGGGCAAGGTCAGCCTCGCCAACGCCTGGCTGATCACGCGGCGGTTCCGCCGGTTCTTCGAGGGCCCGGAGTTCGCGGAGCTCAAGGCCGCCGGGGCCCGACCACAGCGTCCGCTGTGGGCCGGCGTAGTCGCCCGCAACAGCCGCTACGGCGACGTCACATACATGGAGGGGCTGGCCATTCCGGGCACCGCGATCACCGCGTCCGACGCGCCCGTCGACGGCTTCCGGCAGCACGGAATCCCGCTGCCGGCGGAAGATGACGGCTCTTCCGACAGCGTCTTCGAGACCCTCGAGGCGCTCGGCATCGACGCCGACAAGATCGCGCTCGACATGGAGGAATCCGTCGTCTCCGCGTTCACGGACGCCTTCGAGAGGCTCGTCGCGAGTGTCGCCCGCAAGACCGCGCCGGTGGCTACCGGCGCATAGGCCCCAAACGCACATCCAGGAGCAGTGAGGCTCGAGGTTTGAAGTGAAGCGGTATCGGGTGGCGTTGATCCCCGGTGACGGGGTCGGTGCCGAAGTCATTCCCGCGGGCCTCGACGTCCTCCGCAGGGCGGGCGAAGTCACCGGCAGCTTCGCCCTGGACGCGGTCGAGTACTCCTGGTCCTGCGCCTGGTACCTCGAGCACGGCGCCATGATGCCGGCGGACGGAATCGAGCGGCTTCGCGACAGCGACGCCATCTATCTCGGCGCCGTCGGGTTCCCGGGGGTTCCGGACCACGTCTCGCTGTGGGGTCTGCTCCTGCCGATCCGGCAGCAGTTCGACCAGTACGTGAACCTGCGCCCGATCGAGCTGTTCGAAGGCATCGAGGGTCCGCTTCGCGACAAGCGGCCGGGCGACGTGGACATCCTGTGCGTCCGCGAGAACACCGAAGGCGAGTACGTGGGCATCGGCGGGCGTTTCCATGTGGGCCGGCCCGACGAGAGCGCCGTCCAGTCGTCCCTGTTCACCCGCCGAGGCGTCGAGCGGGTCGCCCGCTACGCCTTCGAACGTGCGAGACGGCGGCGTCGCCGCCTTGCCAGTGCGACCAAGTCCAACGCGCTCCAGTACACGGCCGTGCTCTGGGACGAGGTCGTGGCGGAGGTAAGCCGCGAGTACCCGGACGTGGAGCTGACCAGGTACCACGTCGACGCGCTCGCCGCCCGCTTCATCACCGCGCCGGAGTCCCTCGACGTGGTCGTGGCCAGCAATCTGTTCGGCGACATCCTGACCGACCTCGGCGGCGCGCTCCAGGGATCGCTGGGCCTGCCGGCGGGCGCGAACCTGAACCCCGAACGCCGCTTCCCGAGCATGTTCGAGCCGATCCATGGCTCGGCGCCGGACATCGCCGGGCGAGGCGTCGCCAACCCGATGGCCGCCATCTGGGCCGGCGCCCTGATGCTCGAGCACCTCGGCGAGGAAGAGGCGTGCGGTCTCGTCATGACCGCCCTCCGGCACGTTGCCGCGGAAGGCCCCAGGACGCGCGACCTGGGCGGCCGGGCCACCACCGCAGAAGTCGGGGCGGCCGTGGCCGCGGCTGTCGGGCGATGAACCATCCAGAAGGAGACAACGTGGCCCCAATAGACTCCGCCACCTCGCCGCGTGCGGTCCAGGATCGGGCGCTCATCGGCGGCAGGTGGCGCATGGCGCTCGACGGTCGGGTGATCGAAGTCCGGAACCCGGCCACTGACGAGCTCGTCGCCCGGGTCCCGCGCCTCGGCGCGACGGAGGCCACTCAGGCGGTCGACGCCGCGTCCGCGGCCTTCCCGACCTGGCGGGCTCTCACCGGGGCCGAACGCTCTCGGATCCTGCGTCGATTCTTCGACCTGATCATGCGAGACGAGATGCGGCTGGCCCGGCTCATGACGATCGAGGAAGGGAAGCCGCTGTCCGAGGCGCGCGGCGAGATCGCTTATGCGGCCGGCTTCGTGGAATGGAGCGCCGAAGAAGCCAAGCGCGTCTACGGCGAGACGATCCCGGCGTCCTCTCGGGACAAGCGGATCCTCATCATGCGCCAGCCCGTCGGAGTCACCGCGGCGATCACGCCCTGGAACTTCCCGGCGGCGATGGTCACCCGCAAGCTCGCGCCGGCGCTCGCGACCGGTTGCACGATGATAGTCAAGGCTGCCTCGGCGACCCCGTTGACCGCCCTTGCACTGGCCGAGCTGGCCGTCGAGGCGGGCATTCCCGCCGGAGTGGTCAACGTCCTGACCGGCGACGCCCGCGAGATCAGCGACGCCCTCCTGTCCGACTCGAGGGTCCGGGCCATCTCGTTCACGGGCTCCACGGAGGTGGGCAAGACGCTCATGGCCAAGGCCGCCCGCCACGTCACCAAGATCGAGCTCGAGCTCGGTGGCCACGCGCCGCTGCTGGTCTTCGACGACGCGAACCTGGACGTGGCCGTGGCCGGGACCGTAGCGACGAAGTTCCGGAACGCGGGCCAGACCTGCATTTGCGCGAACCGGATCTACGTGCAGTCCGGCATCTACGACCGCTTCGCCGAGGCGCTCTCGGTCGCCGTGCGGTCTCTCCGCGTGGGCGACGGGCTCGACGAGGGCGTCCAGATCGGCCCGCTGATCGACGACGCGGGCATGGCCAAGGTCGAGGAGCACATCGCCGATGCCGTCGGCAAGGGCGCCCGCGTCCGAGTCGGCGGCCATCGGGTTCCGCCCCAGCCGTCGCTCGCCGACAGGTTCTTCGCTCCGACCGTGATCGAAGGCACGACCACCGAGATGCGAATCAACAGTGAGGAGACCTTCGGCCCCGTCGCTCCGCTCGTCCGCTTCGAATCCGAGGCTGATGCGGTGGCCATGGCAAACGACACTCCCTACGGCCTGGCCGCCTACTTCTTCACCCGGGACGCCTCACGGCTGATGCGGGTCGCCGAAGCCCTCGAGTACGGGATCGTGGGGGCCAACGACGCCCTGCCTTCCATTCCGCAGGCACCTTTCGGTGGCATGAAGGAGTCCGGCCTCGGCCGCGAGGGCGGCAAATACGCGATGGACCTCTTCCTCGAGACCAAGTACGTCTCGTGGGCACTTGAACCGACGGAGTAACGGCGTGCCCGGCAGGCACGCGGCCAAAGGAGCGATCTCATGACAGAGCGGACGGCGATCCCACAGTACAGAGTCACGGCCCTCAACCTCGGCAACCTAAAGCTCGACAAGTCGGTCCTGACCTGGCAGTCGGGCGAAGGCACGCTGGTCGACGTCCCGGTCTGGGGCGCGGCGGTCGAGGGCAACGGGCTCAAGATCCTCATCGACACGGGCGTCAGCACGCCGGAGCGCTGGCACTACATGTGTCCGGTCTGGCAGGAGAAGGACGAGACGCTCGAAGCCGCCCTCGCCGAGCTCGGCTGGGGCCCCAACGACATCGACATCGTCATCAACTCGCACCTCCACTGGGACCACTGCGACAACAACTGGCGCCTCCCCAACGCGCGCTTCTACGTCTCCCTGGCCGAGTGGGAGTACGCGAAGAAACCGATCGCGATCCAGGAGAAGCTCTATCGGGCGGACTTCAACAGGGGGCCCCTCAGCGTCATGAACTACGTCCTGATAGACCAGGATCTGTTCGAGATCGCCCCCGGGATCAAGACGATCGAGACGCCTGGCCACTCGGCCGGACATCAATCCACTTTGCTCAACACAGCCGAAGGACTTCTGTGCGTGGCCGGTGACGCGGCCTGTTTCATGGAGAACCTGACCGCCCCGACGCCTCCGGGCGGCATGACCTCCGCGACCCAGGCGCTCGAATCGATCGACAAGATGTGCCGCACGGCCGACCGGATCTTCATGAACCACGATCCGCAGCTCAAGAAGTACCAGCAGAGCGATTTCCCGCTGGTTCCGAAGCTCGCAGGGGGAGCGTCGAATGGATAGCCGGGGCTCGACGCCGATGGTGCCCCAGCGGGCGGCCGTCCCGGTGGCGTCCGCCCCAGTCGCGGCGCCCCTTCTGCTCGGCGTGGACGCGGGCACTAGCGGCTTGAAGGCCGTTCTCCTCGACGAAGCCGGGCGGACGGTTGACGAGGCAACGGTCTCGTATCAGTTCCTGACTCCCCGCCCCGGCTGGTCCGAACAGGACCCGGAGACCTGGTGGCAGGCATTCCGCGATGCCCTGGCGATTCTCTGGAGCCGGGGCAACGATCCGGCCGCGGTGGTGGCGGTCGGTGTCACCGGCCAGATGCACAGCCTGGTCGTGCTCGATTCGCAAGGCGCGGTTCTCTGCCCGTCCATTCTGTGGTCCGACCAGAGGACCGGCGAAGAATGCGCGGAGATCACCGACCGAATCGGGGCGGAAACCCTGGTGGAGCGGACCGGCAACGTCGCCCTGGCGGGCTTCACGGCACCGAAGATCCTCTGGATCCGGCGCCACTGGCCGGAGGTCTACGAGCGGGCCGCGCATCTGCTCGTGACCAAGGACTACATCCGCTACAGGCTCACGGACGACTTCGTGAGCGAGATGTCCGACGCCTCGGGGATGTTGCTCCTCGACGTCCGCCGCCGAGCCTGGGCCGACGACGTGATCGGCGAGCTCGGTATCGACCCAGCGCTGCTGCCCCGCCTCGTGGAAGGCAGCGACGTCACCGGTGACGTGAGTGCCGCCGGGGCGGCCTGGACCGGGTTGACCGCCGGGACTCCCGTCGTGGGCGGTGGCGGCGACAATGCCACGGCCGCGGTGGGCCTGGGAGCCGTGGACCCGGGAATCCTGACGCTGACCATCGGCACGTCTGGGGTGCTTTTCGCGCCGCTCGACCGCTATCCGAGCACCGTCAACGGCAAGCTCCACGTCTTCTGTCACGCCCTGCCCGATCGCTGGCATCTGTCCGCGGTCACCATCGCCGCCGGCGGATCGATGCGCTGGTTCCGCGACCTGCTCGCGCCACTGCTGCCCGTCAACGGCGACGCCGCGTACGAGTGGATCACGGATCGCGCTTCTCATTCCACTCCCGGAGCCGGTGGAGTGGTCTATCTCCCGTTCCTCACCGGCGAACGAACGCCACATGCCGATCCCAATGCCCGGGGCGTCTTCTACGGAATGCACATGGGTACGAATCTCGACGACATCGCACGAGCGGTCCTCGAAGGGGTCGCGTTCAGCCAGCGACAGTGCTTGGACCTGATGCGCGACGCGGGCGCCCGGGCCGCCGTCGTGCGGGGATCCGGCGGCGGTCTATCGCGCCCGCTCTGGCGGCAGATCATGGCCGACACCATGGGCATCGGGCTCCAGCTTGCCGGGCCGGGCATGGGCTCCGCGCGCGGAGCGGCGGTGCTCGCCGGTCTCGGCGTGGACATATACGCGACTCCGAACGTGGGCATGGAATGGGCCGCCGTGCCGATCCAGGGCCCGAACCCGAGCGGGGCCGAGTCGCTGGCCGCGCCATACGCCCTCTACACCGAGCTCTACCCGACCCTCAAGCCGGTCTTTGCCGCCGCGGCCTCGCGAGATTCGCGGGCGGCAGCCGCAGAGTGAGTCGCGGCCCGGGCGCCGTCAGGCCCAGTGCCGTCGCCTCGCCGGGCTGCCGCGCCCGGCAGTCACGCCATCCATCGAAACCACATCAGAGGTGCCACATGCTCAAGACCCGTCTGCTGCATCCGGAAATCCTGTCGGCGCTGGCCGAGGCCGGCCACACCTCCCAGATCCTGATCGCCGACAGCAACTTCCCGATGCTCACGGGCTCCGCGGCGACCGCTCGCCGCGTGTACCTGAACCTGGCTCCGGGCCAGCTGACCGTGGCCGAAGTGCTGAGCGTCCTCATCGACACCGTGCCCATCGAGGGCGTCTGCATGGCCATGCCCGCCAGCGGCGAAGTGCCCCCGATCCAGGCCGAAGTCAGGGCGATGCTGCCCGATGTCCCGTTCGAGGTATGCAGTCGCGACGAGCTCTTCGACCTTGCGGGCGGCCCGGACCTGGCGCTGGCCATCGCCACGGGCGAGCCCCGGCGCCACGCCAACGTGCTGCTGACGATCGGCGTGGTCGAGGCCCGCTGAGCCTCGCGGACCCTCGGTTGAGCCGCGCGGTCGCTCGCGCTACCGCCGGCTCGCCAGGTACGCCCTGACGCACTCGACGACGAGATCGTGGTCGTCTTCATGGGCGAGCCCCGAGACGATCGCGGATCCCACGGGCCCGCCCACCGGGTTCGCGCCCGCCACGAAGAGCGGCAGGCCGCCCCCGAGCGCCACGTAGTCGGGG
>DAHXON010000003.1:18698-22649 GCA_027364875.1 Chloroflexota bacterium
TAGTCGGGGAGTACCAGGCCCGTGGCCGCCTCGAAGGTCGTGCCCGCGGCTTCGTGGCGGGTCTTCTCGTAGAGAGTCGAGTGGCCCCAGCGCTCGACGATGCGGCGCTTGCCGGCGATCATGTGGTCGTTGTGGGCGCGGGTTCCCGGCGTGGCCGCCCGAAACACCAAGCGGCCGGCGCGGTGGACCTCGGTCGCGATTGCCAGCGAGTCCCGTCGGGCTCGCTCGAGAATCGTCAGTCCGATGGTGATGGCGTCGTCTTCGTTGAAGGACGGCAGGACGAGATCGGCTTCCTGCTGTAGCAGCTGGTCGAGTGTGTAGCGGCCCATCGGTAACCCCCGGCTTCGAGTTTTGGTGGGTCTAGGCTCCCGAGCGCAAGAATGCCGCCAGGCGGCCCAACGCATCTCGCAGCGCCGGATACAGCCCGGCGTATACATCGTCGAACAGCCGCCCATAGCGCGGGGCGTCGGCGCCCGGCACAAACTCCTCGGCGGTGCCTCCCATCGCTTCCGCCGCCTCGCGGGCAGAAGCGAAGTGGCCCGCAGTCACCGCGGCGAGCATTGCGGCCCCGAGCGACGTGGCCTCCTGGCTGAGCGTACGTCGGACGGGGCGGTCGAGGACATCGGCCATGATCTGACACCAAAGGTTGCTTTGCGAGCCACCGCCCAGGATGTGGACCGCGTCGATCCTGGTGCCCGTCGCCTGTTCGATGGCGCGGAAGTGCAGCCGTTCCTCGAGAGCCACGCCCTCCATCGCGGCGCGCATCAGGTGGCCCGGGCCGTGCTCGCCTCGCAGGCCGACGAGCAGGCCGCTGGCGTCGTCGTCCCAGTACGGGTCCATGACCGTCGCGAGGTAGGGGACTAGGATCAACCCGGCGGCTCCGGGCGGCACCGCGGCGGCCTGCCGCTCCAGATCCTCGACGGGCAGGCGACCCCCGAGCACGGTGTCCCGCAGCCAGTCGATGGTGAAGGTCCCGCCCTTGAGGTCGCTTTCGAGCAGGTACGTGCCCGGCAGCGCCCCACCCATGGTGCGATACGCCCGGTCGATACGGAAGTCCGGGGCGACGGTTCCGGCGACGACAGCAGTCCCGAGATTGAGGTAGGCGCGGTCCAGACCGAGGATCTGCGCCCCCAGCGCCGCAGCCTGGCCGTCGCCCGCGGTCGCCACCACGGGCATGTCGTCCGGGAGGCAGACGCGCCGGGAGAGCTGACGGCCGAGCACTCCGGCGACGTGGCCCGCCGGAATGAGCCGCGGCACACTCGAGGTGTCGAGGCCCGCCATCTCCAGCAGCGGTTCGCTCCACGTTCCGGCGCGCAGGTCCACCAGGCCCATCGCTTCGGCCGAGGCGACCGAGGTGACGTCCTCGCCGGTGAGCTCGTGGATCAGATACGCGCCCACGTCGAGCCAGCGCCGGGCTGACTCGAAGCGGGCGGCCTCGTGTCCGCGCAGCCACATGAGCTTCGTCACAGACGGCGTCATTGAGAGTGGCTTGCCCGTCAGGGCGTGGAACCGTTCGTCGCCGAACGTGGCGCGGATCTGGGCGACCTCGGCGTGCGCGCGTTCGTCCATCCAGACGATCGCCGGCCGCACGGGCCGCCAGGCCTCGTCCAGGCCTACGAACGTTTCTCGCTGATGCGTCAAGCCGATGGCAGCGACCCGGCGGCCAACCTGCGTGCCCACGGCCGCCAGGGCCGTGACCGTAGCTTCGGCCCATTCCTCGGCGCGTTGCTCCCACCATCCCGGCCCGGGGTTGAGCAGCGCAACGGGCGCTCGGCCCTCGGCCACGGCCTCGCCGCGGAGGGACCAGGCGATGGCTTTGACGCCGTGCGTCGAGGCGTCGACCCCGACGACGAGGGGTTCGTCGTTCATTTCCTACTCGCGAAAGAAGAGTTCGAATGGCATGTTTGCCCGGCGTCCCTGCACGATGATCTCGTGAAGGTGCTCCATCAGCGGCAGTGACCCGGATGCGATCACGCCGCGTTCGACCATGCGTGGGATGGCACCGCCGACCACGGCCACGGTATCGGCGCTCTCGAGCGTGTCGCCGGCCATCTGCTCCCTCGCCTGGGGGTAGGTCAGTCCCAGTCCCAGCAGCCGGCCCAGTCTGCTCGAACGACCGCCGCTGGTCGTAACCAGGAGATCGCCGGCACCGGCAAGATGCGGCACCTGGGCCGCGTCTCCACCGAGAGCGCGGACCAGGCGGTCCATCTCGAGGCACGCCTGGGCGAAAACCGCGGCTTCCCAGTTGTGCTGGGCGACCGGGCCGGCGATGCCTCCGCTCGACTCATGGAGGCCTGCTCCAATCCCGACCGCCATGGCGTAGGCGTTTTTGAGGGCGGCGCAGACCTCTACGCCCACGATGTCGGTCGAGACGCGGATGTTGTAGTACGGCGTCGTGAAGGCCGCGGCCAGGCGTTCGAGAGAGGCTCGATCCCGGCCGGTGAACACCACACACGTCTGAACGCGGCGGGCAATCTCGCCCGCAATGCACGGGCCTCCGATGGCCGCGGGCGAGACCAGCGGCCGCTGCGCCTCCGGGAGAGCGGCGAGGAAGACGTCGGGGAGCACGTTCAGCACCCCCGGAGCCATTTCCTCGAGGCCCTTGGTGACGGCGATGATCGGCAGGCCCGACCTCACGTGCGGGCTGAGAGTCTCGGCCGCCCAACGTACGCCGGCCGACGACACGCCCACGGCCGCCATGTCGGCGCCGACCATGGCGACGTCGAGCTCGTCGATTGCGTACGGGGTTACGCGATCGGGGAGAGGCATCCGCAGCTTGGGATGCACCCGCGTCGACTTCATCGCCGAGACCCACTCGGCGTCGAGGTGGGTGCCAACCAGCCGGACGTCGTTGCCAGCGTCCGCGATCGGCGTGCAGAGCGCCGTCCCCATCATGCCGGCCCCGATGACTGCGACGGTCGCCATTTTCAAGCCTCTAGCTTAGCCCCCTGATGCCCCGACAGCGTTGTCAGGAAGTGTACCAGAATGGCCGTCGCGGACTGCAATGGACCCGGCCGCGAGGGGCCGGGAGTGACCCGAAGCGGCCCCGAGAACGCGGTCCGACCACGTCCGACGGCACGGTGCCGGGCGCGCCAGTGGCGATCGCGCCGCGCCGGCAGGGTTAGTGGCGGACTTCCTCCGGCGTCTCGTACCAGCGCACGCGTTCGCCCAAACGAGCCCGCGTGCGCCAGGCAAGGCTCTTGGGGGCCCGCTGGATCGCCGCGCGCAGCTCCGCGACCTGAGCCGCAACGTCGAAACGCACGTCCGCCACCGGCTCGGCAGCCCACTGCTCGGCCACTCGATCCAGGTTGCGTTCGACTGTGTGGCAGAAGCCCCAATCGGAGCCGAGCACGGCGCCTATCCGGTCCAGGCCAATCGTCTCCGCGCCGTCGGCACCGAGTGGGTGGTCGGCCAGCAGGCAGAGCACGTCGCCAAGGTCCTTGCGGTTGATCTCCCAGATCTGCAGCTTGGTCAGCACCAGATCCGCGAGCGGGATCGTGAGGCCGGGGCCGGCCAGGCGGTCACGAAGATCCAGGCGGTGGCTCATCGAGAGCTCGTCGATCAGGATGTCCATCGTCCAGCGCCCGTTCGGCTCGGCGTAGTTGAGCCGCTGGGCGCCGTGGATCGCGTTGAAGAGCTTCTCCGGGACGTAACCCTGGCGCTCGAGAAAGGCGCGCGCGGCCGTCCGGCTGCGAGAACTGATGGCGAAGTCCATGTCCGCGTAGTTGCGGGCATAGGGCGGCTTGCGAACCGATTCGGACCGCAGCCGGATTGCCAGCCCGCCCATCAGGCGCATCGCAAGCCCCTCCTCCACGGCTAGCGAGGCGAGCCGCTCCGACTCGGCTTCGATCTCGTCGAGGATTACGGTTCGAGTCGCTGGCTGGTCAGACACGCTTGCTGCTCCAGTGGGCGGGCGAGTGCGGGATCGAGGGTTGAGGGTAACAGCAGCGG